>CALMQI010000304.1 GCA_937871935.1 uncultured Burkholderiales bacterium
CGAATATTCGCCGGCGATGGTCAGATCCGACTGAAGGGCGACCACAAAGCTGCGGGCGATCGGTTGATTGGCGAACAGGCCGGACGGACGCACGAGCACGGAACCGGTTTTGGCTTCGTCGGAGTCGAAGGTCTCGCCGTCGAAGGTGATGTTGTACAGCTCGGTGTTGCCTTCGACGGGGTTCTTGAGGCCGCCGTTCGTGCTGGTGAACGTCAATGTCAAGTCGGCTGCCTCGAAGTTGCAATTCGTCGAGAAGTCGCCTTGCGCGCTTGCGGACGCCAGCGGGCCCACAGTGAGATTGGTGGAGTCAGCCGCAATCGTGCACGTTTTGCCAAGCGAGCTCGACAAGTTGAACTCGACCGTTTTGCCATCGGCCAGGGCCGAACCGGCGCCGACGAACGCAAACGCTGCGGTGGCCAGAAGAAGTTTACGCATATAGCTCTCCAATTTAATCAAAGATGAGGGGGTAGGCACTTCGATCCGCATGGGCGCTCTTGTCGAGTTCTTCCCGTGCAGTGTTTATCCCGGCGGATTCCCAGCCCGGAATTGCGGATGCCCTCGTCAGGGCGAAATCGTGTACGTGATCGTGTCCTTGTATTCGCCGGCGGTGAGACCGTCGGTGGGCCCCACGATCTTGACGGCGTAAGCGCCGAGTTGCTCGGCGCCGTTCGTTCCCGACAACAGCGTGAAGCCGAACAGGAACATGCCGAAGTACAACGTGTGGTCGTACCAGTCGCGCAGCATCGCGTGGTTGCTGCCGAACAGCGGGAACAGTGTCATGCGCAACACCCACAGCACGAACCACGGGCCGAGCAGCAGGGCCACGACCGCGGCGCGCGAGGGTTCGGCCCGCGCGGCTTCGGCCACGCGCGGCTTGGGCGCCAGCGCCACCACGATCAGCGTGTAGACGAGCAGGTAGGCGACGAACCAGAGGTGGTTCCAGGTCGGCAGCACCAAGCAGCCTGCTCCTGCACGGCAAAAGCCGCCGTAGCCGCTGAAGTACAGCGGCAGGAAGTCGAGGTAACTGCCGGCGAAGCCGTGGCGCTGCTGCACCTCGAAGTACGCCTGCGGCGCCACCACGACCGCCAGGCCGAGCAGCAGCGGCAGCCCGAGCCGGCGCATCCGCGCGCCGAGCAGCACCGCGCTGGCGCCGTCGCGCCGCAGCATCATCGAGGTGGCCACCCCCGACAGCAGGAACAGCAGCGACAGCCGCCACGGCGAACTGAGCCGCATCCACGGCTCCAGCGCGGTGCTGGCGTGCGGGCTCTTCACGTGCCAGTCCCAGCTCACGTAGTACATGCCCACGTGGTAGAGCACCAGCAGCGCGAAGGCGGCGATGCGCAGGGCATCGAGGAAGAGCAGCCGCTGCGCAGGCGGCGCGGCGTTCGGGGCGGGAGAAGTCATGGCCTGCAATCGCATCTGCGGATGGGGTGCCGACAATCGTCGAGCGTCTGTGCTGCACGCACCAGCGCACCGGGACGAAGCGGGCCCACCGCGGGGCGAAACGGCGCTCGCCGACGCAGCGCCGGGCGCCGGGCCGCGCGTCAGCCGCGTTCGGCCAGTCGCTGCATCAGGCCGATCCGGTGTTGTCGACTGCAGGGCACCACCGCACCGCCGGCCAGGTGCACCTGTGCGTCACCCTTGCCGAGCGGCACCACCTCGCGCACCTGCGCCAGTGCCACCGCCGCGCCGCGTTGCGTGCGCACGAAGCCGTCGCCCAGGTCGGCCAGCAATGCGGCCAGCGTGCGCCGCATCAGTGGCGCGTTGTCGCCCGCAGGTTCGGCCAGGTGCAGCGCCACGTAGTTGTCGGCGGCCTCCAGCCATTGGATCGCCGCCACCGCGATCACCCGGGTGCGGCCGCGCTCGACGATCAACAGCTGGGCCGGCGGCGGCCGCGCGCCGGCGCGCGGTGATGCCGGGCGCGCGTGCAGCCGCCGCACCGCGCGCGCCACGTGGGCGGCATCGGCCGGCTTGAGCAGATAGTCGATCGCCGCGGCGTCGAAGGCGCGCAGTGCATAGTGGTCGAAGGCGCTGACGAACACGATTGCCGGTGCCGGCTCGGGCAGCGACGCGGCCACCGCGAGGCCGTCGACGTCGGGCATCTGCACGTCGAGAAACAGGGCGTCGGGCCGCTGCTGCTCGACGAGCTGCAGGGCCTGCGCACCATCGCGCGCCTCGGCGATCACCTGCACCTCGGGATGCGCGAGCAGCAGCCGCTTCAGCCGCGCGCGCGCCGGCGCTTCGTCGTCCACCAGCAGCACGCGCAGCGGCGCTGTCATGAGCGCTCGCAGGGCAGTTCGAACCAGGCCCGCGCGCCGGCGGGCGAACGTGCCTCGAGCCCGACGATCGCGCGTGAGCCATGAAGCGAGTGCAGCCGCTGGCGCAGGGTGTCCAGACCCACGCCCGGCACCGCTGTCGCGGACAGCTCGCCGCGGCTCTGCTCCACCTCCACGCGCAGCCGAGCTCCCTCGCAGCGCGCGCGCACCCACAGCTCGGTCGGTTCGCTCGAGCGCTCCACCGCGTGGCGGAAGGCGTTCTCCAGCAGCGGCTGCACCGCCAGCGTGGGCACGCGGCAACCGCGCGCCGCGTCGTCGATCGCCCAATGCAGCGTCACGCGATCGCCGAATCGTTCGACCATGATCGCGGCATACCCCTGCAGCAGCTCGAGCTCTTCTGCCAGCGTGCACGACGGTCGTCGCGTCAGATCGGTGGTGGCGCGCAGAAGGGCGGCCAGCTTGGTCAGCAGCGCATCGGCGCGATCGGGGTCGCCGTGGATCGTCGCGGCGATGGTATTCAGCGCGTTGAACAGGAAGTGCGGCTCCAGCTGCTGCGTCAGCTGGGCGAGTTGGGCCTGCTGCGTGCGCAGCCGTTGTTCGGCGAGTGCCGCATGGGTGCGCAGGCCGAACACCACGGCCACGAACAGCAGGTAGAAGAGCGCGAACTTGGTGCACTCGTAGAGGAACACCTCTCCCCACGGTGCATGTCGGTACGGCTCGCCAAGCAGCGCGAACACGCCGTGGCGCATGGCGTAGATCGCCACCACGAAGGCGGGTGCCAGCAGCGGCAGCCAGAGCAGGTGGCGCGCAAACCAGTGCAGCGGTCGAGGCAAGAAGGCGTCGAGTCGCGTCGACGCACGCCATCGCAGCGCCAGCATCGCACTGGCGGCTAGGCACGAACTGCCCTCCCACAGCAGCGGCTTCCACCACGCGGCGCCGGGTTCGCGCAGATGGTCCTGCACGGCGATCGTCAGCATCAACAGCCAGAACAGCGCCCAGGCGAGCACGAAGGCCACGGGCACGGGTCGGGGTGTGTTGTCGTCGGCCGAGGTCATGTCGTGTGGAGTGGCCGCGGCGGCGCAAGCCGGGCGGGCCGCGGCGCGATTGTGCGGCAGGCTCCAGGCGCTGCCGCGCCCGCGGCATGATGCGCATTGGCCGAGCACGACATGGAGTCCTCGATGAACCGAGCTTTCAGCCCCGAGACGGTCTGCGCGCAGGGCGCGCCTGTGCGTGCCGGCGACGACTCGGCCCTGGTGCCGCCGATCGTCTACAGCGCCACCTTCGCGGCGCGCGACGCCGCCGAGTTCGCCGCGATGGCCAGCCAGTCGCGTCACAGCCGCTACTACACGCGCTACGGCAACCCGCTGCACGAGCAGGTGGCGGCGCAGCTTGTCGCGCTCGAGGGCGGCGACGCCGACAGCCACGACGCGCTGGTCACCGCCTCGGGCATGGGGGCGATCTCGCTGGTGCTGCTGGGCCTGCTGAAGGCGGGCGACCACGTGGTGGCGCAGACCAACCACTACATGGGCAGCGCCAAGCACTTCGCGGAGTTGCTGCCGCGCTTCGGCGTGCGCTGCACGCTGGTCGACCAGACCGACCTCGACGCCTGGCGGCGCGCCATCGTGCCCGGCACACGGCTGGTCGTCACCGAGACGCCGGTGAATCCCACCTGCGCGCTTACCGACCTGGCCGGCGTGGCCGCGCTGGCCCGCGCGCAGGACGCGCTGACGGTGTGCGACAACACCTTCGCCAGCCCGATCAACCAGCAGCCGCTCGGCCACGGCGTCGACCTCGTCGTGCACAGCGCGACCAAGTACCTCGGCGGCCACCACGACATCACCGCCGGCGCGGTGGTCGGATCGCGCGCGCTGATCGACGCGCTGTGGCAGACGCAGATCTGCCTGGGCGCCACGCTGAGCCCGATGGACGCCTGGCTGCTGCTGCGCGGGCTGCGCACGCTGGCGCTGCGCGTGCGCCAGCACAACGCCAGTGCGCTCGCGCTGGCGCGCTGGCTCGAGCAGCAGCCGAAGATCGAGCGCGTGTTCCATCCCGGCCTCGAGTCGCATCCGCAGCACGCGCTGGCGCGCACGCAGATGACCGGCTATGGCGGGGTGATGAATATCGTGGTGCGCGGCGGCTACGACGCCGCCAGCCGCTTCGTGCACGCGCTGACGCTGCCGCGCCAGGCGGTCAGCCTGGGCGGCGTCGAGAGCCTGGTCGTGCACGCCGCCGCCATGTGGGCCGGCACGATGAACGACGAGCAGATGCGCGTGGCCGGCATCGCGCCGAACGCGGTACGCCTGTCGGTCGGCGTCGAGGGCACGCAGGACCTGCAGGCCGATCTGGCGCAGGCCCTGACGACGGTGTGACGAGCGCGTCGCTCGGCACAATTGCGGCATGCGCGAGCCGCCCCGCCGTTTCGCCAGCACCAAGGTGCAGCCGCCGCGGCCGCGGCCCGGCGCGCTGGTCGAACGGCCGGCGCTGGAGCGGCGCCTGGGCGACGCACTGCTGACGCAGCGCCTGGTGCTGGTGTCGGCGGCCGCCGGCTTCGGCAAGACCACGGCCCTGGCGCGCCAGGTGCAGCGCCTGCCCGTGGGCACCGCGGTGGCCTGGGTCTCGTGCGACGAGGGCGATACGCCGCCGCAACTGCTGGCCTGCCTGGTGGCGGCGCTGGAGCCGTTCGACCCGCCCTGGCGGGTCGAGCCGGACACCTTGATCGAGACCGCCTCGCGGTCGACACTCGGTCCCGCGGGCCGCCGTGCCCTGGCCACCGAAGTGATCAACGCGCTGGCGGCGTGCGAGGTGCCGCACGGCGTGATCGTGGTCGACGACCTGCACCGCATCGACCACCCCGAGGTGAGCGAGTTCGTCGATCAACTGCTGGAGCGGCTGGCCCCGCAGTGGACGTTGTGCATCGCGACCCGGGTGGATCCGCCGATCGCGCTGGCGCGGCTGCGCGCGCTGGGCCAGGTGGCCGAATTCCGCTTCGACGCGCTGCGCTTTGCGCGCGACGAGGGCCGCGCGCTGTTCGCCCAGTCCGGGCTCGACGCGGCCACCGCCGAGGCGCTGGTCGAGCGCACGCAGGGCTGGCCGGTCGGCTTGCGGCTGGCGATCAACGTGCTGGGCGGCGCGGCGGGCACGCAGGCGTTGGCCGCTGCGCAATGGACGATCGACCGCCATGTGTTCGACTTCCTCGCCGCCGAGGTGCTCGACCGGCTCGAGCCCGCGCTGCGCGACTTCCTGCTGCGCACCGCGGTGCTGACCGAGCTCACCGCTGCGCGCTGTGCCGCGGTGTCGGGCGACGTGCAGTCGGCGTTGCGGCTCGAGCAGATCGAGCGCGCCGGCCTGTTCGTCAGCGTCATGGCCGGCGAGGAACCGGCGTTACGGCTGCACGACCTGTTTCGTGCCGCGCTGGAACAACGGCTCGCGCGCGAGCATCCGGCCGAGTTGCCGCTGCTGCTGCAGCGGGCCGCCGCCGGCGAGCCCGACCCGTTGCGCAAGGTGGCCCTGCTGTGGCGCGCCGGGTGCTGGCACGAGGCGGCCGCCACGCTGCGCCAGCATGCGCCTACGCTGCTGACGGCCGGCGTCGTCAACGACGTGGCGCGCGCGATCGAGGCTTTTCCCGCCGAGCAGCGCGCGCAGCTGCCCGACCTGCAGCTGGTCGGCGTGCTGGTCGGCTGGGCACGCTGGCGCTGGGCCGAGATGCTGGCCCATGCCGACCTGGCCGCGGCGGGCTTCGCCGCCGCCGGGCGCGAGGCCGACGCCCGCCTGGCCCGTGCCTACCGCGTGATCGCGTTGCGCGGCGGCGGCCAGCGCGGTGACAGCGACGCCCAGCTGGCCGACCTGCAGCGTGAGCGCCCGCAGGCGGACGCCACCGGCGAGGCCTTTCCGCGCGAACTGCTGTCGCTGGTGCAGGTGTGGCTGGCATTCGACGACGCCCGTTTCGACCAACTGCCCGCACTGCTGGCAGATCAGCTCGAGCTGCTGGAGCGCGGCTGCTCGCCCGACCTGTGGTACCAGTGCGTGCCGCTGCCGGTCTATGTGGGCCTGCCGGCGGCGCGCCTGCCGCTGCTTCGCTACGTCCAGGGTGTGCTCGACCGTACCGAGGAGGGTCCCGGCGAGCTGCGCATGCTGGCGCGCGGCCTGCAAGGCGCGTTGCGCGTGTGGGCGGGCGACGTGGCGGCCGGCGTGCGCGTGCTGCAGGACGTGGCCGCCGAGGTGCGCTGGCGCGACTATCCGCTGCGGGCCACGCTGCACACCCATGTCGTGCTGTCGCTCGGGCAGGCCCTGTGCGGCGATCTGCCGGCCTTTCGGCGCGACGCCCAGACGCTGCACGACACGCTGCAGCGCTGGGGCCAGGAGGCGTCGATCGCGCCGCGCATGGGCACCGAGTTCTACATCCTGGCGCGCTGGCTGCTGTGCGCCGGCGAGACCGAGCAGGCGCGCGTGTTGTTCGAGCAGGTGCAGCACCGGCAGGATCCGCGCGAACGCCCGGTGTTCCGATTGCAGCGCGAGCCGCTGCCGGGTTACCTGGCCTGGCTGGCCGGTGACCACGCAGCGGCGGCCGACGCGTTTGCCAGCCAGTTGCAGCGGATCGGCATGGCGCTCGAGGTGCTGGGCCAGGCCACCGAGTTGCGGCTGCGCGTGGCCTGGGTGCGCCAGCGCCAGGGTGACCTGCCGGCCGCCGCGGCCGCACTGCAGCCGCTGTGGGCGCGCCATGCCGGTGATGTCGACGTGGCGGCGGTGCTGATCGTCGGGCCGGCCCTGCTGGCCGATCTGGCCCGTGCGGGCTGGGGCGATGCGCTCGACGCGGCGGCGCGTGCCACGCTCGGCCAGTGGGCCGCGCGCGCGGCCGCGCTGCGTCAGCCGGTCGCG
Source organism: uncultured Burkholderiales bacterium (assembly GCA_937871935.1). GTDB lineage: Bacteria > Pseudomonadota > Gammaproteobacteria > Burkholderiales > Burkholderiaceae_C > JAEUPI01. Next base: position 7,152 of record CALMQI010000304.1, read on the forward strand.
ACGCCTGCCCAGGCGAGCTCCGGCACCCGCCCGGCGGCCGGCCCGTTGAGCGAACGCGAGGTCGAAGTGCTGGCGCGCATCGCCGCCGGCGACAGCAACAAGCTGATCGCGCGGGCGTTCGACCTGAGCCCGCATACCGTGAAGCGCCACGTCGCCAACATCCTCGACAAGCTGGCGGTCGGCTCGCGGGGCCAGGCCGCGGCCTGGTTTCGCGGCCAGCGCTAGCCGCTGCGTGAGGTCGGGCCAGCCGCATGGGCCCGGTGGATGGCTCCTTTGGCCGATGCGCCAGGCGCCGGCTTTGCGCACAGTGGCGGCCTCGCGTCACGAACCTGCGTCGAACCGCACCGCCCAGCCATGAACACCGCACTCGACACCATCGCCCCGCCGCACGCCGCCAACGCCGCCCGCCCACCCCGGCAGGACCTGTACACACCGATCCATCGTGCGCTACGCCTGTTCATGTGCGACACGCTGGGCCGCGTCGGCCGGCTCGACGTGGACGAGCCGCGCGAGGTGGCGCAGACGCTGGACCAGCTCGACACGCTGCTCGATCTGTGTCATCGCCACCTGCTGCACGAGAACCGCATCGTGCACCCGGCGATCGAGGCGCTGCAGCCCGGTGGCACCCAGCGCGTGGCCGCCGAGCACCAGCAGCACCTGGAGTCGATCGCCGCGCTGCGCAGCGAATCCGCTGCCGTGCGCGCAGCGCCCGACGTTGCCGCCGCACTGCGGTTGTACCGGCACCTGGCGCTCTTCGTGGCCGAGAACTTCATGCACATGCAGCTCGAGGAGAGCGCGCACAACGCCTTGTTGTGGGACGGCTACGGAGACGCCGAGCTCGGCGTGGTGCACCAGCGCATCCTCGCCTCGGTCGGCCCGGTCGAGCAGGCGCAGACACTGCGCTGGCTGACGCTCGCGCTGCCGCCGGCCGAGCGCGCGCAGCTTTACGCCGAGCTGCAGCGCCACGTGCCGCCCGACGCCTTTGCCAACTTGCTGGTCGGCGCGCGCGAGCTGCTCGACGTCGGCGCCTGGACCAAGCTGGCCGGTGCGCTGCAGCGTCCGGCGGTGGCGGCGGCGCCATCGCTTGTGTGAGCGCCGCGCTGCGCGCGCTCAATCCTGAACCCCAAGCCGCCGCAGGACGGCGGCTGATCTGCTGGAGAAACGCGATGTTGAGAACCTGGATGCGCCGCGCCCTGATCGGCGTCGGCCTGCTGGTGGTGGCTGCGGCGCTGGCCGTGGCGCTCGGCGCCTGGCGCGCCGAGCGGTTGCGTGATCGCGTGGTCGAATTGCCCGCCATGACTGCGGCCGCGGCCATCGCCGACACCGCGGCGGTCGAACGCGGCCGTTACCTCTACACGACCCGCGGGTGCGCCGAGTGCCATGGGGCCGACGGGGCGGGCAAGGTCTTCATCGACAGCGACAACGGGCTCAAGGTGCGCGGCGCCCACATCGCACCGGGGGCCGGCAGCGTTGTCACGGGCTACGCAATGGCCGACTGGGACCGCATCGTGCGCCATGGCGTCAAGCGCGACGGCCGGCCGGCGCTGATCATGCCGAGCGAGGACTACAACCGCTTCACCGATGCCGACCTGGCGGCATTGGTGGCCTACGTGACCAGGCTGCCGGCGGTGGCCGGCGCGCCGGCGCTGATCCAGCTGCCGCTGCCGGTGCGCGTGCTCTACGGCTTCGGCGCGATCACCGACGCCGCTGCCAAGATCGATCATCGGCTACCGCCCAGTGAGCCGGTGGCCGAGGGGGTGACGGTGGCGCACGGCCAGTACGTGGCGGCCATGTGCCTGGGCTGCCACGGGCCGGCGCTCGAAGGGGGCCCGGTGCCCGGCGGTCCGCCGGACTGGCCGGCGGCGGCACGCCTGCGCTCGGGGCCCGGCAACGTGATGGCCGATCGTTATGCGCAGCCCGAGGCGCTGATGGTGATGTTGCGCAGCGGCAAGCGGCCCGATGGCAGCGCGGTCCGGGTGATGCCGTTCGATTCACTGGCCAAGATGAGCGACACCGACCTGCGTGCGCTGCACCTGTACCTGACGAGCCAGTGACGCCTCAGCCCGAGGCGAGCGCCGCGGCCGCGCGGCGCGTCGCCGCCTCGCCGGGCAGCCAGGCCACGATCGCGGTGGTGCACAACGCGATGCCCGCCATCGCCAGCATCAACGTGTGAAAACCGCCGGCCTTGACCACCGGGCCGAGCAGCCACACCGCCAGCGAGCTGATGCCGATCGACACGGTGAGCCGCATGCCGGCGACGCGCGAGCGCATGCGGTCGTCGACGTAGCGCACGATCATCGCGTCGGTGAACGGGATCGCGCCGAAGATCAGGATCATCACGCCGGTCAGCGCCGCATAGAGCCACCAGCCCTGCGCATAGGCGGCCAGCGCCAAAAGCGGCGCCTGGGCCAGCGCCACGGTGAGATACAGGCGCTTCAGCGGCACGCGGTCGATCAGCCGGCCGACCACCACCTGTGCCAGTGATGACAGCGCATACACGCCGGCCAGCAGCATGCCCAGCGTGGCCGGGTCGTCGATGACACCGCGCATGCGTTCGGCCAGCAACTGGCCGTTGCCGTTGGTAGTCAGGTTGAACAGCAGGCTGGCGGTGGCCGCCGCTGCGGTCATCACGGTGAACACGCGCGCCAGCATCGCTGCCGGCAGCTCGACCGCCGACTTGCGGCCACGTGTGGCCGGCGGCTCCGTCTCGTGCGGCGCGATGCGCGCGAACAGCACGCCGCAGGCAATGGCCACCAGGCCGGGCACGACGAACGCAGCGCGCCAGCCGACCCACTTGACCAGAAAGCCGGTGACGATGGCTGCCGCCGCGATGCCCAGGTTCCCGGCCAGTCCGTTGACGCCGATCGTCGCGCCCGGACTCTTGGCATGTTGCACCAGCATCGGAATGCCGACCGGGTGGTAGATCGACGCGAAGATGCCGATCAGCGTCAGCGCGGCCGCCATCTGCCAGGCGTTGACCGTCAACGCCGCCAACAGCGCCGAGGCGCCGATGCCGAAGAAGAACACCAGCATCATGCGCCGGCGCCCCCACAGGTCACCGAGCCGGCCCGACGGCATCGAGCCGAGGCCGAACATCACGAAGGCCCCGACGCTGTAGGGCATCAGGTCTTCCCAGCGCGAAAAGCCGAACTCCAGCGCGATGGTGGTGACCGCGGTCGCGAACACCAGCAGGAACAGATGGTCGAGCGCGTGCGCCACGTTGAGCAGCAGGGCGACGGGGCGGGGGGTGTGCGACATGCTACGGCGACCACGAACGACGGGGAGTCGTCATTGCACCACGAACGTCGCCGCGGCGCCGGCAGCGCGCCGTTGTGGCCGCCACCGCGGTGCGACACGCGAGCGCGTGTCAGCGCCCGCCGTCGTGCTCGAGCTCGTGCCGGTCGGCGGCTGCGTACAGGTCGGCGGCGAAGCCGGGGTCGATGCGGCGGTAGTGGTCGGCCAGTGCGCGCACGGCCAGTACATCGGACTCGGCATCGCGTGGCCGTGCGACGGACGCCCGCCACAGGCGGCGGCCTGCTTGCAGGCCGCGCTGCAGTGACGCGCTGACGAACATGCGGGCCGGCTGTGCGCTCAGCACGCCGAAAAGGGTGGCCGCGTTCATCGTGCCGACCCCCGCGGGCTTGCAGACGAATCGTCCACGGCCGCGCGCAGGCAGCGCGCTAGTTCGGGGTCGGTCGACTGCCAACGCTCGGCCAGCTCGTGCAACTCGCGCATCGCCCGCCGCCGCCCGAACGACTCCAGGGCACCCCAGATCGACAGGCCGATCGATTGCAGCAGGTTCGGCGAGAGCCGCCGGTACGGCGACACGATCGCGGGACCGGCCAGGCCCGACGGTGCCTTCGACAGCGCGTTCATGCCGCGCTCCCCGGCGCGGCTGGCGTCATCGCGAAGCCCGCGCTGCGACCCGGCGCCTGCGCCTGCTCGACGGACGACACGTGCATCGCGATGCCACGCAGCTCAGACGACAGTGCTGGTTGCTCGGCTTCGACCTCGGCGGCCAGGCGCAGCAGCTGGGCGGCCGAGCGGGCCGCTTCGCGGTGCGAACGTGGCTCGCCGAGGGCGTGCACGGCTGCACCCAGCTTGTGCATCAACCAGACGGCGGCGTCGGCAGCCCAGATCGAGCCGCGTGGCGCGGCCACTCGGGCGGGCACCGTGACCGTGATTCGTGAGTTGGAGGACATGGCAGGTGGCCTTTCGGGTTGTCGCGACCATTCAGCGGTCGCTGAGTCATACTAGGGTTTCCACCTATGCTTTGGAAATTGCTTGTGCGAATCGGGCCATCACGTCAGCGAATGCCCGCCCACGCGCCTTGAACATGAACTTCCGCACACTCGATCTCAACCTGCTGCGCGTCTTCGACATCGTGATGGTCGAACGCAATGTCACGCGGGCCGCAGCGCGGTTGTCGATGTCGCAGCCGGCGGTCAGCAATGCCTTGCGCCGGCTGCGCGAGGCCACCGGCGAGGACTTGTTCGTGCCCGGCTCCAGCGGCGTGACGCCGACCGCGCATGCCGAGAGCCTGTGGCCGGCGGTGCGGGTGGCGATGAACGGCCTGCGCGAGGTGTTCGATCCTCAGGCCTTCGACCCGCGTCACAACGCGCGCAGCTTCACGCTGGTGATGGCCGACGCCACGGCGGCCGTGCTGGTGCCGCGCCTGCTCGAAACGCTGGAGCAGGAGAGCGCACGCGTCGATCTGCGCGTCGAGCCGTTGGCCACGCGCGACCCACGCGTGCAGCTCGAGCGCGGCGCGGCCGACATGGCACTCGGCTTCTTCCCCGACGTGGCGCGCGCGCTGGCGGCCGCGGCCGGCCGCGACGAATGCCGCATCGACGCGCTGTACACCTGCGACTACGTCTGCGTGATGCGGCGCGACCATCCGCTGGCGCGCCGGGACACGCTGCAGCTCGACGACTACTGCGACGCGCGGCATGTGCGGGTCAGCTTCGCCGGCCGCAACCACGGCTTCGTCGACGAGGCGCTGGCCGCGCTTGGCCGCGAGCGCCGCGTGGTGCTGACGATCAGCCACTTCGCCACCGCCGCCCAGGCGGTGCAGCGCTCCGATCTGTTGACGGTGTTTCCGCGCAGCTACGTGCCGGTCAGCGGCGTCGCGGCAGATCTGGTGATGCGCCCGCTGCCGTTCACGGTGCCGCGCATCGACGTCGGCGTCTTATGGCATCGGCGGCACGAACGCGATCCGGCGCACCGCTGGTTGCGCGAGCACGTCGCGCGCGCCGCGACGGCGCTGTTTCCGCACGGCACGACCTTACCGGTGCCGGCTGCGGAGCCGGCCGCCCAGTCGGTGTGATGGCGCCGAATGACCGGCCGCCGCCGGCGCGTCAGTCGATCACCACGCGCCAGGGGTCGTACGGGTAGAGCCACTCGTTGCGCGAGCGCGCGATGTCGCGCTCGACGAAGGCCTGGCGCATCTGGCTCGCATCCTGGATGTGATAGAGCTCGCCCATCTCGGTGGATTCACGCACCACGCGGGTGGTGCGCGGCACGCGGTGGGCGGCATAACGCGCGAGCTGTGTGGCCAGCGGCGCCGGCAGCGCCAGCGCGCGGGCCAGCACCGCCGCGTCCTCGATCGCCATCGCCGCGCCCTGCGCCATGTAGGGCAGCGTCGCATGCACCGCGTCGCCCAGCAGCGTGCAGCGCGCGCTGCTCCAGCGCGTGGCCACCGCGCGGTTGTTGAGTGCCCAGCGAAAGCACGCGTCGCGGTCCACCGCGTGAATCACGGCGCGCACCATCGGGTGCCAGCCCTGGTAGTCGGCATCGAGTTCGGCCCACGGGCGGCGCGCGGTCCACGACTCTTCCTCCCATGGCCGCTCGACGCAGCCGACGAAGTTGAGCAGCTCGCCGCCGCGCAGGTAGTAGGTCACCGCGTGGTTGCGCGGCCCGCACCAGACGGTGGACACGATGTCGGTGCGCAGCTCGGGCGCGATGCGCGCGATCGGCACCGTGCACCGCCAAGCCACCTGGCCGGTGAAGACCGGCGCGTCGTCGCCGACGATGGCGCGCCGCACGACCGACTTGATGCCGTCGGCGCCGACCACCAGCTCGGCCTGCGCCGGCGGCGTATCGCCGTCGAAGCGCAGCGTCACCGTCACCGGGCCCTCGTCGAGCGCGGTCAGCCGGGCATTCAGCACGATCGCCTGCGCATCGAGCGAGGCGACCACCTGCTGCAGCGCGAGGTGCAGATCGCCGCGGTGGATCTGGAAGTACGGCGCGCCGTGGCGCTGCTCGTGCGGCTCGCCGAGCGGCAGCCGGTGCAGCAGCTCGCCGCTGTCGAAGCGACGGAACTCGAACGCCTTCGGCCGCACGCCGACGCTTTCGATCGGCGCGCGCAGGCCGAGCGCGTCGAGCACCTTCATCGCATTGGCGCTCATCTGGATGCCGGCGCCCACCTCGCCGAGCTGCGCCGCCTGCTCGTAGACGCGCACGCGGTGGCCGTGCTGCAGCAGCACGGCGGCCGCGGTCAGGCCGCCGAGGCCGGCACCGACGATCGCGATGTCCACTAGCAGTTCCGTCGCAAGGAGCGAACGTCTCGCGCTAGCACCCGCCGCAACCGAGTGGCCGCCGCGGATCCGGCTCTGCCGGTCCGCTGGGGGCGCCCCCTTGAGGGGGAGGCGCCGAAGGCGCTACGGGGGTGGTGCACGTCAGTCGGACTTGATGGCCTGGGCCTGGATCAGCACCGCCCAGCGCACCGCGTCCTTGGCGATCAGCGCACGGAACTCGTCGGCGCTGCTGTGGGCCGGCGTCATGCCCTGCGTCTCGAACGCTGTCTTCACTTCCGGCAGCGCCAGGATGGCTTTCAATTCCTGGTTCAGGCGCTCGGTAAAGGCCTTCGGCGTGCCGGTGGGCGCGAGCACGCCATACCACATGTCGACGTCGAGACTGCCGAGGTTGAGCGTGCGCAGCGGCGGCACCTCGGGCAGCAACGGGTGCGGCCGGTCGCTGCTGATGCCCAGTGCCGACAGGTTACCGGCCCTCACGTGCTGCAGGGCCACGTGGATCGGCAGGAACATCACGTCGATCTGGCCACCCAGCAAGTCGGTCACCGCCGGCGCGCTGCCGCGATACGGGATGTGGGTGATGAACACCCGGGCCTGGTTCTTCACCAGCTCCATCGACAGGTGGTGCGGCGTGCCGTTGCCCGGCGAGCCGTAGTTCAGCGCACCCGGCCGCGCCTTCGCGCGCGCGATCAGATCCCGCGCGCTCTGGATGCCCGAGGCCTTGCTGGCCACCAGCAGCAGCTGACCCCAGCTGGTGAGCGACACCGGTTCGAGGTCCTTCACCGGATCGAAGCCGAGCCTGGGGTAGAGCGCACGGTTCATCACCATCGTGTTCACCGTCACCAGCAGCGTGCTGCCGTCCGGTGCGGCGCGCACGACGGCCTCGGTGCCCACGTTGCCCGACGCACCGGGGCGGTTGTCCACCACCACCGGGCGGCCGAGACGCTCGCTCAGCTTGGGGCCGATCTGGCGCGCGATCAGGTCGATGCCGGTGCCCGGCGTGAAGGGCACGATCAGCCGGATCGGCGCGTTCGCCGGCACGCTCTGGCCGAACGCCGGCGGCAACAGGCATGCGGCAGCGAGCCACAGGACGGCACGACGGGGCCGAGCGAATATCGCGTATGGACTATGAGATTGGGGCGTCACGAGCGGCACTCTGCAGCACGACAACCGTCGCGGGCGGCCAGCGTAGCAGGCTTGCAGCACCTGAACATGGGGAACCGCCCGACCCCGACATGCGCTTGTTTCACGCCGCGCGCGGCAGGAACGCGCGCAGCGCCTGTACCACCTCGTCGGGCCGCTCCTCGGCGACGAAATGCCCGCTGTCGACGGCCAGGCCCGTGACGTCGTGTGCCACCTCGCGCCAGTCGGCGGCGCAGTCGAAGAGCCGCCCGACCACGCCGCGCGTGCCCCAGATCGCCAGCACCGGCATGGCGAGCTTGCGCAGCAGGTCGGCCCGATCGTGTTCGAGGTCGATGCCGGCCGACGCGCGGTAGTCCTCGCAGCTGGCGTGGATCATGCGCGCGTCGAAGCAGCGGACGTACTCCTCCAGCGCCCGCCGCGCGAACAGGTCGCTCGGGCTGCCGAGGATCACGCCCTGGCGGCCGAACATGCCGGCCAGGCCGACTGCGGCCACCATCTTCTCGGGCACCGGCTCGGGCTGGATGAACAGGAACCAGTGGTAGTAGGCGCGCGCGAACGCCATCGAGGTGCTGTCGTACATCTTCAGCGTCGGCGAGATGTCGAGCACCGTCAGCGACCGCACGCGCACGCCGTGGTCGCGCGCCAGCCGGTGCGCGACGCGCGCGCCGCGGTCGTGGCCGACGAGGTGGAAACGCTCGTGGCCGAGCGCACGCATCACGCCGACCATGTCGGCGGCCATCGTGCGCTTGCTGTAGTTGCCGTGGTCCGGCAAGCCCCGCGGCTTGGACGAGTCGCCATAGCCGCGCAGGTCGGCGCAGACCACCGTGTGCGTCCGCGCGAGCGCGGGTGCCACGCGGTGCCACATCACGTGGCTTTGCGGGTAGCCGTGCAGCAGCAGGATCGCCGGCCCGTTGCCGGCCAGTGCGCACTGGATCGTCACACCGTTGCTGCGGATGCGGCGGCGCGTGAAGTTGACGGTGTCGCTCATGGTCGCGCGGGCTCCTCTCGCGGGCCGATCATGCCCGCGCCACGGCGGGCATGCCATAGTGCCGGCACGGAGGCCTTGGCCCGGATGCTCAAGCAGGTGGTCGCGCGTGGCGCGAGAGGGCGTGTGCTGCTGATCGACTCGATCACGCAGCTCGAGGCCGACGATGCCGGCGCGATCGTGATCGCCGGCTCGCACGGCGGCACCTCGTCAGGCGAGGTCGCCTGCGCGTTGCCGCTGGCGGCCGTGTTCTTCAACGATGCCGGCGTCGGCAAGGACGGTGCCGGCATCGCGGCACTCGAGATGCTGCAGCGGCGCGGCGTGCCCGCCGGCACGGTGGCGCATAGCTCGGCGCGCATCGGCGATGCGCTCGACGGCTGGGCGTGCGGCGTGATCTCGCAGCTCAACGAGGCGGCGCGTGCCCGCGGCCTGCGGTCGGGTGAGTCCTTGCGGGCGGCGCTGCTGCCCTGGTTGGGGTAGGCTGCCCGAGCACTCACTCGAAAGCCCGCCATGCAATTCACCCAACTCGGCCGCACCGGTCTCAAGGTATCGCGCATCTGTCTGGGTTGCATGACCTTCGGCACGCCCGAGCGCGGCGCGCACGCCTGGACGCTGCCCGAGGAGCAGAGCCGGCCGATCATCCGCCACGCCGTCGAGCAGGGCATCAACTTCTTCGATACCGCCAACGCGTACTCCGAGGGCACTTCGGAGGAGTTCCTCGGCCGGGCGCTGAAGGAGTTCGCGCGCCGCGACGAGATCGTCGTTGCCACCAAGGTGTTCAACCCGATGCGCAAGGGGCCCAACATCGGCGGCCTGTCGCGCAAGGCGATCTTCACCGAGATCGACAACAGCCTGCGTCGCCTGGGCATGGACCATGTGGATCTCTACCAGACACACCGCTTCGACCCCGCCACGCCGATCGAGGAGACGATGGAGGCGCTGCACGACGTGGTCAAGGCCGGCAAGGCACGCTACATCGGCGCATCGTCGGGCTGGGCCTGGCAGCTGGCGAAGGCCAATGCGGCGGCGGCGTCGCGCGGCTGGACGTCGTTCGTCTCGATGCAGCCGGAGCTGAGCCTGCTCTACCGCGAGGAGGAGCGCGAGATGCTGCCGCTGTGCCTCGATCAGGGCATCGGTGTCATTCCGTGGAGTCCGCTGGCCCGCGGCCGGCTCGCACGGCCCTGGGGCGAGCACACCCGTCGCATCGAGCTCGACGCGTTCGGCCAGTCGCTGTTCCAGCACAGCGAAGACGCCGACCGGCGCGTGGCGGAGCAGGTGGCGCGGGTCGCCGCCGCGCGCGGCGTGCCGATGGCCCAGGTGGCGATGGCCTGGCTGTTGCAGAAGCCCGGCGTCAGCGCGCCGATCGTCGGCGCGTCGAAGACCTCGCACCTCGACGATGCGGTCGCCGCGCTGTCGCTGGCGCTGAATGCCGAGGAGATCGTGGCGCTCGAAGCGCCATATGCGCCGCACCGCGTGGTGGGCTTCGCCTGAGGCGTTGGCTCAGGCGCGGTCGTCGAGCAGCGTGCCCAGCAGCTTGTCCTGCGTCTGGATCACGCGCAGGTTGGCGATGAACTGGTAACCCGCGCTCATCTGGCCGACCAGGTCTTCGGCCAGCGCGTCGCCTTCGGCCGGCGCTCGCGTGAGGCTCGCGTTGACGCCGCCCTCGGGCACCGACTGTTGCGTCACCAGCTGGCGGCGAAAACCCGGCGTCTGCGTGTTGGCGATGTTGTGCGCCGATGCGCCAAGGCGCAGTTGGGCGGCGCCGAGGCCGGAGAGGGCGATGCTGGACAGCGCGTTCATCATGGTTTCATTGTGCGGGCGAGGCGCCGTTACATGTGGTGGCAGTCGCGGGAGTCCGTCACGACCGTGGGCAGCGCGTATGTCGCTCCCGAAAGACCCTTGCAGGAAGGTTGCAGCCGCTTTCGCAATGCTGACCGAGGCGCTAATCTGCACGCTTCGTGCAACCGAACCGGGAGCGCTCCATGAAGAGCCTGCTGTTGACCCTGCTGGTGGCTGCCGGCCCCGCGCTGGCCTGCCCCGCTGACGACGTGAAGGACGCGGCCGCGCCCCCGATGAGCAAGCCGATGGCGGCCGCCAAGGCAGCCCCCGCCGCGACGGCGTCGACGAAGAAGGCCACGCCGGTCGCCGCCGGCAAGGCCACCACCAAGGTGGCCGACAAATCGTCTGCCGAGCGCAAGACCTCGCCGCTGTAGCAGGTTGCCATTCGGCTTCGGGTCCGGTGTGCGTCGCCGGGCCGGCGGCGCTCGGGACCACCCAGATCGACCGGGGCACAGGACCACGCAGCGGGTGATTTGACCCGCAGTGATTGGGTGATTTACCCCAGCGCCGTCGCGTGCTGGGCCTCGTGCGGCGCGCGCGGTCATACGAATCAAGGACTTGCAGCGTTCGTGCCGATTGGCACGAACGCTGCTCACGCCAGGCTCACCGGCGCGGGCGGCGTTCGCCATGCGCGGCTCTTCACCTGGAGCGCGAGCCATGAGCCCGAACCCATCACCCGACCGCTACGACCGCCTCACCATCGCCATGCACTGGCTCACGCTGGCCGTGTGCGTGGCGGTCTTCGCCAGCATCGAGTTGCGCGTGCTGTTTGCCAAGGGCACTGTGCCGCGTGAGGGCCTGAAGGCCGCGCACTTCATGCTCGGCTTGTTGATCCTCGGCATGACCGCGCTACGGTTGGCCCACCGGTTGTCCTCGGCCGGCCGCCCGCCGATCGAGCCGCCGCCTGCGCAATGGCAGGCGCGACTGTCCGGCATCGTGCATGGGGTGCTCTACCTGTTGCTGATCGGTATGCCGCTGCTGGGTTGGGTGACGCTGGGCGCCGCCGGCAAACCGATCCCGTTCTTCGGCCTCGACGTGCCCGCGCTGACGGCGCCCGACAAGGAGCTGGCCAAGCAGCTCGAATCGCTGCACAAACTGATCGGCAACTGGGCTTATGGCCTGATCGCACTGCATGCGGCCGCGGCGCTGTTCCACCACGCGGTGCGGAGCGACAACACACTGCGCCGCATGTGGCCCGGCCGTCGGCGCACGGCTCCGGCGCTGCGGCGTGCGCCGTCAGCGCGGCTGGATGCCTCGCTGGGTCAGCAACCCTGACGCCACGTCCGGCCGGTCGGTGATCAGGCCGTCGACGCCGAGGTCGATCATCCGGCCCATGGTGGTGGCGTCGTTGACGGTCCATACCAGCACCTTCAGGCCCAGCGCCTGCGCCTCCTTGACCTTGGCGGCGTCGACGTCGCCGAAGTAGACCGACCAGATGCGACCGCCGGCGGCCTTGATCATCTTCGGCACCGAGCCGTGCTCGCGCAGCTGGAAGCCGGCCGTCCACGGCGAGCCCTCGGGCTTGTCGGCGGCCACATTGTCGAGCCAGCGCTGCTGCGCCGTGAGGTAGACGGTCGGCATCTCCGGGGCGATGCGCTGCACGACCTGCAGCGCGCGCCAGTCGAACGACAGGATCTGCACCCGCTGCTGCATGCCGGCCTTGCGGATCTCGTCGACCAGCATCTGCGCGAACACCTCGGGCGGCCGGGTGGCGTCGGGTTGCAACGGATTCAGCTTGGCCTCGATCGCGAAGCGCACGCCGTCGTGGCCACCGCGCCTGACCATCTCGAACAGGTCGGCCAGCCGCGGAATGCGGGTGCCGTCGATCGCCACCTGGTCGGGATACTGCGCCGCATAGCGCGTGCCCGGCCGCAGGCGGCCGATGTCGTAGGTTTGCAGTTCGGCCCAGCTCATCGTGGCGATCGGCGCGCTCGGTTGCTCGAGCCAGCGGCCGTGGCCGTCGCGCGAGAAGGCCGGATTCAATGCGAGATCGTGGTGGATCACGAGCACGCCGTCGCGCGTGATCGCGATGTCGAGTTCCAGCGTGGTGACGCCGAGCTTGAGCGCCTGCTCGAACGCGGCCAGCGAGTTCTCGGGTGCCAGGCCGCGCGCACCGCGGTGGCCCTGCAGGACGCGGGCGTCACGACGACATTCTCGGTGGGCGGTCCGACGGCGACCGCCATCGACCTCCTGGGCGGCGCGTTCGAGCGCTGCAGCAATGGGAGTCTCGCCCTTCGGCTGGCTAGCCAGAATTGAATTGGAGATTCCCTTGCCATCTGTTGTGCCGATGGGGGCGACGATCTCAATGTCCGAACAGTCCTTGGCCTTCCGGTGGCCATACATCATGAGCCCAAGTTTGGTGCCCTCTGGCATTTCGGTCAAGGCTGAAACCATTGCGCGTTTTGCGGCATCCGAGCGGCTTTCGCCGTTCCCAACCGACTTTTTCATGGAGCCGGACGAATCAAAGATGAACATCACATTTGATCCGCTGTCTTCCGCATGAGCAGGAAGCATTGACGCCGAGAGCATGAGGACGCCGGCGAGCAGGTGAAACTTGGTCTTCATGATTTTCTCCTTTGCATTTTGTGTGAAACATTGGTCTTTTTCATGATTGTCTCCTTAGAGGTAAATTGCTGCTCCCCCATTGAAACGGCAATCCAGCTGTTGGTGTCGCTGAGAGAAGAAAAGGTTCACAAGAAAATGCGGGAGGCGATGATCAGCGTCGGGATTCATGGCAGGCACCAATGAGTAATGCCGATGACTTTCCACTCGCTAGTGCCAAAAAGCGTGTTGCAGATGTCGGGCACAGTGATGGGCTCCATTCCACCACCCTTCATGTCGTGACATACCGGTTCCCGATTGGCCGTGATTCCATTATTAGCCGAACGCCAGCCGCGCGCCTGACAGACCCGCACAATGTCAGCATGCGCGATGCGCTGGCGCGGGCCGTTACCACGGCAAACGGCAATCCAGTTCGGCCACAGCACGCCATTGGTGACCTTGAAGCCGTTCGCCGACATATACCAATCTGCCCGGCCGGTGACTGATGGACAAAGTTCTTCCGCCGGCATGCCTTTGCCGGAGCCGCAGGTGACGAGGGGATTTATGAGATTCCCATATCCCGGTCTCTGCTTCTGAGGACCCGTGATGCGCACCACTACGTCGCCGCCAGGCGTTCCCGGCTTACAGAACTGGATGTCCGCAGCTTTTGATTCCAGCGGAGTTTCTTCAGCCTTGGGCTTCTCGGGTTTGGGCGCCTCAGGGCCGGGGCCGGGCAACGGATTGGGGCCCGGATTGATCGGCTCTACATAATCTGCCCCACGGCAATAGCTGGAAGTTTCCGTGTAGCACCATTGGTTTCGCCCGGTCTTCACTTCGCAGACCTGCTCGGGGGATACACCTGCTATGGTGAATCCGGCACTGTTGACCAGCCTGCAATTGAATTCAGGTCCATTGACTGACATGCGCAACGGCTCGGCGGAAGCGTTGCCGGTTCTATGGACTTTTTGGCAGGCGCGCGAGACGTCCTCCGAATAGATTTGCTCATCGGTCGGCCGGGGACATGGCACCCGCGCTGCCCTGGTCTTCTCGCCGTCAGCGGCGCAGAAAACCTGTGTTCCGGCGCCGCGATACCATTCCCGGCTGCCGGTCAGCCGTTCGCAGACATCCTCCGGCGAGACTTGCGCCAGCGTCGATCCATTGGCGTTTATAAGCCGGCAATTGAAGGTGATGCCTTGCGCTGTCACTATAGATGCTGGTTCCTGGGCCTGCGGTGCGCGATGGATCTCGCGGCAGACGTTGAGGATGTCGCTGCCCTGCACCTCGATATCGTTGCTCGCCGTCTGCGCGAAAGCCTGACAGGCAGCCACCTGGGCCAGCAGAAACGAAATGAAAAATGTTGATGCTCTGATCACAGGTCACTCTCCCAGGCAATGGAGAACCAGCGCAACGCCACTATATCGCTTTCGCCTTGGTAGACCGAGAGAACCTTGATGCTCACCCATCCTTCAGCCGGTTCGGGCAGGGAAATGAACTGTATGTCGCCTGTGTCCTGCAGTGTTTGCCGCAGGCTGAGGCCATTTCCTGTCTCGATCAGGATATCTTTCACGCGGCTGAATTTCTGGAATTGTGTCGCCTCCGCCCCCGTGGTGTCATAGGGTGCCCAGCCGTTGATGAATTGGAGAGTTGAAAAGCCCTCATCGGTTCCGGTCACCTTCAACGTCTGCTGGGGCGCTTCAGCTCCTTCGGAAAAAGGGAAGAGCCAGGGGTAAGTTTCGGGTATCGTATCCAGCATTGCTGCGGGCGCCGCTTTTCCATCTGGAAAACGCAGCACATTTGTGCACGTCTGCTCATTGGCAAATTGGCCACTGCGCGGCTTTCCGCACAGGATGTCGCCACTGGCCGATGCTGCTGGAATCAGCCCAAGGGCCTGAAGGCAAAACAGTGAAATGAAAAGCGATTTCCTAACCATTGTTTTTAACTCTCCCTGCCCAACGGATCAACAACAGGCACGCCGTAATCATTGGTGTCACGAGGGTCTACTAAGGTTCACACACGGATAAAAAAATTTTCAGTTCAACGAGCTGGTCACGCCTTTTACTGCTGAGCGGTTTGATTGGGGTCGAGTTCAGCTGCTTTTTCGACGAGTTTGAGGGCGTCGGCCTGGCCGGCACCAACGGAATTTGGCGGTGCCTGGAGCTTGCTTGCGCTTTCTTTCAGAATCCTCCGGAAAGCTGCTGCGTCAATCTTGATGGCCCGCTCCATGGCAAGGGCCGCGAGGCCTGAAATATGGGCAGCGGCAACCGACGTGCCGCTTGTCATGACCGTGGAATTTCCCGGCGCCAGGACGAGGACGTCAACGCCTGGCGCTGCGACGGCAATGTATTTGCCCCGGTTTGCGAGCTTGAATACGCGGTCGCGTGAATCTGTCGCGGTAACGGCCAGCGCGTTCTCGTCAGCCCCTGGGTAAAGCGGGGGAGATTTGGCCCCCGCATTGCCAGCGGCCGCCACCAGGATAACGCCGTTCTTTGCTGCGGCGTTCATCAGGCGGCTCAGCAACGGGTCACGAGGGCCCGCAAAGCTCATGTTGATGATAAACGCTGCCTGGCTATGGGCCCAGTCAACACCCTTGAGAATGTTGAAGGTAACGCCCTCCATATGGCCGTCCTTGTCCCTTGAGAAGCATTCCACGGCAAGCAGGCGCGACTGCGGCGCGGTGCCAATAGTTTGCCCGTGGGCTGCAATCGCACCGGCCATGGCAGTGCCATGGGCATCAGCCTCAGTGGAGGGATAATCCACTGATGAATAGGTATTTCTGATCGAAAGCTGCAGGGCCTCATGCGATGCGTCGACACGCGAGTCGATGAGTGCAACGATAACGTCTTTGCCAGTCACCGAATTATGGGCCTCATCGACGCGCTGCTATCGTTCGACGGCTCAGAGTCCGGTTCGGTCGCCGATCGGACTCGGTGAAGCACCAACATTCCGGGGT
>CALMQI010000305.1 GCA_937871935.1 uncultured Burkholderiales bacterium
CGTTGGCGGAGGCGACGGCGCTGTTGAAGTCACAGCCGATGCCGGACGCGGTGGTCTGTGACTACCGGCTGCCGGACAACATCACCGGCGTGATGGCGATCGCCGAGCTCGAGTCGCGCGGCGCGGACCCGGTGATCGTCCGCGCGATCGCCTCGCACGCCGACTTCCTGGGCGTCTCGCGTGAAAGCGATCTCGAGAAGACGCTGTTCGCCGTCGACGAGCTCTGCGGCTTCGTGCTGGCATGCGCGTACGTGCGGCCCGAGGGCATCCACGGGATGACCCCGAAGTCCGTCAAGAAGAAGCTCAAGCAGCCGAGCTTCGCCGCCGCCGTGAACCGCGCGGACGTCACCAACGGCGCCGAGGAGCTGGGCGTCGACTTCGACGAGCACGTCCGCACGGTGATCGCCGCCCTGGAGCCGCATGCCGAGGCCCTGGGCATCGCCGGCAGGACCGTCGACGCGTAGCGGCCGACCGTTGTCCACCACCCGCCGATACGGGGACGTCCTGCGGACCCCGCACGTCCCTCGCCTCCTGACGACCGCGCTCCTGGCGCGCTCCTCGTTCGGCCTCGACACGCTCGCGATCGTCCTGTTCCTCAAGGGCGTCAGCGGCTCCTATGCGGTGGCCGGCGTCGCGGCCGCGGCGTTCGCGGCCGCCGCGTGTGTGCTTCAAGCCGTCGCGCAGTGTGCCATCGTCGGGGTCGATGCCGAGGCCGACGATGTGCACCGTCTTGCCGGCGAAGCTGACCGAGATTTCGACGCCGGCGAGATAACGCAGTTGCAGCGCCCGCGCGGCTGCCGCGGCGCGCGTCTGGCCGTCCAGCTCGTCGTGATCGGTCAGCGACCACAGCTCCACGCCGTTGGCCTTGGCGCGTGCGGCCAGCGCTTCGGGCGTCAAGGTGCCGTCGGAGACGATCGAGTGGCAATGCAGATCGGCGTTGAGGGAGTGCACAGGCGAATTCTAGGCAGGGCCCGTGCCCGGCCCGGTACCGAGTCGGGGTTCAGCGCTGAATGCGCACGATTCGGCCGTTCGACGCGTCGGTCAGCAGGTAGAGCCAGCCGTCGGGGCCCTGGCGCACGTCGCGGATGCGTTCACCGAGGTCGGCGAACAGCGGCTCGCGCGAGGTCACCGTGTTGCCGTCGAGCACCACGCGCCACAGCGCCCGGCCGGAGAGGGCACCGAGGAACAGGTTGCCCTGCCATTCCGGAAAGCCGCGCCCGGTGTAGAAGACCATGCCGCTCGGCGCGATCGAGGTCGGCACCCAGGTCGTCAGTGGTTCCTCGAAGTCCGGTGCATGGGTGCCGCCAGCAACGCGGCATTGGTTGCCGACCGGCGAGCCGTACGGGCAACCGTAGCTGCGCAGCGGCCAGCCGTAGTTGCGGCCCGGTCGCACGCGGTTGATCTCGTCGCCACCCTGCGGGCCGTGCTCGACCAGCCACAGCTCGCCGGTGACCGGATGGCGCGCCGCACTCTGCGGATTGCGATGGCCGAGGCTGTAGATCTCCGGCAGGTGCCCCGTCACGTTGATGAACGGGTTGTCGGCCGGCACCGTGCCGTCGCGCTGGATGCGGATCACCTTGCCCAGGTGCTTGGCCGGGTTCTGCGAGTGGTCCTTGGTCGGCCGGCTCGGGCTGTCCTGCTGTCGATCGCCGAGCGTGATCCACAGTGTCTTGTCGGGCGCCCACACGAAGCGCGAGCCGAAGTGGCCGTTGCCGCCCACCTTGGGCCGCTGGCGGAAGATCACCTGCACGTCGGTCAGCGCGTCGCCCTGCAGCCGGCCGCGTGCGACCGCGGTGCCGGATCCGCCGTCACCGGCTTCGCTGTACGACCAGTAGACCCAGGGCGTGGTCGCGAAGTCGGGATCGATCGTCACATCGAGCAGGCCGCCCTGGCCGGCCGCTCGCACCTGCGGCAGCCCGGCAAGCGGTGACGAGATGCGCTGGCCGTCGGCACTGACCCGACGCATCGTGCCGCCGCGTTCGGTGACGAGCATCTGCCCGTCGGGCAGGAACGCCAGACCCCACGGATGATCAAGCCCGGAGGCCACAGTCACCACCTTGGCGGGCGCCGCCGGCTGTGCCGCAGCGTCGGGCGGCGCCACCACGGCCAACAGCAGACTGCAGAGGGCGGCTCGCAGGCATTGAACGAGTGGACTCATGCGCGATGCTCTCATCGCGGCGAACTCCCTGTGCCGCGTGAGGCGATCACGGGGCCATCGCCTGCACGACCAGCTGCACGCGCTCGAGGCCCTGGAAGCGGTCCACGCTCAGGCGGAAGGCCAGGCGCACCCGCGGCGGCAGCGGCTCGACGCGGCCGAACCAGATGGCCTCGCGGGCAGCACCGGCGACACGCAGCTTGAGCTTCAGGTGCTTGTCGCCGACCAGGCGTTGTGCGATCACCTCGACATCGTCGCTGAACACCGGGGCGTCGAAGCCCTGGCCCCAGACCTGCGCGTCGAGCGCGGCGACGGTACCGCTGCTGAACCATTCGGCCTCGAGCGCACCGTCGCTCCACAGCCGCCGCTCGAGCGCCGCGTCGTCGAGCCATTCGGCAGCCACCTGCTGCAGCGCCTGCTCGAAGGTCGGCAATGCGGTTTCGTGGATCGTGCAGCCGGCGGCCATGGCATGGCCGCCGAAGCGCAGCAGCACCTGCGGATGGCGTTTGCTCACCAGGTCGAGCGCGTCGCGCAGATGAAAGCCCGCGATCGAGCGGCCGGAACCTTTGAGCGCACCGTCGGCGCCGCGCGCGAACACGAAGGTCGGCCGGTGCAGGCGGTCCTTCACGCGGCCGGCGACGATGCCGACCACACCCTCGTGGAAGCCGGCATCGAACAACACGATCGCCGGCGGCGCCGGCCCGTCACCGGTGAAACCGTCGATCAGCGCGTGGGCTTGCTCGTTCATGCCGGCCTCGACCTCGCGTCGCTCGCGGTTGATGCCGTCCAGCGTGGCGGCCAGCTGCTGCGCGCGCGCCGCGTCGTCGGTCAGCAGGCACTCGATGCCGAGCGTCATGTCGGCCAGGCGCCCGGCGGCGTTGATGCGCGGACCGAGCGCGAAGCCGAAATCGAATGCGCTGCAGCGCGTCGCCTCGCGCCCCGACGCCGCGAGCAACGCGGCCACGCCGGGCTGCATGCGGCCGGCGCGCACGCGTTTCAGGCCGAGCGCGACGAGACGCCGGTTGTTGGCGTCGAGCTTCACCACGTCGGCCACGGTGCCGAGCGCCACCAGGTCGAGCAGGCTCTCCAGGCGCGGCTGTGTGGTGTCGTCGACGCGGCCGCGGCGGCGCAGTTCGGCCCGCAACGCGAGCAGCACGTAGAACATCACGCCGACACCGGCCAGCGACTTGCTGTCGAAGGCACACCCCGGCTGGTTGGGGTTGACGATCACGTTGGCGTCGGGCAGCTCGATGATGCCGTCGCGCTGCGCCGGCAAGTGGTGATCGGTGACCAGCACCGCCATGCCCAGCGCCCGCGCGTGGGCGACGCCTTCGAGACTGGCGATGCCGTTGTCCACCGTGACCAGCAGCGCCGGAGAGTGCAGCATCGCGAGGTCGACGATGCCCGGCGTCAGGCCGTAGCCGTGCACGCGGCGATCGGGCACCACGTAGCGCAGCGCCTCACGGCGCGCACCGAGCAGCGCGAGGCCGCGGATGGCCACGGCGCAGGCGGTGGCACCGTCGCAGTCGTAGTCGGCGACGATGCAGATGCGCCGGTCGGCCTCGATCGTGTCGGCCAGCAGCACGGCGGCCTCGGTGGCCCCTTTGAGCAAGGTCGGCGGCATCAGCCGCGCCGCGTCGTCGGCCAGTTCGTCGGCCGTGCGCACGCCGCGGCCGGCGAACAACCGGGCCAGCAGCGGGTGCACGCCGGCCGCCTCGAGCGCGAAGCACACACGCGGTGGCACGTCGCGTGGCACCAGCATGACCGTGCCTGTCATGGTGCGCTCCAGTACTGGGCAGCAAACCGTGGCGAGGCGATCGGGCTCACAGCGACTCCAGCACGGCCGCGGCCGACGGCGCCCGCCAGCGTTGCCACCAGGGCGCAGCACCGAGCGCGAACGACGCGGCCCGCCGTTCACCGGCCAACGTGAGCGTCGCCTCGGGCGGCGGCTCGGCCAGCGCCGCCAGCGGACCGGCGTCGAGCGTGCGCCAGGCCTCGCACCAGGCGGCCCAGTCCTCGGCCAGCGCCGGCGTGCGCAGGCTATCGTCGACCTGCGGGGCCTGCGCCGGCATCGGCACTTCGGCAGCGAGGCCGCAGCCGCTCAGCCACAGCGAGTTCACCGTCAGCAACCCGGCGGCCTCGCGCCGCTCGTTGACGGCGTGGCCGTACCACAGCATCTGCACCTCGCTCTGCAGGCGGCGCACCAGCCGCGCGGCCGGGGCGTCGGGCAGCCAGGCGTCGATGTGGCGGCCGATCACGCGGTCCAGCGACGCGGTCGGCAGCTCGGCCAGGCTCGGATGCGACAGGTACCAGCGCAGCGGCGCCCCGAAGCGCAGCACGAAGCCCTCGCTTTCGAACAGGGTCCGCACCGACTCGAACAGTTCGCGTGCAGTCGGCTCGTCGAGCGACAACGTTTCGGGGTCGGCCATCGACACCTGCTCGGTGCCCAGGTGCAGGTGCACCGGCGTCAGCCAGCCCCAGGCCTGCCCACCCGGGTCGATGCTGTCCTGGGACGCGCGCTGCGCGGCCCAGGCGATGCGGCCCTCGTCGGCGCGCCAGCCGCAGTGCCGGGCGAAAGCGAGCTCGTGCGGCGGCGTCAGCGACATCTCGTCGCCGCCCAGGCACGGGCCCGGTGTGGCACGCGCCAGCAGGCGCTGCAGGTGCGGCAGCTCGAGCGTCGTCGCGGCATGACGCCCGGCCTCGGAGACAACGTTGGCAAAGGGAACGATCAGATGCATCACCGCGGTGGATTATCCGGTGGTGCCGATGCGCGGCACGCTTCGTGCGGGTGCGCGGGCCCCTGCTAGCATGCCCACCCCATGAGCTGGCCCTACGAATGGCAACTCGGCTGGCGCTACACCCGCGCCGGGCGCACCGGGCGCCGCAACGGCTTCATCTCCTTCATCTCCGGCGTGTCGATGCTCGGCATCGCGCTCGGCGTGGCGGCGCTGATCATCGTGCTGTCGGTGATGAACGGCTTTCAGAAGGAGGTCACCGACCGCATGCTCAGCGTCATCGCGCACATCGAGGTGTTCGACGGGCGCGGCGGTGCACTCGCCGACTGGCATGCCACGGCGGCGCGCGCGAGCCAAAACCCGGCGGTGATCGGCTCGGCGCCGTTCATCGCCACCCAGTCGCTGCTGGCGCGCGGCGACGAGATGCGTGGCGCTGTCGTGCGCGGCATCGTGCCGGCCGAGGAGGCCAAGGTCACCGAGCTGGCCGCGCGCCTGCGCGACAGCACACTCGCGACGCTGCAGCCCGGTGCCTGGCGCATCGTGCTCGGCAGCGAACTCGCACGCCAGCTCGGTGTGCGCGAGGGTGATGTGGTGACCATCATCGCGCCGAGCGGGCAGATCACGCCGGCCGGCGTGCTGCCGCGGCTGAAGCAGTTCACCGTGGCCGGCACCTTCGATTCCGGCCACTACGAATACGACAGCGCGCTGGCGTGGATTCACCTCGAGGACGCGCAACGCCTGTACCGGCTCGAAGGGCCGAGCGGCGTGCAGCTCAAGCTGGCCGACCTGCACACCGCACGCCGCGTGGCGCAGCAGTTGCAGGTGGCGCTCGATCCCGCGTTGACGGTGCGCGACTGGACGCGCACCAACCGCAACTGGTTCGACGCGGTGCAGATCGAGAAGCGCCTGATGTTCATCATCCTGACGCTGATCGTCGCGGTGGCGGCATTCAACCTGGTGTCGACACTCGTGATGACGGTGACCGACAAGCGCGCCGACATCGCGATCCTGCGTACGCTGGGCGCGAGCCCGCGCTCGATCATGGGCATCTTCGTCGTGCAGGGCGCGGCGGCCGGCATCATCGGCACCGGCGCCGGCGTGCTGCTCGGGCTGCTGGTGGCGCTGAACATCGACGTCATCGTGCCGGCGATCGAGCGCACGCTGGGCATCGCCTTCCTGCCCGGCAGCATCTACGTGATCAGCCGCATGCCGAGCGACCCGCGCGTGGCCGACGTGGTGCCGATCGCGCTGATCTCGCTCGCGCTGGCCTTCGTGGCCACGCTGTACCCGAGCTGGCGCGCTTCGCGGGTCAACCCGGCCGAGGCGCTGCGTTATGAGTGAACCGGTGCTGCAGGCCGAGGGTCTGGCCAAGCGCTTCACCGAAGGCGGGCTCGACGTGGCGGTGCTGCAGGGGGTGGATCTCACGCTGCGCGCCGGGCAGACGCTGGCCATCGTCGGTGCGTCGGGGTCGGGCAAGAGCACGCTGCTGCACCTGCTGGGCGGCCTGGACGCGCCGACCGCCGGGCGGGTGACGCTGATGCAGCGTGACTTCGCATCGATGCCGGCGGCCGAGCAGGGCACCTGGCGCAACCGGCATCTCGGCTTCGTCTACCAGTTCCATCATCTGCTGCCCGAGCTGACGGCGCTCGACAACGTGGCGATGCCGCTGCGCATCCGGCGCGAATCGGTGGCCGTGTCGCGTGAGGCGGCGCGCGCGACGCTGGCCTCGGTGGGCCTGGCCGAGCGCGTGGAGCACCGGCCCTCCGAGCTGTCAGGCGGCGAACGCCAGCGTGTGGCGATGGCGCGGGCGCTGGTCACCCAGCCGGCCTGCGTGCTGGCCGACGAGCCGACCGGCAACCTGGACCGCGACACGGCGGCGACCGTGTTCGATCTGATGCTCGGGCTGGCGCGTGAACGCGGCACGGCCTTCGTGGTGGTGACGCACGACACCGATCTCGCCGCGCGCTGCCAGCGCCAGGCGCGGCTGGCGCATGGCCGGCTGGCGGCCTAATCGCCCCTGCGTTCGTCCGCGGGCGACGATCGGTCCCAATCGGCCCGTTGCCGCCGCTCGCGAGGGACCGCCTTCGGGCCGAGCACTGCGCATCGCGCCAGGCGGTACCCGCCCGGGGCTCATACTGGGTCGGTGCTCGCCTGCGGCGAGCACTGCGCTGCGATGCT
>CALMQI010000306.1 GCA_937871935.1 uncultured Burkholderiales bacterium
AGCGCTCGATCGCGTGGGCGATCGCCAGGGCGACGGCGGGTGCCGGCGCACGGCTGGCGCTCACGTATCAGGGCCGGTTCGAAGAACACGTGAACGATCTCGGGCAGGAGCTCGAGCAGTCGCCGCTCGTGCTGCCGTGTGACGTCAGTTCCGATGACGACATCGCCAGCGTCTGTGCCCGTATCGATCAGGAGTTTGGCGGCCTCGACTTCATCGTTCACGGGGCGGCGTTCGCACCCCGTGAGGCACTCTCATCACCGTTCTCGATGACGACCCGCGATGCGTTCCGCGTCGCCCTCGACATTTCTGCCTACTCGCTGATCGGCCTGACTCGTGCCGCGTTGCCGTTGCTGGAGAAGCGCGGGGGCGGAAGCGTCCTGACGCTGACGTATCTGGGCAGCGATCGCGTGTTCCCCAATTACAACGTCATGGGTGTCGCCAAGGCGGCCCTGGAGGCGAGCGTGCGCTACTTGGCCTCCGACTTGGGCGAGGCGAACATCCGGGTCAATGCCATCTCGGCCGGGCCGATCAAGACCCTGGCGGCCAGCGGCATCAAGGACTTCGGCAAGCTGCTGGGCATGGTGGCCCAAGCCTCACCGCTGGGCCGCAACGTGACCATCGACGATGTCGGCAACGTGGCCGCCTTCCTGCTGTCCGACCTCGCCGGCGGCGTGACGGCCGAGATCACCTATGTAGATGGCGGCTTCAGCCAGGCCATGATCGGACCCGGCGAGCTTTCAAACAGCTGAAAGCCGCACCAAGCAGACGCCGCGGAACCGGCTCCGCCGGGCCGCCAGCGTCGCCCCCTGGGGGGCAGCGCCGCAGGCGCTCCGGGGGGTAGCTAGACTTGCGCCATGCGATCCAGCGCGGCGCGATCGAGCACGTGCACCGTATAGCCGGCCACGTCGATCACGCCCTGCCGCGTGAAGCTGCGCAACAGCCGCGACAGCGTCTCCGGGGCGATTGCCAGCTGTGCGGCGAGGTCGCGCTTGCGCTCGGCCAGCCGCACGACCGCCTGCCCGCCCTCGAGCGTGGACGACGGCTTGGCGTTCTGGCGCAGCCATTGCGCCAGCCGCGCCGGCGCGGCCAGGTGCATCAGGCCGTGGGTGTGCGTCACCATGGCCTGGTGCTCGCGCGCGAGACCCTGGATGACGCGCATCGACAGGCCCGGATGGCGCTCGAGCAGCTGGCGCAACGGCTCGCGCGGCAGCTCCACCACCACGGCCGGCCCGTTGGCCTGCGCATCGATCGAATGCGTGGCCGACAACCACACCGAACCCAGGTCGAGCCAAGCCGGCGCATGCACGATGCGTTCGACCTCGAAGCTGCCATCGGCCAGACGCAGGCCGAGCGCGACGTCGCCTTCGACCAGCATCACGGCGGCGTGGGCCCGCTCCTGCCGCGAGAACACCAGCTCGCCGGCTGTCACGCGCCGCGAGCGGGCGATCGCGTCGAGCAGGCGCATATCGGCGCTGCTGCCGTTCGAGCCGAGCAACGTGTTCCAGGCACGCGACAGCAGCGCCGGGTCGATCGGTGCTGCGCGGCGAGCCATCGGCGCCCTGCCACGCGAATGCCGAGCGGCGGCGGCCGGAGCGACCAGCACGATCTCATCGGAAAGCTTCGAATCCACGATGCTTGACAAGGGAACCATCTAACAGGTGAGTCACTGTGGTGCAAGCCCGCGTGCCACCCATTGCGCTGGATCAAGCCATGTTGCGGCCGTGGCGCGGCTGCACACCGACAATGCATCCATGAGTGTGATTTCGAACGTGCAACTGCCCGGGCTGCGCAGCCCACAGGCCGGCTTCGAGGCCCCCTTCGATCTGCTGTCGGCCTGCCACGAACGCGTGCAGCGCTCGCTCGATCTGCTCGGCCGGTTGCTGGTGCACCTGCGCGACCGGGGCTGCGACGACGATGCCCGCTCTGCCGCGCACGACGTGTTCCGCTACTTTGCGATCGCCGGTCCGGCCCACCACGTCGACGAAGAGGTGCATGTGTTGCCGCTGCTGGAAGCCAGCAGGGAGCCCGCACTGGCCGCCGCCGCGCGGCAGATCCGCGACGACCATGTGCAGATGCAGCTGATCTGGCAACGCCTCGGTCCGCCGCTGCAGGCACTGGCCGATCCGACACAGGCGTGGTCCCCGGCCGCGCTCGAACCGCTGCAGGCAGCGGCGAAGGACTTCATCGCCATCCACGCTCGCCACGTGCCGCTCGAGGACGAGATCGTGTTCCCGGCGGCGCGCGCGCGCAGCAGCCCGGTGATGCAACGTGCGATGGGCGCGGAGATGGCCGCGCGACGCCGGGCGACCTGACTGCGCGACCGCCCGCCGGCGCCGGGCGCGCCTCAGCCGGGGCGCGGCAGGCCGGCCCTCATCGGACCCAGCAGCTGCTGCGAGCCGGCGGCCAGGATGCGCGCGTCGGAGCCGAGCGTGACGAAGTTGAAACCCATGCCGGCCCGCTTGAGCGCCACGTCAGGCACGCCGTTGTGCACGCCGGCCTTGACGCCATGCGCCTGGGCGCGCTCGAGGATGTGCGCGATGGCCTGCGCCACCGGCGGATCGACGTCGTCGAACACCGGGCGGCAGCCCAACGCCAGCGACAGGTCCGACGGGCCGATGTAGACCGCGTCCAGCCCTTCGACCGACAGGATGGCGTCGAGGTTGTCGAGCGCCTGCGCCGTCTCGATCATCGCAAAGGCGACGATGGTGTCGTTGGCCTTCTGCGCATAGTCGGCGCCGCCGTACAGCGTGGCGCGGATCGGGCCGAAGCTGCGCGTACCGCGCGGGGCGTAGTGCGTGTAGGCGACCAGGCGCTGCGCATCCTCGCGCGTGTTCACCATCGGGCAGATCACGCCGTAGGCGCCGGCATCGAGCGACTTCATCACGATACCGGGCTCGAGCCAGGGCACGCGCACGATCGGCACCGTGGCCGTCGTGCTGATCGCCTGCAGCATCGTGACCATCGCGGCGTAGTCGATGACGCCGTGCTGCAGGTCGATGGTCAGCGTGTCCCAGCCCTGGTGCGCCATCACCTCGGCACTGAAGGCGCTCGGTACGGCCAGCCAGCCGTTGATGGCGACCTGCTGGGTCTGCCACAGCGTGCGCAGACGGTTTTCTCTCATGATGAAGTCCTTAGCTCGCTTGACTGATGACGCTGCCGGTCGAGAAGAACGACTGCAGGTTGTCGAACACGCGCTGCGCCATCGCCGCGCGTGTCTCGATCGTGGCGCTGCCGATGTGCGGCACCAGCACCGCGTTGTCGAGCGCCATCAGCTCGGCCGGCACCTGCGGTTCGTTCTCGAACACGTCGAGCGCGGCGCCGGCGATGCGGCGCTCGACCAGCGCGTGCACCAGCGCCGGCTCGTCGACCACCGTGCCGCGCGCCACGTTGATCAGATAACCTTCGGGGCCGAGCGCATCCAGCACCTCGGCGTTGATCAGATGCTTCGTGGCGGCGCCGCCGGGCACGATCACCACCAGGAAGTCGGCCCAGCGTGCCAGCTCGGTGAGCGACTTCTCGTAGCCCATCGTCGTGTCGGCCACCGGGCGCCGGTTGTGATACTTCAGCGTCATGTCGAAGGCCTCGGCGCGCTTGGCGATCGCCTTGCCGATGCGGCCCAGCCCCACGATGCCGACGCGCTTGCCGCTGACCTTGCGCTGCAGCGGGTAAGGCCCCTTCGGCCACTCGCCGCGGCGCAGATAGCGCTCGGACGCGCCGATGCCGCGCGCCACGTCGATCATCAGCCCCAGCGTCAGGTCGGCCACGCAGTCGTTCAGCACATCGGGTGTGTTGCCGACCTGGATGCCACGCGCCGCCGCCGCGGGCAGGTCGATCTTGTCGACGCCGACACCGAAGCTGGAAATCACCTTGACGTTCGGGCAGGCCGCCATCAGCGCCGCGTCGGCGAAGCCGGCGGTGGCGATGCCGGCGAAGTCGGCGCCCTGCGCGGCCAGAAAGGCCTTCGCGTCGGCCTGGTCGACCAGACGCTGGTGCTGAAAGGCTTCGGCCAGCTGCTTCTCGAGCGACGGCATCAGGCGGCCGTACTGCAGGACTTTCGGCTTCATCGATCAGGTCTCCTTGGGTTCATGCCGGGGCTGCCCGGGCGCGCGCCGGCGTGCGTGACATGTCATCGTACAACTCATGCCCGCGCCTCACTCGTCCTTGTGGTCCAGCGCCGCGCGGCGGCGTCGCTCGCGGCTGTTGGCCAGGTGGGTGCGCATCGCCGCGCGCGCGCCGTCGGCATCCTGCGCCGCGATGGCACTGAGGATGCTTTCGTGTTCGGCGTTCACCTTCAGCAGGTAGGCGCGGCGCTCGGTCTTCGACTCCGAACTGCGCTCGCGCGCGCGCGGGATGATCATCGTGCCGAGCAGGTCGATCATCTGTGCGAAGTGCGGGTTGCGCGTCGCCCGCGCGATGCCGAGGTGGAACTGGTAGTCCTGCGGCACCGCGTCGCGGCCGGCGCGCACCGCCTGCTCGAAGCCGTCGAGCGACTCGCGCAGCAGCGCGAGGTCGCGCCCCGCGCGGCGCTGCGCGGCCAGGCCGGCGGCCTCGGTCTCGATGCCGATGCGCAGTTCGAGCACGGAGACCACGTCGCGCAGCGTGGCCATCGCCTCCGGCCGCAGGCGAAAGCCCGCTGCCGGCACCGCGCCGACCACGAAGCTGCCCACGCCATGCCGGGTGTCGACCAGCCCGGCGGCCTGCAGCTTGGAGATCGCCTCGCGCACCACCGTGCGGCTGACACCGAACTCGGCCATCACCGCCGCCTCGGTGGGCAGCTTGTCGCCCGGCGTCAGCGCGCCGTCGCGAATGCGGTCGCCGAGCGCGTCGACGAGTTCGAGGGCCAGCGTGCGCGGGCGCCGGTGACTGGACAGAACGCTTTGCATCGGACCTCGGGAAACACCGCATCCCGGCTGCATTGACAGGCAGCGACAGCGACGACGATGATCTGGTTGTACGACAACATACAACCAAGCCGCGTCCCTTCGCAACCCCATCAACCCGCAGCGAAGCGTCGCTGCGCCTCCTGCCGGCGCAGCGACGTGCTGCAGTCCGAGTCGACACGATGATCCCGATCCCGATGAATCGTCTGCTGCTCACCGGCGCGGCCGGCGGCCTGGGCGTGCAGTTGCGCCGCCGGCTGAAGCCGTGTTGCCGCACGCTGCGCGTGTCGGACATCGCCGACCTCGGCGCGGCCGCGCCGCACGAGGAGCTGCGACCGGCGGCTCTCGAGGACAAGGCGGCCGTGCTGGCGCTGCTCGAAGGTGTCGACGCCGTCGTGCACCTGGGCGGCGTGTCGACCGAGCAGCCGTGGGAGCCGATCCTGGCCGCCAACATCGTCGGCGCCTACAACCTGTACGAAGCGGCCCGCAAGCACGGCGTGCGGCGCATCGTGTTCGCCAGCTCCAACCACGTGACCGGCTTCTACCGACAGGACGAAGTGATCGCCCCCGCCGACCCGGTGCGCGCCGATGGTTTGTACGGCCTGTCCAAGGCCTGGGGCGAGGACCTGTCGCGCTTCTACTTCGACCGCTACGGCATCGAGACCGCGTGCCTGCGCATCGGCTCATCGTTCCCCGAGCCGAGGGACCGGCGCATGCTTGCCACCTGGCTCAGCTACGACGACCTCGAGCGCCTGGTGCGCGCCTGCCTCACCGCGCCGGTGGTCGGCCACACCATCGCCTACGGCATGTCCGACAACACCACCAGCTGGTGGGACAACACGGCGGCTCGCCATCTGGGTTTTCGCCCGCAGGACAGCTCGGAACCCTTCCGCGCCGCACTCGAGGCGCGCCAGCCGACGCTCGACCGCGACGACCCGGCCGTGGCCTTCCAGGGCGGCGCCTTCGTGCGCACCGGTCCATTCGAGTGACGCAAAAAGCCCCAGCACCATGGACACCGGACCCGCCTGCCCCTATTCGCCCAGCACCCGTCTGCCCGACCCGTGCATCGAGGTGCTCGACGAGCGATTCCTCGCATTACGCCTGTTTTCGGCCACGGTGGAGCAGCTGGCCACCGGCTTCTACTGGGCCGAAGGGCCGGTGTGGTTCGGCGATGGCCGCTACGTGCTGTTCAGCGACATCCCGAACAACCGCATCCTGCGCTGGGACGATTGTTCCGGCGCGATCAGCGCGTTTCGCAAGCCCTCCAACCACGCCAACGGCTTGGCGCGCGACACGCAGGGCCGCCTGCTGACCTGCGAACACCTGACGCGCCGCGTCACGCGCACCGAGTACGACGGTTCGATCACCGTGCTGGCCGACCGCTACCAGGGCAAGCGGCTGAACTCACCGAACGACATCGTCTGCCAGCGCAACGGTGCGGTGTGGTTCACCGACCCGGCGTTCGGCATCCTCGGTTGGTGGGAGGGCGAGCCCGCCACGCCCGAACTGCCACACGGCGTGTACCGCATCGACCCGGCCGACGGCTCGCTGGTGATGGTGCTCGACGATCTGCAGGGCGCCAACGGCCTCGCCTTCTCGCCCGACGAGGGGATCCTCTACGTGGTCGAGAGTCGCGCGACGCCGCACCGCAAGGTCTGGGCCTACGACGTCGACGGCGCGACGTTGAAGAACAAGCGGCTGTACGTCGACGCCGGTGGCCCCGGCGCCTACGACGGCGTGGCGCTCGACGAGCAGGGCAACATGTGGTGCGGCTTCGGCAGCAACGGCGCACGCGGCAGCGACGCCGCTCAACTCGATGGCGTGCGGGTCTACGACCGCGAGGGCCGGCCGCTGGCGCACATCCACCTGCCCGAGCGCTGCGCCAACCTGTGCTTCGGCGGCGCGCGGCGCAACCGGCTGTTCATGGCGGCGAGCCATTCTCTCTATGCGCTGCACGTGAACACCCGCGGCGCGGTGCCCTAGGAGCGCCGCGTTGGCCACACCACGCATCATCCGCATGCACGAGAGCGACAACGTCGCGATCGTCGCCAACGACGGCGGTCTGCCGGCCGGCAGCGAGTTGCCCGACGGGCTGGTCACGCTCGACAAGGTGCCGCAGGCGCACAAGGTGGCGCTCGACGACATCGCGGCCGGCCAGCCGGTGCAACGCTACGGCGTGACCATC
>CALMQI010000307.1 GCA_937871935.1 uncultured Burkholderiales bacterium
CGCGAGCCCCGTCAGCCGTTGGTCGAGGCGGACACACACCAGGTTGGTGATCGCCGGCGAGCACGGCGAGCCCTGGGGCAGGAACCGCTCGGTCTTGTGGACGAACCACCGCCGGCCGTCGATCTCGACCTCGTCGAAACCGCAGTCGGCCTTCATCCAGTGCGACAGGCGCTGTGCACAGGCGCGGTGCGCGTCGGTCAGGTAGGTCACGGTCAGCTCGCCACGCTCGGCGTAGCCGGCGTCGCTGTGCTGCGCCAGGCGTTCGGCCCAGTCCCACACCAGGTTGCCGAGTTCGGGCGCGACGCCGAACTTGTCGTCCAGCCGGATCTCGGCGATGCGGTGGATGTTGCGCAACGCCTCCGCGAGCTCGAAATCGGGGTGATGGCGTACGCGGCGCGCGAAGGTGGTGATGATCTCCTGCTTGGTCAGGCCGGTGCCGCGTGGTCCGCGCACGGCCAGGATGAACGGGAAGCCGAAGCGCTCGTTGTATTCGGTGTTGAGCCGCTGGATGGTGGCGAACTCCTGCGGCGTGCAGTCGGTGAGGCCGGCCTTGCCCTGCTCGTTCGTCGATTCGGCGGTGAGCGTCTTGCTGACCATCGCCTTGCCGGCGAGCTCCGGGTGGGCGCGGATCAGCCCGACCTGCGCGTCGCGGCCGGCCTCGCGCACGGTATTGACCAGCCCCAGCTTCAGCTGCGCCAGGCTGGCGAACGGACGTCGCGCCCACGCGGCCTCGGCGATCCACGGCGAGTGCTCGTAAGTGCCGGCCAGCAGTTCGGTGAACTGCTCGCGCGTGGCGGCGTTGAGTCGGTCGAGGCTCAGCATGTCATTCCCAGACGAACGCGGTGGCCGCATCGAACGGATGCACCTGCCGCCAGTGTTGCGCGATGTCGATGCGGCGCGTGATCCACACGCGGTCGTGCGACTGCACGTGGTCGAGAAACCGCTGCAGCGCGCGCATGCGCCCCGGCCGGCCGAGCAGGCGGCAGTGCATGCCGATGCTCATCATCGCCGGCTGCTCCGCGCCTTCGGCATACAACACGTCGAACGCATCGCGCAGGTACTGGAAGAACGGGTCGGCGTGGCTGAAGCCCTGCGGCAGCGCGAAGCGCATGTCGTTGTTGTCCAGCGTGTAGGGCACCACCAGGTGCGGTGCCAGCGCACCGTCGGTCTTCTTCACCTGCAGCCAGAAAGGCAGGTCGTCGCCGTAGTAGTCGCTGTCGTAGGCGAAGCCGCCGTGGTCGGCGACCAGGCGGCGGGTGTGCGGGCTGTCGCGGCCGGTGTACCAGCCGAGCGGTCGCTGGCCTGTCAGGCGCTCGATGAGGGCCATGCCGCGCTGCAGATGCTCGCGTTCGGTGCCCTCGTCGACGTTCTGGTAGGAGATCCAGCGCCAGCCGTGGCAGGCGATCTCGTGGCCCAGCTCGACGAAGGCGGCCGTCACCTCGGGGCAGCGCTCGAGTGCCATCGAGACGCCGAACACCGTGAGCGGCAGGCCGCGTCGCTGAAACTCGCGCAGGATGCGCCAGACACCGACGCGCGAGCCGTACTCGTAGATGCTCTCCATGCTCAGGTGCCGCGCGGCAAATGCCGGCGGGTTGAACATCTCGGAGAGGAACTGCTCGCTGCCGGCGTCGCCGTGCAGCACCGAGTTCTCGCCACCTTCTTCGAAGTTCAGCACGAACTGCAGCGCAACGCGGGCATTGCCCGGCCACTGGGGGTGGGGCGGCACACGACCGTGGCCACGCAGGTCGCGGGGGTAGCGCGGAGTCGGAGTCATGAGGCCTGCAGCACTTGGGAGAGATCGGGTGCGCGCGGGTCGAATCGCAAGTTGCGTTCCACGCTGCTCAGGTGGTCGTGGGTCAGCCGCGCGGCGGCGCGCGCATCGCGCCGCGCCAGCGCCTCGACGATCGACACGTGCTCGGCGAAAGAGGCTTCGGCCGAGTGGCTGGACTGGTACATCAACGCGATCAGCGACGATCGCGTCAGCAGGTCGCCGAGCAGCTGCGCCAGCACCTCGTTGCCCATCATGCGGGCCAGCACGATGTGAAAGTCAGCCAGCAGCCGCGTGCGGCCGGGAATGTCGGTGCGCTTCACGGCCGCCTGCTCGGCCTGCAGATGGGCGCGCAACTCGGCCACCTGCGCGGGGGTGATGCGGGCACAGAGCTGGCGCACCATCGCGCTCTCGATCATCTGGCGCGCCTCGAAGACCTGGCGCGCCTCCTCGACGCCGGGCGTGGCGACGAAGGCGCCGCGGCCCGGGTCGAGCCGCACCAGGCGGTCGCGGCTCAGCTGGTTGAGCGCCTGGCGCACCAGCGTGCGCGAGACCTGAAAGATGTCGGCGATCTGCTGCTCGGCGAGCTTGGTGCCGGGCATCAGGCGGCGTTCGGCGATCGCGGCGGTGATCGACGCCACGATGCGTTGCGTGGCGGTCGCGGTCTCGGGCGACGTGTCGTCATGCACCGGCGTGACGCCGCCGCGGCCACGCGGGACGGGGCGGATGACCTTGAGGTTGGCGCGGCCGCGCGCAGGCATGTCGGGTTCGCTGCGGGTTGACGTGTACGCAGAAGTGTATACACTTTGCCGGCAACTGCAAGGCGTCTGCCCGGCAAGGCCAACAGGGCTGCCGGCCGACTCGACCCGGAGACCACACGCGATGGGCCATCTCAGCACCCATGTGCTCGATACGATGAACGGCTGTCCCGCGGCGGGCATGAGCGTGCGCCTCGAGCGCCTGACGGGCGGCCGCACCGAAATGCTGAAGTCCTTCGTGCTCAATGCCGACGGCCGCAACGACGGCGGGGCGCTGCTCGATGCGCAGGCCATGGTGGCGGGCCGCTACCGCCTCGTGTTCTCGGTGGCGGCGTATTTCCGCGCGCGCGGTGTCGCGCTGCCCGACCCGCCGTTCATCGACGAGGTGCAGCTCGACTTCGGCATCGCCGACGTCGCCGCGCGCTACCACGTGCCGCTGCTGGTGGGCCCGTGGAGCTACGCCACCTATCGCGGCAGCTGATCACCGATCGACCGCCGCGCAGACGGTCACGAAACTTGCATGGGGTGTCAGACCCCCTGTCCAACCCAAGGAGAACCCGATGTTCCGATTCCGTCCCCTGGTCGCTGCCGTGCTGGCCGGCGCCGCGTTTGCGACGCAGGCTGCCTGGCCCGAGAAGCCGGTGCGCATCGTCGTCACCTTCGCTGCCGGCGGCGCCAGCGACATCGTGGCCCGCGTGATCGCCGAGCCGCTGGCCAAGGCACTCGGTCAGCCGGTGGTGGTGGACAACAAGCCGGGCGCCGGCGGCACCATCGGTGGGCTCGACGTGGTGCGCGCTGCACCCGACGGCTACACGCTGATGCTGTCGAACTCCACGCCGACGTCGATCGGCCCGCTCACGGTGCCCAAGCTGCCGTACGACACGGCCAAGGAGTTCACCCACGTCGCCATGCTGGGCGTCGCACCGGTGATGCTGATGGCCCACCCGAAGACCGGCCCGGCCACTTTGAAGGACTTGCCGGCCGCCGCCGCGGCGCCGGGCTACACCTTCGGCAGCGGTGGGCCGGGGTCGATCGGCCACATCGTCGGCGAGATGACCAAGGCCGCGATGAAGATCAAGATGACGCACATCCCCTACCGCGGCGGCGCGCCGATGACGACCGACCTGATCTCGGGCCAGATCCCGGTGGGCATCGACGTCATCACCGCCTTCGTGCCGATGGTCAAGGCGGGGCAGATCCGCGCGTTGGCGGTCACCACGCCCAAGCGCTCGCCGCTGCTGCCCGACGTGCCGAGCGTGGTCGAGCTCGGCCTGCCGTCGCTGGTGGCCGAAAACTACTTCGGCGTCTCCGGTCCGGCCGGGCTGCCGAAGGACGTGGTCGACCGGCTGGCCAAGGCACTGGCCGACATCGTGGGTGACCCGGCGATCGTCAAGAAGTTCGAGGAACTCGGCATCACGCCGGTCAAGATGACGCAGGCCGACTTCGCCACCTTCGTCGTCAAGCAGGCCAACGACTGGGCGCCGGTGATCAAGGCGGCCGATCTGAAGCCGTAAGCGCGTTCGTCGTCGCCGTGGGCCGGGGCCCGGCCGAACGCCGGGCTCCACAGTCGCGACAGCCATCCGCCTCACAGCGCCTGCCGTGGTGAGACCCTAGAAGCACCGTCGTCATGGATGCATATCTGCTGGATTGGGCCAACCTGCTGCTGCGCTGGCTGCACGTGATCGTGGCCATCGCCTGGATCGGCTCGTCGTTCTACTTCGTCATGCTCGACATGAGCCTGGTGCCGCCCGAGGACGAGGCGCTCAAGGCCAAGGGCGTCAACGGCGAGCTGTGGGCCGTGCACGGCGGCGGCTTCTACAACCCGCAGAAGTACTTCGTCGGCCCGAAGACGATGCCCAAGGGCCACCTGCACTGGTTCTACTGGGAGAGCTACTGGTCGTTCATGTCGGGCTTCGCGCTGTTCGCGGTGCTGTACCTGTGGAACGCGAGCAGCTTCCTGGTCGACAGGAACGTGTTCGCCTGGGGCTCACCCGTGGCCGCCGGCTTCGCCGCGATCGGCTTCCTGGTTGCCGGCTGGCTGGTCTACGACACGATCTGCCGCGTCTTCGGCCGCAATGCCGGCGGCTCGATCGGCGGCGACCTGCGCGTCGGGGTGCTGCTGTTCGTCTACGTGGTGGCGGCCAGCTGGCTGGCCTGCCAGCTCTTCGCCGGCCGCGCGGCCTTCCTGATCGTCGGCGCGATGCTGGCCACGACGATGAGTGCCAACGTGTTCTTCTGGATCATCCCGGGGCAGCGCAAGGTGGTGGCCGACCTCGCCGCCGGCAAGGCGCCCGATCCGATCCACGGCCAGCGCGGCAAGCAGCGCAGCGTGCACAACACCTACTTCACGCTGCCGGTGCTGATCGCGATGTTGTCCAACCACTACGGCTGGCTTTATCAGGCGAAGCACAACTGGCTGGTGCTGGTGGTGCTGATGCTCGGCGGCGCGCTGATCCGACACTTCTTCGTCGCGCGCCACGTGGCCAACGTGAAGGGCCAGCCCTGGCCCTGGGGTTACGCGGTGGCCGGCACCGCACTGATTGTGGCGTTGGCGGTCGTGCTCGCGCCGGCGCCACAGCCTGCCGCCGCGGCGGCGCGGCCGGTGAACTTTGCCGAGGTGAAGGCGGTGGTCGACCAGCGCTGCGTGCTGTGCCACAACGCGCAGGTGCAGCAGAAGAACGTGTCGCTGCATACGCCGGCGCTGATCAAGCAGCACGCGCAGATGCTGTATCAGCAGGTGGTGGTGCTCAAGCTGATGCCGATGAGCAACGCCACGCAGATGACCGATGACGAACGGGCGCTGCTCAAGCGCTGGTTCGAGGCCGGCGCGCGCACCGAGTAGCGACAAGCCGACAAATACGGCACAACGACGAGGAGGCGAGAGATGAATACGACTGCCGTCCACCCGGTGGACGAGAAGCTGCCCACCGGCCGACTGGCCGCCCTGGGCATCCAGCATGTGCTGGTGATGTACGCCGGCGCGGTGGCGGTGCCGCTGATCGTCGGCCGCGCGCTCAAGCTCACGCCCGAGCAGGTGGCGTTGCTGATCAGCGCCGACCTGTTCTGCTGCGGCCTGGTCACGCTGATCCAGAGCTTCGGCGTGACACGCTGGTTCGGCATCAAGCTGCCGGTGATGATGGGCGTGACCTTCGCCGCGGTCGGGCCGATGGTGGCGTTTGCCAACGCGATGCCAGGCGTGGACGGCGCGCGTGCGATCTTCGGCGCCATCATCGGCGCGGGCATCATCTCGATGGTCATCGCGCCGATCGTCAGCAAGCTGCTGCGCTTCTTTCCGCCGGTGGTCACCGGCACCATCATCGCGATCATCGGCATCAGCCTGATGCGCGTGGGCGTGGGTTGGGCGATGGGCGCGCCGGCGCCGTTCGCGCAGAGCGTGGACGTGCCCAGGCTGGTGGCCATGGTCGACAACGCCAAGGCGGTGGCCGCCTCGGCCGCGGCCGCCGCATCGTCGGCACCGGGCGCGGTGGCACCACCGCTGCGGCTGGCAGGCCCGATCCCGATGGTCAACAACCCCAACTACGGCGCACTCGACAACATGGCGGTGGCCGGCGCGGTGCTGGTGTTCATCCTGCTGCTGGTGAAGTACGCCCGGGGGTTCGTCGCCAACATCTCGGTGCTGCTGGGCATCGTGGCCGGCTGCGCGGTCGCCGCCGCGCTCGGCAAGATGAGCTTCGACAAGGTGGCCAAGGCGCACTGGTTCGACGTCGTCACGCCATTCGCCTTCGGCATGCCGACCTTCGACCCGGTGATGATCCTGACGATGACGCTGGTGATGATCGTCGTGATGATCGAGTCGACCGGCATGTTCCTCGCGCTGTCCGACATCACCGGCAAGCCGATCGCCCAGAAGGACCTGGCCGCCGGGTTGCGTACCGACGGCCTGGGCACCTTGATCGGCGGCATCTTCAACACCTTCCCGTACACCAGCTTCAGCCAGAACGTGGGGCTGGTCGGTGTCACCGGTGTGCGCAGCCGCTATGTGTGCGTGGCCGGCGGCATCATCATGATCGTGCTCGGCCTGCTGCCCAAGATGGCCGCGTTCGTCGAGGCGATCCCGCAGTTCGTGCTGGGCGGCGCCGGGCTCGTCATGTTCGGCATGGTGGCGGCCACCGGCATCCGCATCCTGGCCGGCGTGGACTACAAGAACAATCGCAACAACCTCTACATCGTGGCGCTGGCCATCGGCTTCGGCCTGATCCCGCTGGTGGCGCCGCGCTGGACGCAGCAGATGTCGCACCAACTGCACCCGCTGCTCGAGTCGGGCATCCTGCTGACGTCGGTGGCGGCGGTGGTGCTGAACCTGTTCTTCAACGGCGCCAAGGGTGATACCGCGGCCGCGGTGCAGGCGGCGAAGGCGGCGGAGGCGCATTGAGCTGCGGGCGGCCCATGCTCAACTTGGGCTTGGGTTTGTCTTCATGTTGAGTGGCGGAGCCGTACCCATCGCGCCAGGCGGGTTGACGATTCAACTCGCTCGGTGCGGCTAGGCAAGGCTGTGGGCGGGCATGTCCTGGCGCGAATGG
>CALMQI010000308.1 GCA_937871935.1 uncultured Burkholderiales bacterium
GCGTACACCCGTCGCTCGCCACCCCAAACCCCGATGATGATAAACATCGGAACGAGCATGGCTTCCCAGAACACGTAGAACAGCAAGCCGTCGAGCGCGGCAAACACCCCGATCATCAGTCCTTCGAGAATCAGGAAGGCGGCGGCACGCGCGTTCGCGGTGCGTTCGTGATTCTCGCTATATGAGAGTCGGAAGTCCCACCGGTCGACCCGCCGGATTCGTTCCAGGACTCTCGTGGCGGTGCCCGCGTCCGCGCCGCACATCGCACAGATCCCGAGGTCGCGCGTGTAGACGAGGGTCGGCGCCTTGATGCCTGTCAGTGTTGCGCGCTGATCCATGTCGCGGATCGCCGCACAGCATCCGATGTAGCCCGCGGGATTCACGTCGAGCAGGGTGCGGCGCGTGCTGCCGTAGCGCTCGTCCGCCGCCGTGACGAGGTCTATCCGGAAGACATCCAGGATCTCTCCACATACGTGCTCAGCCATCGCCTCTGGCTCGGCCCGCATGCCGCCAGCCATGGTCTGACGACCGACGCGGTCATCAAGGACATCATCGACAAGACGCCGATCCCATGAGCTGCCGTCGCGCCCTTCGACTCGCAATGCGCCGCGGCCAGGCGCGGTGGTGGTGAAACTGCTCGACCGGCTGGCGGCCACGGGACGCCCCGACGCATATCCGTTCCCGCGTCCCATGCTCGACCGCCCCGGACTCGACTTCTCGTTCTCGGGTCTCAAGACCGCGGTGAGCACCGTGCTGCAGCCGTACGGCGAACCGCCCTACTCGGACGAGCGCGTCCGCGATGTGGCGGCGTCCTTCCAAGCGGCAGTCGTCGAGGTACTGGTGACCAAGTGCGCCCGCGCCTTGCACGCCACGGGTGCCAAGGCGCTCAATCTGGGCGGCGGAGTGGCGTGCAACCGGCGGCTGCGCGAGGAGCTCCGGACCATGTGCGAGTTCCGGGGCGTGGCTCTGCGGATCCCGTCGCCGCGCTACTGCGCGGACAACGCCGCGATGATCGCCTGGGTCGGCGCCCGTCGGCTGGCGCGCGGCGAACGCGTGCGGCGCGTGCTCACCATCGCCAGCGGCGAGGTCACGCTCGAGCGCGCCGGCGAGACCGACGAGCTGGCGCTGACCGAGACCACATTGACCACGCATCACGGCCCGCGCTGGCGGCTGGTGATCATCGGCGCCGGGCAGATGTCGCTGTATCTTGCGCAGATGGCGCGTACGCTCGATTACGAGGTGATCGTCTGCGATCCGCGCGACGAGTACGCCAGCGGTTTCGCGGTCGACGGCGCCACGTTGTCGCGCCAGATGCCCGACGACCTGCTGGTCGAACTGAAGCCCGACGGTCACACGGCGGTGATCGCGCTGACGCACGACCCCAAGCTCGACGACCTGGCGCTGATGGAAGCGCTCAACAGCCCGGCCTTCTACGTGGGCGCGATCGGCTCGCGCGCCAACCAGGCCAAGCGCAAGGCACGCCTGACCGAGCACTTCGGCTTGGGCGACACGCAGCTGGCGCGGCTGCACGGGCCGGTGGGCCTGAAGAACGGTGCTCGCACGCCGCCGGAGATCGCGATCAGCATCCTGGCCGAGCTGACGGCGGTGCGCTACGGCTACCGCATCCCGGATCCGATCGCGCTGGCTGGCGGTGCGCGCATCGAGGCCGGCTGCACGACCTGACCGGCGCGCCACCAGGCCCAAGGCGTGACGCTCGAATAGTTCACGGGCCGTGCATCACCGCCGGCGTGCGAACGCGCGCCGGCGCACCGCGCCGCAGCGCTCGGTTGGTAGACTCGTCGCCGAGTATCCGACAGCGCCGGCGCAACGCCGGATCGGCCCATGACACAAGCTTCGACCAGGTGGCCCATCGGCTCGCGCAGAGCGGTCGGAACGATCGTCGTGTGCATGGGCGCGGCGGTGCTGTTGCTCGGCTGCGCCACGCCGGCCAAGGCACCGCCCTACGTGGTGCCGGCCGGCGTACCCACCGCCAAGCTGGTGATGCGCGGCGCGGTGCCGAGCGGCGACCTCTTCGGCGTATTCGTGCATGACGACGCACAGAACTGCAAAGGCCCGCGCCTGGTCGGTGCCGGCAACAACACGCGCAACCCGACCACCGTGGCGCTGGCGGCCGGCTCGCTGACGACCGTCGACTTCGTGCTGCTGCGCTCGAACAAGACGACGTGCCTGCTGCGCTGGTCGTTCACACCGGTGGCTGGCAAGTCCTACCTCGTCAACGGCGGCATGTTCGGCGCCGGCTGCCGCGGCAGCGTGCTCGATGCCAGCAACCCCGACGCGATGAAGGCGCCCGAGGGCATCGTGCGCCGCGATGCCAAGGGCGATGCCTGCGTCGCGCTGGCACAGGCCCGCAGCACGGCCGGCGGCGCCACGCAGGGCGGACAGGACCAGGGTGCGGCGGTGCTGCGGCCCGGCGCCAACGCCGACGATCTGCAAGGCCTGATCGGGCCATGAAGTCGTGCGCCGCGCTGCAACGGGCTGCGGCGGCGGCCTGCGCACTGACCACGGCGACCGGCGTGCATGCGCTCAACGCCGAACAGGTCTACGCCAAGGTGGCGCCCAGCGTCTGGCGCGTGTTGACCTACGACGCCGACAACCTGCCGCTCGGCCAGGGCAGCGGTGTCGTGATCGCCGACGAGTCGCTGGTCACCAACTGCCACGTGTTGGCCAAGGCCAAGCGGCTTGCCGTCAAGCGCGAGAGCGCTTCGCACGCCGCGAAGCTCGTGTTGTGGGACGTCAAGCGCGACGTCTGCCAGCTCAAGGTGGCGGGGCTGCAGGCGCCGGCCGTGGTGGTGGCCGAGTCGAGCAAGGTCGCCGTCGGCCAGAACGTGTTCGCCATCGGCAACCCCAAGGGCCTGGAGCTGACGATGAGCGCCGGGCTGGTGTCGTCGCTGCGGCGCAATGCCGCCGGGCAGCTGGTGCTGATCCAGACCTCGGCGGC
Organism: uncultured Burkholderiales bacterium; assembly: GCA_937871935.1. GTDB lineage: Bacteria > Pseudomonadota > Gammaproteobacteria > Burkholderiales > Burkholderiaceae_C > JAEUPI01. The sequence continues at coordinate 2,960 of CALMQI010000308.1, forward strand.
GATCTCCAGCGGCTCCAGCGGCGGCGGCCTGTTCAACGACGAAGGCCTGCTGGTCGGCCTGACGACGATCGGCTCGGTCACCGGCGATGCGCAGAACCTGAACTTCGCGATCCCGTCGGACTGGGTGCGCGAACTGCCGCTGCGGCATGCCGCGGCGGCGGCTTCGGCGGCGGCCGCCGGCCGCGACTCTGCCGCGTCAGCGGCCACGCCGAAGAACAGATGAACACGCCGCTCGGCGAGCTGAAGGATCGGGCCACCCGCGGGCGCGAGATGGCCGAGCTGACGGCGATTTGCCGCGACTGAACGACCCGGCGCTCGCCGTATCATGCGGCGGTGATCGCGCTGCACTACTTTCCCGGCAATGCCAGCTTGATCGTGCACATCGTGCTGCACGAGATCGGCGTGCCGTTCGAGCTGCGGCTGGTCGATCGCGAGCATGGCGCGCACAAATCGGCCGCTTACCTGTTGCTCAACCCGAACGGGCTGATCCCGGTGCTGGAGGACGACGCGCTGGTGCTCTACGAAACCGGGGCGATCTGCCTGCACCTGTCGGACACCCACCCGCAGGCGCGGCTGGCGCCGGCGCTCGGCACGCCCGAGCGTGCGCAGCTGTACAAGTGGCTGTTCTGGATGGCCGATACGCTGCAACCGGCGCTGATCGCGTACTTCTATCCCGACCGGCTGGTGGCCCCGGGCAACGCCGCCAGCGCGGCCGAAGTGCGCGCGCAGGCGCAGTCGCGCGCCGGCGTGCTGCTCGACCAGCTCGACGCCCAGCTCGCCGCGCACGGCCAGCCGTGGCTGCTCGGCGCGGACTTCAGCCTGCTCGATCCGTACGCGTTCGTGCTGTGCCGCTGGACCCGCGGCTTCAGCGGCCCGGCCTCTACGCCGGCGCGCGAACGGCCGCACCTGAAGCCGTATCTCGAGCGACTGCTCGCGCGTCCTGCGCTGCAGCAGGCACTCGCCGCCGAGGCGCTGGCCGAGCCCTGGGTCTGACCGGCGCGGCTTGAAGCCCGCGGCGCGCGGCGGCACGACGGGCGAAATCTCTCGCCTGATGCCGGACTGCCTGTCGCGCGCGGGAAATGCAGCTCAAGTCGATCGCAAATCGACCGAATAGGCCTGTGCCGATGTTTCGACACTGTGGCCTTCGAGCGCGACTGGCTCGGACGGCCGTTGTCGTTCCCCGTTCGCAGCCGGATCAAGGAGAACTTCATGTCCCGATCGTTTGTCACTTGTTCGCTCGTCGCCGTCGCGGCGGTCAGCCTCGGCGTTCAGGCCGCCCCCGACGCCGACGGCGTCAGTGCCGCGGAGATCCGGATCGGCATGGTCAACGCCCAGTCCGGTCCCGCTTCCGGCCTCGGCAAAGGCATGCTCGAAGGGGCCCAGGCCGTCTTCAAGGAAGTCAACGCCAAGGGCGGCGTGCACGGACGCAAGATCAACCTGGTGGTCGGCGACGACGGCTACGAGCCGGACAAGGCGGTCGACGAAACGCTGAAGATGATCGAGAAGGAGAAGATCTTCTCGCTGTTCGGCTACGTCGGCACGCCGACCGCCAACGCGGTGCTGCCGATCGTCAAGGAGATGGACGTTCCGCTGGTCGGCGCCTTCACCGGCGCGATGACGCTGCGCGCGCCGGTGATCAAGCAGGTGTTCAACGTGCGCGCCAGCTACGACGACGAAGCCGAGACGCTGGTGACGCACTTCCTGGACAAGGGCGCCAAGTCGGTCGCCGTGTTCTATCAGGACGACGGCTTCGGCGCGGCCGTGCTGTCGGGCACCGACAAGGCGCTGAAGAAGCGCAGCATGGCGATCGCCGCCAAGGGCACCTTCCAGCGCAACACCCTGGCCATCAAGACCGGTCTGGCCGCGATGCTCGAGGCCAAACCCGACGCGATCGTGATGGTGGGTCCCTACGCGCCGCTGGCCGCCTTCATCAAGGAAGCCCGCGCCGCCGGGTTGAAGTCGCAACTGGCCACTGTCTCGTTCGTCGGAACCGACAACCTGGTGGCCGAAGTCGGCAAGGACGGCGACGGCGTGCTGATCAGCCAAGTCGTGCCCTTCCCCGAGGACGACAGCTCGCCGCTGGCCAAGGACTGCCGCGACGTGCTCTCGCGCCATGCCAGTGCCAAGCTCGGCTTCGTCAACTTCGAGGGCTGCATCACCGCGCGGCTGATGGTCAGTGCGCTCGAGCGCCTGGGCAAGGAGCCGAGCCGCGCCGGCCTGATCAGCGCGCTCGACGGCATGAAAGGCTTCGATCTTGGCGGGGTCTCGGTCAATCTGGCCGCCGACAACCACCAGGCGATGAACCAGGTGTTCCTGACGCAGATCCGCGAAGGGCGCATCGCGAAGATCCGCTGATCGGCGCGCGCACAGCCCCATGAAGATCTCGCACCGCCTGATCGCGCTGACCGGATTCACCTCCGCGGGGTTGCTGGCGGTCACGGCGGTCGGCTACTTTGCAGTCACCTCGATCCAGGGCGATCTGCGCAGTCTGACCCTGCACGCCACGCCGCTGCAGAACCGTACCTACGAGATGCAGGAGCGCACGGAGCGCGCGATGGGCGCGCTGCTGCGCCTGACGCTGGCCACCGGCGCCGACGAGGCCGGCAAGGCCAACGCAGCGTTCGACGAGGATCTCAAGCGGCTGGAACGACTGGCCGCCGAGATGGCGCAACTCGATCCAACCGCCCGGACGGACCTGTCGGCGTTCCGTTCGGCGCGCCAGCAGATCGCCGCCACGGTCGAGCGGCGGCTGCAGGACGACAAAGCCTACCGCAGCGAGACCGAGAACGCGCGGTCGGCGCTGGCGCAAGCCGAGCCGGCGATCGCCGCGACGCGCGCCGCCGTGGCCAGCATCGAGAGCGAGGCTGGCAAGTCGGCCGACCACGCGCAGGACGCGAGCCGGGGCCTGTCGTCGGCGGTGAAGGCCGCGCTGTCGGCCCAGGCACGCCTGAAGGAACTGGCGATCCTGGTCAACGAGACCGACGCAGTCCCCAATCGCTTCAGGCTGACACCGCTGAAGGAGAAGCTCAAGGGCGTGGTCGACGGCATCCAGCGGCTCGAAGTCGACGCCGCGCATGCCGCGCCACTGAAGGAGGTCAAGGTGCTCGCCAACCGCCTGCTCGAGGCGTTCCAGAGGGACGGCACGGGCCTCTTCGCGCTGCGCACCGACGTGCTGGCCGGCAAGAAGGAGCAGGAGGCGGCCTACGCCACGCAGCGCCGGGCGATCCTGCAGCCGATCGAGGACGCCGCGTCCAAGCTCAATGCGCAGGTCGACACGCTCGAGGTCCAGATGGTCAAACAGCGTCAGAGCCTCGAGTCTGCGCTGCGCTTTCGCAACGAGCCGGGTGGCGTGGTCGCCGCCAGCGACTCGATCGCCCTCGACATGAAGGAGATGACGGCCACCATCCGATTGCTGATGCTGGCCGCCACCGAGGACGAAGCCAAGGCGGCGGAGGTCGCGCTGACGGCGCTGGCCCAGCGCATGGGTAGCCAGGTGGATCGGCTGCGCGCGGGGTTGCAGAAGATGGGCCGCCCGCACCTGATGGGCAACGTCGAGGCCGCAGCCGGCGCACTGCGCACGGTGCGGGCGTCGATCACCAAGGTCGGCACCGCCAAGCGCAGCGTGATCACCAGCTCGGCCGCGCTGCAGCAGGCGCTCGCCCAGCTGAAGACGGTGGCCGCCCGGCAGGCCCAGGACGGCGCCCGGCAGGTGCAGAGCATCTCGCAGCGACAGCAGGACGTGAGCGCCGCCGTCGACGGCCGTGTGCGCACGTCGCTGACGCTGATCCTGGGCATCTCGGCGGCCATCATCGGGCTGTCGGCCGTGCTCAGCGTGCTGACCGTGCGCGGCGTCACGCGCCGGCTCGACGCGGCGGTGCAGGTCGCCGAGGCGGTGTCGGCCGGCCGGCTCGATCGCGTGCCGATGGTGGGCGGTGGTGACGAGACGGCCCGCCTGCTCGGCGCGATGGCCAACATGGTGCAGACCTTGACCGGCATCGTGCAGCACATCCGCCGCGCCAGCGAATCGATCAACAGCGGCTCCGACGAGATCTCGCGCGGCAACGTCGATCTGAGCGAGCGGGCCGAACAGCAGGCGAGCCGTCTGCAACAGACCGTGGCGGCGATGGAGCAGCTGATCACCACCGTGCGTGCCAACGCCGAGGCCGCGCAGCGCGCCGATTCGCTCGCCGGCAGCGCACGCGGCGTGGCGGCGCGTGGCGGCGAAGTGGTCGGTCAGGTGGTGAGCACGATGGACGACATCCAGGCCTCGTCGAAGCGCATCGGCGAGATCATCGGCGTCATCGACGGCATCGCCTTCCAGACCAACATCCTCGCGCTGAACGCGGCCGTCGAGGCCGCGCGTGCAGGCGAACACGGCCGCGGCTTCGCGGTGGTGGCGGCGGAGGTGCGTGCGCTCGCCGGCAAGACCACCGAGGCGGCGCAGCAGGTCAAGCAGATCATCCAGGCGAGCGTGGGCAAGGTCGAAGCCGGCTCCTCGCTGGTGCGCAACGCCGGCCAGACGATGCAGGAGATCGTGGCGCAGGTGCACGAGGTCAGCGCGCTGGTGCAGGCCATCTCGCGCGCCAGCCACGAGCAGTTCACCTCGCTCGACGACGTCAATGCCGCGGTCGGCCAGATCGATCAGATGACCCAGCACAACGCCACACTGGTCGAGCAGAGCAGTGCCGCCTCACGCAACCTGTGCAGCGAGGCGGAAGGCCTGATGCGCTCGATCGCCGTGTTCCAGCTCGAGGCCACCGTCGGCGACGCGCCGGCGCGCACACACGCCGACGCCGCGGCCGAGCCTGCCTGACAGCCACCGGCTACAGCGAGCCGCCGCGCGGCCGCTCGGGTCCTCGAGCCGCTTCAGCGGCTTCGTGTCGGTGGACTCATGCCAGCGGCTGCTGCAGCCGCCCGGCCCAGTGCCGTGTCAGCGGTGACACCGGCTTGGCCAGCCGGCGCTCGTTGAGCACCGCCCGCCCGATCGATCGGGCACTGACGGGCGCCGCGGCGGCGGCCGCCAGCAGCGTCTGGTCGATCAGGTCGCGCTGCGCATGGCTGCCGCCGATACGCTGCGCCTTGTCGCGCACGGCGTAGAGCGCCTGCGCGGCCGTATCGGCCTCGCCGCGCGCGAAGGCGAGCAACGCCCGCATCAGCGGCGCGCCGACTTCGCGCGCCATCGCGTGGTTGCTGCGCCGTGCCTCGTCGGCGGCCAGCGCATGCTCGGCGCAGCGCGCGATCCAGTGTTCGGCGCGCGCCTGCTCGCCCGCCGCCAGCAGCGCCAGCAGCGCATGCACGTCGTTGAAGGCGTAGTAGCCGGCGCCCGCGTCGCTGAGGTCCCAGCCGTCGACCAGCGCGGCGCAGCGCGCGCGCACGTCCACACCCAACAGGTGCAACCGCCACAGCATCGCGGCCGCGTCGACGCGCTGCAGCGTGATCTGCAGCTCGTCGCCGGCCAGGTGGGCATCGACCAGGCGCAGCACGCCGACCTCGTCGAGGCTTTCCAGCCGAAACAGCGCCAGATGCCACCACAGATGGCACGCATAACCGTTGTCGGCCCAGGCGGCCTGGTGCTGGCGCAGCCACGCGGCGCCGTCGTCGCCGCGGCCCTGCATCTCCATCACGTGGGCGACGGCGTGGATCGCCCACGGCGAACGCGGCTCGAGCGCCAGCACCCGTCGCCCGGCCTCCTCGGCCTGCGCCTGCAGGTTGCACTCCTCGAGCCCGAAGGCATGCAGCGCGAGCACGTGCGCATACAGCGGATCGCCCTCGTCCCAGTCGGGCAAGGCCCGGGCCGGCCGGGCGCGCAGGTTGGCGGCATCGCCGCGATAGAAGTCCCACAGGTGCGCCCACTGCAGCGCCAGCGCATCGCGCGGATGGTCGAGCAGCCAGTCGTCCCACAGCGCGCAGGCGTCGTGCCAGCGGCCGTCGAGCACCCGCAGGCAGGCCTCCAGGTGCACACGCTCGCGCGCCGTCGCGCCGGCCACCCGCTGCTGGGCGCGCTCCAGGTGCTGACGGGCCTCGGCGACCAGCGCGGGCTCGGTCAGGCTCAGCAGGAAACCGGCCTTCATCACGTGGGGCAGCGCCCAGTGCGGATCGGCCTCGATCGCGCGGTCGAGGTCGGCGAGCGGCGGGTCGTAGAACGACATCATGCGCCACAGCGCCGACTCCGCCGCCTGCGCCGCGGCGGCCGAGCCGGTGGCCTGCAGGTTGCCGCGTGTATCGGGGAGCGCCATGACGCCACTCTAGCCTGCCAGGCCGGGTTGCCGCCGGTGCAACGATCGGCCATTAGTGCTTGAATATCGGCCACCCCACGACTCGCCCAGCCGTCACGCCGTGGACACACGCACCCAGCAAGGCAGCCCGCTGTACCTGCTCGAACGCTCCGACGTCGGGCTCGTGCAGCTCGATCGCGACCTCAAGGTGTGCGCGATGAACAGCTTCGCGCGGCGGGTGCTGCCGGTCGACGAGAAGCAGCCGTTCGACAAGATGGTGCTGTCGTTCCACCCGGAGCGCTCGCAGGCGAAGGTGAAGTTCCTGATCGACCAGACCGAATGCCCGGTCAGCAACCCGCCGCCGATGACGATGATCATCAACATCCCCGAGCGGGTGCTGCTGATCAAGGTGAGCAAGATGGTCGACATGCGCGGCGACACGGCCGGCTACACGCTGGTGTTCTACGACATCACCGACGCGGTGAGCCGCGAGGAGCCGAGCTTGCTGCGACCGGGCACCAAACGCCGGCTGCAGAAGATCCCCACCGTGTCGGGCAACCGCATCGTGCTGGTCGACGTCGACAGCGTGTTCTATTTCCGCGCCGAAGGCCACTACACCTGGGTCACCACCGCGCAGGGCTCGAGCTTCTGCAACCTGACCATCGGCGACCTCGAGTCGCGGCTGGACAGCGCATCTTTCCTGCGCATCCACCGCAGCTACCTCGCCAACCTGGACCATGCCGAGCAGATCGTGCGCGACGAGGGCCGCGTCACGCTGAAGCTGCGCCACGAGGAGGCCGCACTGCCGGTCGGACGCACCAGCGTGCCGCGCCTGCTCGAGCGGCTGGGGCTGACCGAGCTGTAGCGGCGCGAGCACCGGGTTTTCCCGCGCTCTCTGCCCCGGCATCGGCGCATGCTGCGGTTCGTGCGGCTGCGTCGCTGTTCGTGCGGCTTCGCGGATGTTTCATGCAATCGATCGTGATGGGCAAGGCCGCCGACCGCTTCGGCGTGATGCCGGTGGTGCTGCTGGGTTCGCTCGGCCTCGGAAGCGGCTTCATCGCGGCCGGCCTGTCGGGCAGCCTGCTCGGCTTCGCGC
>CALMQI010000309.1 GCA_937871935.1 uncultured Burkholderiales bacterium
CCGCGCGGCACGGGAACGCCGAAGTTGCGCAGCAACTCCTTGCCTTGGTATTCATGGATCTTCATCGTCGGCCTGTCGGCGAGGTGGTCGGGGCGCCTTACACCGCGGTCGCCGATGCTGCCCCCCGGTGCACCGGCGCAGGGCGGATCACGGCCGCACGGTAAAGCGGGCGCAATTTAGCACGGGGGTTCACCCATGCGGCATTGTCGCAGCGCTGCCGTTTGAGGTAAGGCTCCGGTCAGGCCGCTTCGCTGTCGCCATCCGGGCGCTTGATCAACTGGCGCACCACATCGCCGGAAAAGCCGCGGGCCGTCAGGAAGCGCGCCTGTCGGGCGCGCTCTGCCGGCGTGGTGGCCTGCTGATCGAACTTCTTGCGCCAGACCTCGCGGGCGCGGGCCAGTTCGGTGCGGCTCAGTTCATCACGCGTCGCGGCGTCGGGGGCCAGACCGTGCTGGCGCAGCTCTTGTTCGATGCGGCGGTTGCCAAAGCGCGACACGCGGGCATGCACCCGCGACTCGACGAAGCGCGCCTCGCTGAGTCGTCCGCGGGCAACGAGCAGATCGAGCACGGCGTCGACCTGCGCCGGCGCTTCGGGGTCGTCGCTCCAGCGCAGCAGCTTGGCCCGCAGCTCCGGCCTGCTGTGCTCGCGGCCGGCCAGCCACTGCAGCGCGCGCGCCATCAGCGACTGCGGGGCTCGCCGGGCCACTGCCATGAGGCGAACCCGGCTTATTCGGCCGGCCGTTCGGGCAGCAGGGGCACACCCATTGCCTCGCGCACCTTGTTCTCGATCTCGTGGGCGATGTCGGGGTTCTCGCGCAGGAACTCGCGCGCGTTGTCCTTGCCTTGGCCGATCTTCTCGCCGTTGTAGGCGTACCAGGAGCCCGACTTCTCCAACACCTCTGCGGTGACGCCGAGGTCGACGATCTCGCCTTCACGGCTGATGCCTTCACCGTACAGGATGTCGAACTCGGCTTGCTTGAACGGCGGCGCCACCTTGTTCTTGACGACCTTGACCTTGGTTTCGCTGCCGATCACCTCTTCGGCACGCTTGATGCTGCCGGTGCGGCGGATATCCAGCCGCACCGAGGAGTAGAACTTCAGGGCATTGCCACCGGTGGTGGTTTCGGGGTTGCCGAACATGACGCCGATCTTCATTCGGATCTGGTTGATGAAGATGACCATCGTGTTGGTCTTCTTGACCGTGGCGGTGAGCTTGCGCAGCGCCTGGCTCATCAGCCGCGCCTGCAGGCCGGGCAACGAGTCACCCATTTCGCCCTCGAGCTCGGCCTTGGGCGTGAGCGCCGCCACCGAGTCGATGATCACCAGATCGACCGAGCCGGAGCGCACCAGCGAATCGACGATCTCCAGCGCCTGCTCGCCGGTGTCGGGCTGGCTGATCAGCAGTTCCTGCAGATTGACGCCGAGCTTCTGCGCATAACCGGTGTCCAGCGCGTGCTCGGCATCGATGAAGGCGCAGGTGCCGCCGACCTTCTGCATCTGCGCCACCACCTGCAGCGTCAGCGTGGTCTTGCCCGAGGACTCGGGACCGTAGATCTCGATGACCCGGCCGCGCGGCAGGCCGCCGACGCCGAGCGCGATGTCCAGGCCGAGCGAGCCGGTGGAGACCACCTCGATCGGCTCGACGATCTCGCCGTCGCCCAGCCGCATGATCGAGCCCTTGCCGAACTGCTTCTCGATCTGTAAGAGCGCGGCTTGCAGCGCCTTGGCCTTTTCGGTATTCAGTGCCTTCACGGGTGCGTCCATGGGGTGATCTCCTTCGCGATGTGGCGGATTATGGCAGGGCGACTGGATGTTTGTACAGTACATTCTAGGGGCTTACACGCCCCGCGCAAGAGCCTTTCGCGCAGACAGGCTGCCTAGAATCGATTCCGCTGCGCCGGTGTCTTTCCGGCAGGCCGCCGAAGGGCTCATCGATGCGCATACTGATCGCCGAGGATGACCAGGTTCTGGCCGACGGGCTGCTGCGTGCGCTGCGCGCATCGGGCTACGCGGTCGACCAGGTCGGTACCGGCAGCGAGGCCGATGCGGCGCTCGCTTCGCACGAATTCGACCTCGTGATCCTCGATCTCGGCTTGCCCAAGCTGCACGGCTTCGACGTGTTGCGCAAGCTGCGGGCGCGCGGCGCCACGATGCCGGTGCTGATCCTCACGGCCGGCGACAGCGTCGAGCAGCGCGTGAAGGGGCTCGACCTCGGCGCCGACGACTACATGGCCAAGCCGTTCTCGCTGCAGGAGCTGGAAGCGCGGGTACGGGCTCTCACCCGGCGCGGGCTTGGCACGGCGTCCAACGTGATCAAGCACGGGCCGTTGACCTTCGACGCGACGGGGCGTGTGGCCTACATCAACGATCAGATGATCGAGCTGTCGGCGCGCGAGCTGTCGCTGCTCGAAGTGCTGTTGCAGCGCGCCGGGCGGCTGGTCAGCAAGGATCAGCTCGTCGAGCGCCTGTGCGAGTGGGGCGAGGAAGTCAGCAACAACGCGATCGAGGTCTACATCCATCGGTTGCGCAAGAAGATCGAGCAAGGTCCGATCCGCATCGCCACCGTGCGCGGCCTGGGTTACTGCCTGGAGAAGATCGCCGCCTGACGCCTGACGCCTGACGCCTGGCGCCCGAAGGCCGAGGGCGGACCGTTGACGCCCCGACCCGCGCGCCGAACCACCGCCCTTCGCACCGTCGACAATGCACCCGTTCCCCCCGGAGCAGCGCTCGCTGTTCGGCGAGATTCTCGACTGGATGCTCGCGCCGCTGCTGCTCTTGTGGCCGATGAGCCTGGCGCTCACCTACGCCGTCGCCCAGAACATCGCCAATCGCCCCTACGACCGTGAGCTCGGCGACAAGGCGCGCACGATCGCGCGCCAGATCGTCGTCGAGCCGGCCCGCGATGGCGGTCCCGGTCTGGTGAAGCTGCGCTTGCCTGAAGTGGCGGCCGACGTGCTGCGCAGCGACGACACCGATCGGGTGTACTTCCACGTGGTCGGAGCTCGTGGCGAGCATGTCGCCGGCGATCGGGAACTGTTCGTGCCCGACGACGAGCCGGTGATCGACGAAGTGCGCTTTCGCGACGGCGAGATCCAGTCGGAGCCGGTGCGCATCGCCTACCTGTGGATACGGGGCAGCGGCGGGCGCGACGAGACGCCGCCGCTGGTGCAGGTGGGCGAGACGCTGGAGAAGCGCTCGCAGCTGGCCACCGAGATCATCAAGGGCGTCATCATTCCGCAGTTCATCATCCTGCCGGTGGCGGTGGTGCTGGTGTGGTTCGCGCTGGCGCGTGGCATCCGTCCGCTGCACGAACTGCAGCAGCGCATCCGCCGCCGCAAGAGCCAGGACCTGAGTCCGATCGAGGAACGCGACGCGCCCGAGGAAGTCGCACCGCTGGTGCGCGCGATCAACGACCTGCTGGCGCGGCTGGACCAGTCGATCAGCACGCAAAAGCACTTCCTGGCCGACGCCGCGCACCAGCTGAAGACGCCGCTGGCGGGCCTGCGCATGCAGGCCGAGCTGGCGCAGCGCGAGATCGACGCCGGCCAGCAGGACCCGCGAGCGCTCAAACGCTCGCTGCAGCAGATCGCGCGCTCGAGCCAGCGGGCGGCGCACATGGTCAATCAGCTGCTGTCGATGGCGCGGGCCGAGGACAAGGAGATCGCACTGCGCAAGCAGGAGGTGCGACTGGACCGCCTGGCGCGCGAGGCCGTGCACGACTTCGTTCCGAAGGCGATGGACAAGCGTATCGACCTCGGATACGAGGGACCCGAGGGCGACGCGCCGGCGGGCCGCATGATCGGCCAACCGTTGCTGATTCGCGAGTTGGTGCGCAATCTCGTCGACAACGCGCTGCAGTACACGCCGGCGGGCGGCGAAGTCACCGTGCGCGTGATGCCCGACCCGTTCGGTCAGGTGGTGGTGCTGCAGGTCGAGGATTCGGGCCCCGGCATTCCCGAGGCTGAACGCGACCTGGTGTTCCAGGCCTTCTACCGGGCGTTGGGCACCGAGGTCGACGGCAGCGGGCTCGGGCTGGCCATCGTGAAGGAGATCGCACTCCAGCACAGCGCCAGCGTCACCATCACCGATGCCCGCCCGCGTGCGCCGGCGTGCTCGTCGGGCCAGGGTCCGGGCGCGCTCTTCACGCTGCGCTTTCCGCTCACGGCGTCGGAGAACTCGAGTCCCGCAACAGCGTGAGCAGGCTGGCATCGTCGCGTTCGGCCAGCCCGGCCGCGCAGGCCTGCTGAAACAGCCGCTGCGCCAGCGCGCCGAGCGCCGGTGTGGGCAGCCCGGCATCACGTGCCATCGCCAGTGCCAACGTGCTGTCCTTGGCCAGCAACCGCGTGTGCGCACGCGGCTCGAAATCGTCGGCCAGCGCACGGCGCAGGCGGTCACTACCGATCCAGCTCTGGCCGCTCGACTGCTCGATGACGGCCAGCGTCCGCTGCGCATCGAGCCCCAGGCGCTCGGCCAGCGCAAGCGCCTCGGCGGCGGCCGCGAGATTGACCGCCGCCAGCAGGTTGTTGACGAGCTTGGTGCGAGCCCCATCGCCGACCCGCGCGCCGACGCGAAACAACCGGGACGACAACTGGCGCAGCACTGCCTCGTGCCGCACGAACGGCGGGTCGCCGCAGGCAACCATCAAGCTCATCGAGCCCTCGCGCGCGCGCTGCGGTCCACCGGACATCGGTGCGTCGATGCAGTCGACGCCCCGGGCTGCGAGCCGCGCCGCCAGCCGCTCGACGTCCTGTGGCGCAATCGTCGGACACAGCATCACGGTCTGGCCAGGGCGCAAGCACAGGACGGCGCCACGTGGGCCGAACAGCACGTCGTTGCACTGCGCCGCATCGACGACAACGACGATCAGCAGGGCGCACTCATGGGCGACGTCGGCCGGATCCGCTGCCACGCGCGCCCCGGCGCGCGCCGCCGCCGCCTCGACATCGGGGCGCAGGTCGCGCACAGTCACGCGGTAGCTGCCGTCGAGCAGTCGCAGCGCCAGCGCCAACCCCATGTTGCCGATGCCGATGACACCCACGGCCGTCGCCGCGGCGACCGCGCTGGCGTCCATCAGCTCTGCATCAGCGTGCGGCTGCGGGCGATCGACATCAGCAAGCCGAGGCCGAGTCCTAGGCTGACCATCGCGGTGCCGCCGTAGCTGATGAACGGCAACGGGATGCCCACCACCGGCAGCACGCCGCTGACCATGCCCATGTTGACGAAGGCATAGGTGAAGAAGCTGAGCGTCACCGCACCCGCGAGCAGCCGCGTGAACACCGTCGGTGCCTCGGCAGCGATCATCAGGCCGCGCAGGATCAGGAAGACGAAGCCGAGCAGCAGGCCGGCAGCGCCCAGCAGGCCGAACTCCTCGGCGAACGCGGCGAAGATGAAGTCGGTGGTGCGCTCCGGGATGAACTCCAGGTGCGTCTGCGTGCCGTTCATGAATCCCTTGCCGGACACGCCGCCGGAGCCGATCGCAATCATGCCCTGGATGATGTGAAAGCCCTTGCCCAGCGGATCGGTCGTCGGATCGAGCAGCGTGCAGACTCGGTGCTTCTGGTACTCGCGCAGCATCGGCCAGTTGACGTCGGCCTCGCAGATGCGGTCCTGCGTGACGACGAGGGTGACCAAGCCGGCCAGCACCGCCACCATCACCGGGACGATCAGCTTCCAGGGCAGGCCGGCGAAGAAGATCACGTACAGGCCGGCCGACAGGATGAGGATCGACGTGCCGAGGTCGGGCTGCTTGACGACCAGCGCCACCGGCAGCAACAACAGCAGGGCCGCGACGACGAAGTCCGGCGCGCGCAACCGGCCCTCGCGCTTCTGGAACCACCAGGCCAGCATCATCGGCATCGCGATCTTCAGGATCTCGCTCGGCTGGATCACCAGCCCCACATTGAGCCAGCGCGTGGCGCCCTTCTTGGTGATGCCGAACAGCGCCGTCGCTACCAGCAGCGCCACGCCGACAGCGTACAGCGGCACTGCGAGGCCCATCAGCTTCTGCGGTGGAATCTGCGCCACCATGAACATGATGACGAAGGCAAGACCCATGTTGCGGGCGTGATCGACGAAACGCGTGCCGTGATCGAAGCCGGCGGAATACATCGTGATCAGGCCTGCGACGGCCAGCAGCGCCGCCACGCCCGATAACACGCCGTCGAAGCCGCCCAGCATCGGCCGCAGGCGCTGCCACGGGGTGGGTTGATCGAAGACGGCGCTCACGGGCAGCAGTCCTTCATCGCGGCCCGCCTCGGGCCACCTTGATCGGGTTCGGCACGACCTGCAGCGTGGCCGACGCCATCCCCGGCAGCGGCCACTCGTCGGCGAGCCGCTGTTTGCCCACCGGCGCACCGGCCTTGCCCTGCTGCGTCAACGCCATGTCCTGCGGGCTCGGCACCAGGCCGAGCAGCAGGTAGTCGAAGACCCGTCGCGCGATGGGCGCAGCTGCCTCGGAGCCGAAGCCCGCGTTCTCAATGATCACGGCCAGCGCAACGGTCGGCGCCTCGACGGGCGCGAAGGCGATGTACAGCGAATGATCTCGCTGGTGTTCTTCCATCTTGGACGCGTTGTACTTCTCGTTGGCCTTGATCGACACCGCCTGTGCAGTACCGGTCTTGCCGCCGGTCTTGTACGGTGCGCCGACGAAGGAGCGCACCGAGGTGCCCTCCTGGGTGACGCCGTGCATGGCCCGCCTGATCAGGTCGACATGCTCGGGCCTGTAGGCCAGCGGCGGTTGCGCCTCGCTGGCCACGCGCTTGCGCTCACGGGTCATCACGTTCTCGATGTCGCGCACCAGGCGCGGCAGATAGCGCTCCCCGCCTGACACCAGTGTGGCGGTGGCGCTGGCGAGCTGCAGCGCGGTGAAGTTGTTGTAACCCTGGCCGATGCCGAGCGAGATGGTCTCGCCGGCGTACCATTTCTGCTGCTCGGGCCGCCTGTAATAGCGGCGTTTCCACTCGGTGGAGGGCAACAGGCCGGTCAGTTCGCCCTCGATGTCGATGCCGGTCTTGCGACCAAAGCCCATCGGCGACAGCTGTTCGTGCATCAGGTCCACGCCCAGCTCGTTGGCCAGCGAATAGTAGTAGACGTTGCTCGACTTGACGATCGAGCGCGTCATGTCCACGGCGCCGAGGCCATGGTCGCCGTGGCTGCGAAACAGGTGGTTGCCGAACTGGTACGAACCGCCGTCGTGAATGATGGTGCTCGGGCTGCGCTTGCCGGTGTTCAAGGCCGCCATCGCCATGAACGGCTTGAAGGTCGATCCCGGCGGGTAGGTGCCGCGCAGTGCCCGGTTGAGCAGCGGCTTGTCGATCGACTCGTTGAGCTCGCGCCAGCTGTCGGCATCGATGCCGTCGACGAACAGATTGGGGTCGAAGGTCGGCTTGCTCACCAGAGCCAGCACCTCGCCGTTGCGCGGATCGATCGCCACCAGCGCCCCGCGGCGCTGACCGAACATCTCCTCGACCAGCGCCTGAAGCTTGATGTCGACCGACAGCCTCAACGTGTTTCCCGGTGTGGCACCGTGACTGGAAAGCCGGCGCACCGCGCGCCCACCGGCGCTGGTCTCGACCTCCTCGAAGCCGGTGGCGCCGTGCAGTTCCTCCTCATAGCTCTGCTCGAGCCCGAGCTTGCCGATGTAGTCGGTGCCCTTGTAGTTGGCCTGGCGCTCCTCGTCCCAGTCCTCGATCGCCTTCTTCTCCGTCTGGTTGATGCGTCCGATGTAGCCGATCAGGTGCGCGCCGGTCTCGCCGAGCGGATAGTTGCGGAACAACCGCGCACGCACGTCGACGCCCGGAAAGCGGAAGCGCTGCGCCATGAAGCGGGCGACCTCGTCATCGGCCAGCTTGGTGCGGATCGGCAGCGACTCGAAGCTCTTGCTCTCCTCGAGCAGCCGCTTGTAGCGACGTCGATCGCGCGGCTGGATGTCGACGATCCGGCTCAGCTGCTCGATCACCGCCTCGGCGTCACCGTCAAGCCGGGACGGTGTGATCTCCAGCGTGTAGGCTGAGTAGTTGGTGGCCAGCACGATGCCGTTGCGGTCGAGGATCAGACCGCGGTTGGGCACGACCGGCACCACCGAGATTCGGTTGGCCTCGGCCTGCGTCGACAGCTCGTCGTGCCGCCAGACTTGCAGCCACACGAGTCGCGCCGCCAGCAGCCCGAAGCCGACCAGTACGAACACCGCGGCTGCGAGCAGTCGGCCGCGGAAGCGGTCGAGGTCGGCTTCGATGTTGCGCAGTTCGATCATCGTGGTCAGCGGCTCCTACAGCGGCCGATTCTCGTCCGGGTCAGGGGCGCGGCGTTGCGGTGCAAGCAGCACCCAAACGGCCAAAGGCCACAAAAGTGCCTCCAACGCCGGCGCCAGCAGCAGCTCCCAGCCCGGAAACGAGCCGCCGGCCACCAGCCGCACGGCGAGCGACACACCGTGCGCGGCAGCAAACAGCGGCAGCACCTGCAGCGCCTGTTCCAGCACCGAGAACCACAGCAGACGGCGGTGCATCGACACCGCGAGGAAGCTGAGCAGCGTGTAGGCCAGCGCGTGCTGGCCGAACAAGGCGCCCTGGTGGACGTCCATCAACAAGCCCAACAGGAAAGCGAGGCCGACGCCGACGCGCAGCGGCTGGTGCACGTTCCAGAACACCAGCACCAGCGCCAGCAGATCCGGCATCGCCGCCTGGCGGCCCAGCGGAATCAGATTGAAGCCGAGCGCAAACAGCAGCGACACCGCGATGAACAGCGGATTGACCGGCAGCAGCAGCTGGTCGGCACCACGCGGCATGATCATGGCGCGTGTGTCCCTTGTGGCGGTGTCATCGCCGCCCCCCGCGCTGCTTGACCGGCTTGGTCGACTCGGCGTCAGGTTCCGGCCGCGCCGGCATCTGCGTGGCCATCGGCTCCAGCACCAGCACGTGGCGCACACCGTCGGCGCGTGCGGTCGGCTGCAAGACGACGCGCGCGAAACCCGAGTCGACGCGGCGGTCGACCTTCGTCACCCTGGCCACCGCCAGGCCCGGCGGGTAGACACCGTCGACGCCGCTGGTCATCAGCAGGTCGCCCGGCTGCACGTCGGCATTGCCGGCCAGGAAGCGCAGCTCCATCGCGTCGCCCTCGCCGACAAGCCCGCCGAACGCGGCACTGCGCTGCTGCGTGCGTGCGTTCAAAACGGGAATAGCGGCGTCCTTGTCGGCCAGCAACGTGACCTCGGCCGACAGCGGGTAGACGCGGGTCACCTGTCCCAGCACGCCGGCCTCGTTGATGACCGGCGAGCCGAGCACGATACCCTGCGTCGAGCCGCTGTCGATGAAGAGCTTGCGTGAGTAGGGATCGGTGGCCTCGTAGAGCACCTCGGCTGTGCGGCTGCGCACGTTGATCGCCGGTCGCAGGCCGAGCAAGGCGCGCAGTTGCGCGTTCTCCTGCGCGAGTTGCTCGACCCGAGCCGACCGTTCCGCCTGCGCCACCAGCGCCGCACGGGCTTCGCGCTCGCCGCTGATCGCGCGCGCCAGACCCTGCAAGTACTCGCCGCCGCCCTGCACAATCTCGACCGGGATGCGCAATGTGCGCTGCACCGGCAACAGCACGGTAGCCAGCGCTGCACGCACCGGTTGGATGTACTCCAGGCGCGAGTCGGCCGCCATCAGAAACACCGCCAGCGCCGAGAAGACGGCGAGTTTGGTCAAGGCCGACGGGCCCTGACGAAAGAAGGGCGGAGGTGTACGGTCGAGCGTGCCCAGTGGCATGTGTGGCGCCGCGACTCAACAGCGGCCGCGCGGCAAGCCTACTCCGAGGTGAAGATCGAACCGAGCCGTTCCATGCGTTCGAGCGCCATGCCACAGCCGCGCACCACGCAGGTCAGCGGGTCCTCGGCCACCAGCACTGGCAGGCCGGTTTCTTCGGCGAGCAGCCGGTCGAGATCGCGCAGCAATGCACCGCCACCGGTGAGCATCATGCCGCGCTCGGCAATGTCGGCGCCGAGTTCGGGCGGCGTCTGCTCGAGCGCGTTCTTCACGCTGGAGACAATCTGGTTCAGCGGATCGGTCAGCGCTTCCAGGATCTCGTTGGACGAGATCGTGAAGCTGCGCGGCACACCCTCGGAGAGATTGCGGCCCTTGACCTCCATCTCCTTGACCTCGGAGCCGGGGAAGGCGCTGCCGATGCTCTTCTTGATGCCTTCGGCGGTGGGCTCGCCGATCAGCATGCCGTAGTTGCGGCGGATGTAGTTGATGATGGCTTCGTCGAACTTGTCGCCGCC
>CALMQI010000310.1 GCA_937871935.1 uncultured Burkholderiales bacterium
TGTGCATGATGTCCGAGGGACAGATGTCGACGCAGTGTCCGCATCCGTCGCACCTCGTCATGTAGACGAAGGTAGGCATGAACTGGCTCCTCTGGTTGTTTCGTGATGACCTGGGGTTCGATGTCTAGTAGTGGCGCGGTGCTTCGCGCTTGATGCCGAGCCCCATGTCCATCGGGGCGTTCTTCAGCAGCTCCATCGAGTGCCTCTCCCGCTGTGCGGGATCGTCGCGGGTCTGCGTCGGCAGGTTGGCGTTCGTGCCGTTGGCTTCCGAGACACGCTTGTCGAAGGCCGCGGCCGGCTTGAAGAACATGTGCGCGAACTTCGACCAGTACACCCCACCGAACAGCACCGTGGTCGCGAGGATGTACAGGGCGAACAGCACCCAGGCGGCGGCCGCGCTGCCGCGCAGCTGCAGCCAGGCCCAGACGACGGCGAAGGTCACGCTGGCCAGCAGCGACAGGATGAAGAGATCGGCGCGCACCACACGCAACGGCGGGTTGCCTTCGGCCGCGACGTCGACGCGGATGAAGAACCAGAACCAGTAGCCGCCGACGAGCACCATCGCAGCGCCGAGCCACCACAGCTGCGCCACCAGGGCCGGCGTCGGCGTCGCGGCTGTCGGGAAGCCGAACACCATGATCGCGGTGGTGACGAGATAGACGATGAAGCCGTACATCGTGAGCAGGTGTGCGAGGCGGCGCCGCGGGTTGCAGAACTCGCCCGAGGCGAGCACGTCGACCATCACGGTCTTGACCGCGATCGACGCCTTGTCCACCGGCTTGCCCTGGCCGCGTGTCTTGCGCGCCTTGGCGAAGAAGTAGGTCGCGCTGCCCTTGTGGATCATGTCGAGCAGCGTGCCGACGATCACCGCCAGCACCATCAGCAAGACATAGATCTGCATCGCACTCGGGGGCAATGCGGCGTTCAATGCAGCAAACGGGTTCTGGGCGAACATGGGGCGGTCTCCTCGAAACGTCTCGTCAGGGCCTCGCGGCCGTTGTTCAGGGCGGCGTAGGTCTGAGCCTGCTGCCGATCATTCTGTCGTCACTGCAGGTGGGGCGACGAAGGCTCGCCCTCCAGGTCCTGCAACTCGAAGCGCATGGTTGCGAGGTCGCCCATCACCCAGGTCGACGGCGCGGCCAGGCCGGCCACGGTGCCGGGGTTGACGAGCCAGGTCGACTGGCCCAACACGTTGGCCACCGTGCGCACCTCGGCGCGGTGCGAGTGGCCGCAGCACACCAGATCCCAGTCGCCCGTGCAGGCCATCGCATAACCGTAGTCGTCGTAGTGCACCATGAAGATCCGCCGGCCGGCGAGCTCGATGCGGCCATCCACACCGTGGTAGCGCAACTGCCCGTTGCTCTCGGCCGCCCACCGGTGCAGCGACTGCGGGTCACCGATGTTGTTGCCGTGGATGATGTGCACCGGCAGTCCCAAGGCCAGGGTCGGCCTCAGCGTCTGCGTGCCGATCAGATCGCCGCAGTGCAGCACCGCCTCGGCGCCGCGCGCCCTGGCCTCGCGCACCGCCTGCGCCAGCGCGTCGGCGCGGTCGTGGCTGTCCGAAACGACGCACACCTTCATGGCCTCATCTCGACACCGCGGGCGCACCGGCCGACCGCGCGTCGGTCTCGGCATAGTAGGCGCGAAGGATCTCGAGCACTTCCGGGCGGCTGAACTCGGGCGGCACACTCTGGCCTTCTGACAGCGACTTGCGCAACTGCGTGCCGCTCACCTGCAAGCGGTCGGCATCGGTGTGCGGGCAGGTGCGGCCCGAGGCCATGCCGCCGCACTTGTAGCACCAGAACGAGACGTCGATCTTCAGCGGCCGCGTCTGCAGTGCACCCTCGGGAATCTCGTCGAAGATGTGGTGGGCCTCGAACGGCCCGTAGTAGCTGCCCACGCCGGCATGGTCGCGGCCGACGATCAGGTGCGAGCAACCGTAGTTCTGGCGGAACAGGGCGTGCAGCAGCGCCTCGCGCGGCCCGGCATAACGCATGTCCAGCGGGTAGCCGGCCTGCACGATGGTGGAAGGCACGAAGTAGTTCTTCGCCAGCGCCGCGATGGCGCGTGTGCGCACCTCGGCCGGGATGTCACCCGGCTTCAAGGCGCCCAGCAGCGAATGCACGAGCACGCCGTCGCAGACTTCGATCGCCACCTTGGCGAGGTACTCGTGCGAGCGATGCATCGGATTGCGCGTCTGGAACGCCGCGATGCGCGACCAGCCGAGCGACTTGAACAGGGTGCGCGTCTGCTCCGGCGTCATGAACAGGTCGCCGTACTTCTCCGGGAAGCCGCCGCGTGACAGCACTTTGACCGGACCGGCGAGGTTGACCGCGCCCTGCTCCATCACCATCTTGACGCCGGGATGCGCCGGATCGGTCGTCTTGAACACGCGCACGCATTCGTGCGCCTTGTCGATTCGGTACTTCTCGCTGACGCGCTGGATCGCCAGGCAGTGGCCGTCATCCGGGTCGACGAGCGCGATCTCCTGCCCGACGGCGATCGCATCAGCGGTGCCCTGATCGGTCGACAGCGTGATCGGGATCGGCCAGAACAGCCCCGCGGCGGTGCGCATGTCGTCGCACACGCTGCGCCAGTCGGCCTGCGACATGAAGCCATCGAGCGGCGTGAAGCCGCCGATGCCCAGCATGATGATGTCGCCGCGTTCGCGCGAACTCACGCGCACGCGCGGCAGGCTCAGCGCGCGCTGCTGTTCCTGTGCGAGCGGCGCAGCACTGAGCAGCAGCGGCTTCAGGTCTGCACCGCCGTGGGGACTGACGAGAGGGGTCATGGTTTCAGTTGGTGCGAAGCGCAGGTCACGGTAACCGTGCGCGCCCGGCACAGCCTTGATGCTAGACAGCCGTCCTGAAAAGGAAAAATGGACAATATCGTTCATCATGACCGGAAAATCCGATAAAGCCGATAGGTTGGACGGCCCAGGCGGCGGCACCCGGCTGCGCGTGAACCTGCGCCAGCTGGAGGTCTTTGCGGCCACCGCGCGGGCCGGCTCGACCCGGGCTGCGGCCGACCACGTGGCGCGCTCGCAGTCGGCGGCCAGCGCCGCGCTGACCGAACTCGAGCGCACGCTCGGCGCGCCGTTGTTCGACCGGGTGGGCAGACGCCTCATGCTCAACGAGAACGGTCGGGTGCTGATGCCGCTGGCGGCCTCGCTGCTCGACCAGGCGGCCGAGCTGGAGCACATGTTCACCGGGGCCCACGAAGCGCCGCTGCGCGTGGCCGCGAGCCTGACGATCGGCGAGTACCTGCTGCCCGACGTGCTGGCACGCTGGCAGGCGGCGCACCCGGCGAGCCCGGTTCAGCTGATGATCGCCAACACGCGCGACGTGATCGCCGCGGTGGCCGCGTTCGACGTCGACGTCGGTTTCATCGAGGGCCCGCAGACGCACCCCAACCTGCGTATCCATCCCTGGCTCACCGATGAGCTCGTGGTCATCGCCGCGCCGACGCATCCGCTGGCCGGTCGCCATGCCGGCGCGCGCCATCTGCGTGAGGCCGTCTGGGCGCTGCGCGAGACCGGCTCGGGCACACGCGAGGCCGCCGACCGCTGGCTGCTCGAGCAAGTCGGCCCGCTGCAGGTTGCGTTCGAACTCGGCAGCGCCGAGGCGATCAAGCGCGTGGTCGCTGCCGGCGAGGCACTGGGCTGCCTGTCGCGCGAGGCCGTGGCGCGCGAGTTGACGCAGGGCACGCTGGTCGAGCTGGCGACGCGCCTGCCGCGCGCGACGCGGCGGCTGGCGATCGTGCTGCATCGAGACAAGCGCCTCGGACGCGGCACCGAAGCCTTCGTGCGCCATTGCGAGCAGGTGACCGTGGCACGTCGGGCAGGTTGATCCGCTTGGGTCGCCGGTCAACGCCGATGACGAGCCCCTCACGGAGCGACGGCCTACTGGGGACAGGCCGCAGCGTCGCCCTCGACCTTGCCGACCAGCAGCAGGAAGTTCTCGAACGGGCCCATCACGCTCATGGCTTCCAGCTTCGGGCCGTCGAAGGCCAGGCGGCCGAACATCATGGCCCGCATCGGACCGTACTCGCCTCGCCCCATCTCACCCCACTTCTCGGTGGAGGCATGCATCACGTAGTCGATGCTCGTATCGAGCGCCGCCGTCTCGACCTTGCCGCCGTAGCTGCAGACGGCCTTGCCGTCCTTGGCCGTGATGCGCAGCTCGGTCTTGCTGGCCTCGCCGCATTCGCTGCGGTACAGATGGATCACCTTGAAGCCCTTGCCGCCGTCGTTCTTCACCCACTTGTCGGCGAGTTCGTTGGTCAGGCCGGGCGTCTTGTTCCACTGCTCACAGGCCTTGGCCGTCCATTGCGCGGACATCATCGTGTCGGCACGGGCAGCGGCGGACATGGCCATCAGCGCGGCCGCGGCCAGCAAGGTGATCGTGGTCTTCATCTTGTCCTTCGTCGCTGCGTTCGGTGGATCGTCATCGCGTCGACATTGGGCGCGACGCATCGACGCAGCGTCTATCACCGCAATGGGCAATGCCCATAGCTCTTTGGGGGTACTGCGGCGATCGGCTTGCGCTGTGTCACCACGCCCCGCGGCGGGCGTTCGCACAATGGCATGCCCCCCATCTCACGGAACACCGGATGCCCATGCCCTACCGCGTTCTCGCATTGACCCTGGTGCTGGTCGGCGCGAGCTCGGCGTATGCCGCAGACGCAGTGACCGATGCCCTGCACGAAGCCTATGCGCCCTACCGCGTGGCACTGTTTCGCACCAACGGCAAGTCGCAGAGCGAGGCCCAGCAGGCTCTCACCCAGGCGCAGTCGGCCTGGCGATCGGTAGCCGAGCGCTTTGGCACGAAGCCGCCCGCGCCGTACGACCGCGACACCGAATTCGCCGGCAGGCTGACCCAGGTGAGTGCGCTGTACGACAGGGCGGCCGCGGCCGTCCGCGACGGCAAGCTGGCCGAGGCTCACGAGGAGCTGGAGTCCGTGCGCGAACTGCTGGCCGACCTGCGCCGTCGCAACGGCGTGGTCGTCTTCAGCGACCACATGAATGCATATCACGCCGAGATGGAACGGCTGCTGATCGACGCGCCGAAGGTGCTGTCCGGCGCGGACGCAACCCTGCTCCTGATGTCCCAGGTCGGCGCCCTGGACTACCTGGTGCGCCAGCTGCGCCTGCAGGCGCCGCCCGCGCTGCAACGCAATGCCGAGTTCGATGCCCTGCTGAAGGATGTCGAGGCCTCGGTCCAGGCCGTCAGGGCCGCCTTGCTGCGCCAGGATCCCGGCGCCGTGCGCGACGCACTCGGCAAGGTGAAGCCGCCCTACAGCAAGCTGTTCGTCAAGTTCGGCTGATCGCCCGGTCCGGCCGGCGCGGTCGGACCACGCCTCAGCGAACCCGGATCCGCATCAGCTCCTCGCCCTGCGGATCGACCACGTGCACCGCGCAGGCGATACAGGGGTCGAAGCTGTGCACCGTGCGCTGGATCTCCAGCGGCTGCTTCGGGTCGTGCAGGTGGTGCCGGTCCATCAGCGCGGCTTCGTATGCGCCCGGCTGGCCCGAGGCGTCGCGCGGACCGGCGTTCCAGGTGCTGGGCACCACCGCTTGATAGTTGTCGATCAGGCCGTTCTTGATGACGATGTAGTGCGCCAGTGCACCGCGCGGCGCCTCCATGAAGCCCACACCCTGGGCCTCGGCCGGCCAGGTGGACGGCTCCCATAGCGCGGTGTTCTGCACCGACAGGTCGCCGGCCTTGATGTGGGCCACCAGGTCGTCGAGCCAGACCATCATCTGGTCGGCGAACACCTTGGATTCGATGGTCCGCGCCGCGGTGCGGCCGAGCGTCGAGAAGATCGCCGTCAGCGGCAGGTCGAGCGTGCGCAGCACCTGGTCGGCCAGTGCCCGGGTCGGTTCGTGCCCCTTGGCGTAGAGCATCGCCAGCCGCGCCAGCGGGCCGACCTCCATGGCCTTGCCGCGCCAGCGCGGCGACTTCAGCCACGAGTAGCTGCTGGCCACGTCGAGCTGTTCGTAGGGCGGCTTGGGGCCGGTGTAGTGCAGCTTCGTCTCGCCCTGGTACGGGTGCAGACCCTGCGTCTTGCCGCCCGCGTAGTCGTACCACGAGTGCGCGACGAACTCCTGCACCTGCGCCGGGTCGCGCAGGTCCACCGGCTGGATGTTCTTCAGGTCACGGTCGAGGATCACGCCCGACGGAATGAAGTTCGACGCCGGATCATCGATGCCCCGGTTCGGGAAGTCGCCGACGGTCAGGAAGTTGCCCAGCCCCTCGCCGCGCGCGAACCAGTCCTTGTAGAAGCCGGCGATGGCCAGCGTGTCGGGCAGGTAGACCTGGTCGACGAAGGCCTGCATCGACCGGATGATGCTGCGCACCTCGTCGAGCGTGGTGATGTTGACGCTGGTCGCGGCCGCGCCGGTCGAGCCCGGCCCGGCGCTGATCGGGCTCGGCGAGCCGCCGACCAGGAAGTTCGGGTGCGGGTTCTTGCCGCCGAAGATGGCGTGCAGCTTGACGACGTCGCGCTGCCAGGCCAGCGCCTCCAGGTAGTGCGCCACCGCCATCAGGTTGGCTTCGGGCGGAAGCTTGTATTCCGGGTGGCCCCAGAAGCCGCCGGCGAAGATGCCGAGCTGGCCGCTCTCGACGAACTGCTTGATGCGCTTTTGCGTGTCGGCGAAGTAGCCGGGGCTCGACTTCGCATAACCGGAGATCGACTGCGCGAGCTGCGAGGTGGCCTTGGGGTCGGCCTTCAACGCCGACACCACGTCGACCCAGTCGAGCGCGTGCAGGTGATAGAAGTGCATCACGTGGTCGTGCACGTGCTGCGCGGCGATCATCAGGTTGCGGATCAGCTGCGCGTTGGCGGGAATGCGCCACTGCAGCGCGTCTTCCACCGCGCGCACCGAGGCGATGCCGTGCACCAGCGTGCAGACGCCGCAGATGCGCTGCGCGAAGGCCCAGGCCTCGCGCGGGTCGCGCCCCTTGAGGATCAGCTCGATGCCGCGCACCATGGTGCCCGAACTCCACGCGCCGGTGATGCGGCCGTCGGCCGCCGTCTCGGCCTCGATGCGCAGATGGCCCTCGATGCGGGTGATGGGGTCGACAACGACTCTTGTGTTCATGACTCATCAATCCGCGAGGTTGTCGGCCACGAGCTCTAGCAAGCTCTCGGTCTTCTTGTCCCAATGGGCATGCTTGGCGCCCATCTCGAGAGTGATGCGGCACTGGCCGCAGCTGGTGACGAAGCGCTTGGCGCCGGTGGCCTCGACCTGGTTCTTCTTGATCTCGAACACCTTGTGCCGCAACGGCGCCGCGCGCTGGTTCGACACCACACCGCCGCCGCCACCGCAGCAGTAGCCGGCGACGCCATGGTCCTTCAGCTCTATCAGCTGAAAGCCGAGCGCGGCGAGCACACGGCGCGCCGCCGCCTCCAGCCCGCCGCGCCGCACGATCTGGCACGGATCGTGGAACGTCGCGGTTTCGCCGATCTTGCGCAGGCGGATCTTGCCGGTGCTGATGACCTCGTCGAGGAACTCGGTCATGTGCACGATGCGCACCGGCAGCGCCTGCCCGTACCACTTGGCCGCCTCCCAGCGCGCGGCGCCGTAGGCATGGCCGCATTCGGGCAGCAGCACCGTCTTGGCGCCGATCTTCACCGCGGTGTCGATCAGCGCCCTGGTCAGGCGCTCCTGCAGTGGCAGATCGCCGTTGTTGAAGCCGACGTTCGACGCGTCGAAGCCGGCCTGGTGCATCGTCCAGGTCACGCCCAGGCGGTTGAGGATCTTCGCCGCATCGGCCAGCGCCTTGGTGTGGTCGGTGAGCTCCGCCGGCGCCGCGGTGACCAGCATGTCGGCGTACTCCAGGTTGCAGGGAATCGCCACGTTGTACTGCTCTGACACCTCGGCCAGGATGTCGGGCAGGTCCTCGGCCGGCGTGGCCGGGCTGCCCCACTGCTGCGCCGTGCGGTCCATCAGCGCCAGCCGCTCCGGGATCAGGCCGGCCTTGAACATGCCGTGGCGCGCCTCCTTCACCAGCTCGGCGATGTCGATGCCCATCGGGCAGACCAGCGTGCAGCGCCCGCACATCGTGCACGAGTCGTAGATCAGTTCCTGCCAGCGCTCGAGCTCGGCGACGCTCGGCTTGCGCACCAGGCCGAGCGCACGCACCGCCGGCGCGAACGGCGACGCTTCGCGGAAGTAGGCACGGCGAAACAGCTCGAGCTTGTAGACCGGCGTGTGCTTCGGCTCGTGGCTGGCCGCATAGAAGTGGCAGGCCTCGGCGCACATGCCGCAGCGCACGCACGACTCCATGTGCAGCGCCGCGGTGACGCCGAACTCGCGCACGAAACTGCGCATCGCGGCATCGACGCGGGCCTCGTCGCTGCGCTCGCCCTGCTTGTCGAACGAGGGTGTGGCGGTCGCGGTGTTCATATGTTCACCCCGCGATGCGAGAAGCGGATGCCGGTGGCGCCGCGTGAGAAGACGAACAGCACCGCGTGCATCAGCTTGCCGAACGGAAACCAGATCAGGAACGCGGCGATGCTCAGCACGTGCAGCGCCAGCAGCGTCTCGTAGCGTGCGCCGAGATGGCTGGTGGCCAGCAGTCCGGTGGCCACCGGCAGCGCCGTCAGCAGCCAGCTCAGGTAGTCGCCAGGGCCCGACAGCAGGCGCACCACCGGGTGCATCAGCCGGCGTGCCAGCACCGCGGCCAGCGCGAACAGCGTGATGACGCCGACGCCGAATACCAGGTTGCTGGGCAGCGCGGGCCACGACAGCCCGGTGAGCTGGCGGATGAACAGGATGTGCGGCGCCAGGCCGAACACCACGATCGCCAGTCCGATGTGGAACACGTAGCTGTTGAGCGTGATGAACAGCGTGGCCGGGGCGAACTCGGGCCGCGGCCACATGCGTCGGGCGATCGTGCGCAGCGCACCGACCAGCGGCGCGGGCGCGCCGTCACGCGCCGGCGAAAGGTCGCGCAGGCGCGGCAACAGCATCACGCCGACCAGCCGCCACACGCTACCCAGCACGAAGACGGCCAGCGCGAAGGTCAGCGCCGGGCCGCGGGCGAAGTCGAGCAGTTCCATGACTCAGGACTCCTTGGTGGTCGCCGCGGCGCGCCGGCGGGCCAGCGCAGCCGAGCCGGCACCGAGCGCCGCGCCGGCGACAGCGGCGATGGCGATGACCTTGCGCACATCGGTCGTGCCCGCCGACAGGGGTTTGTACAGGCCGCCACGATCCCAGAAGCGGGGCTCCGAGCAGCCGATGCAGCCGTGACCCGACTGGATCGGGAACGACACGCCGCCGTTCCACTTCTGCGTCGCGCAGGCGTTGTAGGTCACCGGGCCCTTGCAGCCCAGCTCGTACAGGCACCAGCCCTGGCGCGCGCCCTCGTCGTCGAACGACTTCGCGAACAGCCCGCGCTCGTAGAAGGGCCGGCGGTAGCAGCGGTCGTGGATGCTCTCGCCGAAGAATGCGCGTGGCCGGTTGAGCGCGTCGAGTTCGGGCAGCTTGCCGAACGACAGGATGTGCGCGATCGTGCCTGCCATCGCCTGCGGCATCGGCGGACAGCCGGGGATGTTGATCACCGGTTTGCCCGATACCAACTTCGAAATCGGCACCGCACCGGTCGGGTTCGGGTCGGCCTCGGGCAGGCCACCGAAGGCCGCGCAGGTGCCCACCGCGATCACCGCGGCGGCGTGCTCGACCGTCTCGGCCAGCATCGCGGCGTTGGTCTGGCCGGCGATCATTGAATAGACGCCACCGTCGCCCAGCGGGACCGAGCCGTCGACGACGACGACATACTTGCCCTTGTTGTCCTGCATCGATTGCCGGCGTGCGGCCTCGGCGGCCTCGCCCGAGGCCGATTGCAGCGTGTGGTGGTAGTCGAGCGAGATGAAGTCGAAGATCAGGTCCTCAAGACTCGGGCTGAACGAGCGCGTCAGCGATTCGGTGCAGCCCGTGCACTCCTGGAACGACAGCCAGATCACCGCCTGCCGCCGCGCCTTGGCCAGGCCATCGGCCATCGCCGCGGCGGCCGACGGCGGCAGCGCCAGCAGCGAGGTCATGTAGGACGCGTACTGCAGCAGGGCACGGCGTGAGATGCCGCGCTCGCGCAGTGAATCGCCGAGCAACTCTTTCATGACGCCCACCTTTGCAGCAGTGCATGCACGGCATCGCACAGTCGAGGAATCGCGCGCGCCACCTCGGTCGACGGCTCCAGCCCGAGCTCGGTGCTGACCGGCTCGACGGCGACGAGTGCACGCTGCGCGGGCAAGCGGCCGTTCAGCGCGGCCGCCGACAGCAGGTCGGCCAGGGCGACCTCGTGCGCGCTGCGCTTGCGACCCTGGAGCTGCGCGTCCATCGCCGCGCCCTCGAACACACGAACCGCGCCCGGCGCGCCGCCGAAGCGCGCGGCATCGATCGCGACCAGCGCCGCGGCGTCCTCGATCTCGGGCAGCAGGCTCAGGCCGATGGTGCCGCCGTCGCGCAAGCGCATCGCGCTGTTCGCCGAACCGCTCGACAGCAGTCGATCGATCACCAGCGGACCGGCCGCATCGTCGCGCAGCAAGCGATTGCCCAGTCCCAGTACCAGCACCGACTGCACCGCTTGCATCCCTGGCTCACCCGGATATCCCTACACCCTGTACGGTATGCCGGTCCAGTTGGCCCGCCATTGACGCAAGTCATCGTTCCCAGCGGTTCGCGACTTATTCTGTGCCGACGCTTGCAGCCGACCCGCTACGGGTCGGCGCCGGTGCCACTGCGCCACTGAACGAGCCATACCCCGATGTGCCTGGCCATTCCGATGCAAGTGCTGGAGGTGAACGGCCTCAACGCCCGCTGCGAGGCCAAAGGCATCGAGCGCACGGTGAGCCTGTTCCTGCTGCAGCACGAGACCGTGCGGCCCGGCGACATGCTGATGATCCATGTCGGCTATGCGATCCAGAAGATCTCGCTCGAAGAGGCGCGCTCGGCATGGGAGCTGTACGACGAGATGCTGGCGGCGGCCGACGCGCCGGCGCGCGAGGCCGACCGTGCATGAACTCGCGCTGTGTCAGGGCCTGATGGCAGAGGTCCACCGCGTGGCACGCGCGCAGAACGCGTCGGCGGTGCACCGCGTGCGGGTGGCCGTCGGCGCGCTGTCGGGCGTCGAGCCGGGACTGCTGGAGCGGGCCTTTCACATCGCCCGCGCGGGTACCGTGGCGCACGGGGCCCGGCTGCAGCTCGAGGTGCTGCCGGCCCGTGTGGCCTGCGACGCGTGCGGCGTACAGGCCGAGGTGCCGCCGAACCGCCTGCTGTGCCCCGGTTGCGGCACCTGGCGAGTGCGCCTGGTCGGCGGCGAGGAACTGCAGTTGATGCAGGTGGAGTTGTCGCGCGCGACCGATGCGGCGCTGCCGAACTGAGCTGACGAAGAAGGATGGTCCGCGATGTGCCTGACCTGCGGCTGCGCCGCGCCCCACGATCCCTCGCACGGCGCCGGTGATCCGCGCGCGACGAAGGAGACCATCGACGTGCTCGGCCGCCTGCTCGACGCCAACGACCAGGAAGCCGCGCACAACCGTGAACACCTGGATGCGCACGGCGTGCTGGCGGTCAACCTGATGTCCTCGCCCGGCGCCGGCAAGACGAGGCTGCTGGAGGCGACGATCGACGCGCTCGCCGGGCGCTGGCGCATCGCCGTCATCGAGGGCGACCTCGAGACCGAGAACGACGCCCAGCGCATCCGCGCCAAGGGCGTGCCCGCGGTGCAGATCACCACCGGCACGGCCTGCCACCTCGATGCGCACATGGTGCACAGCGCGCTGCACGTGGTCGAGCTGGACCATCTGGACCTGCTGTTCATCGAGAACGTCGGCAACCTGGTCTGTCCGGCCAGCTTCGACCTCGGCCACCACCTCAACGTGACGCTGCTGTCGGTGACCGAAGGCGCCGACAAGCCGGCCAAGTACCCGGTGATGTTCCGCACCGCCGACCTGCTGCTGCTGACCAAGACCGACCTGCTCGGCGCGATCGACGACTTCGACCCGCAGGTCGCCGTTGCACACTTCCGCGCGCTGGCCAATCCGGCGCCGGTGCTGCAGCTGTCGGCGCGTCAGCCGGCCTCGCTCGCGCCGTGGATCGGCTGGCTCGAGAGTCAGCTGGCACGCCGGCGCAGCGGGGAGCGCCTGCGCCCGCACATGCCTTCCGACGCACGCGCCCACCCCGCGCACGGGCCGGCGTGAGATGAACAGCGACACGCGCGCGACAGCAGCGGCCGGCTGGCTCGAGCGCATTCGCGCCTTGCCCTTGCCGCCGCGGCTGCGGGTGATGAACGTCTGCGGCGGGCACGAGCGGTCGATCTCGATGGCCGGTCTGCGGCGCGTGCTGCCGCCCGCCATCGAGTTGATCCCCGGTCCGGGCTGTCCGGTCTGCGTCTGTCCGGAGGAGGACATCCACGCGGCGATCCGGCTGGCGCTCGACCAACGGGTGCTGCTGGTGGCCTTCGGCGACATGCTGCGTGTGCCCTGCAATCTGCCCAAGGGCGAGCCACGCTCGCTCGAGGCCGCGCGAGCGGCCGGGGCGGACGTGCGCGCGGTGGCGTCGCCGCAGCAGGCCGCGCTGATCGCGCGCGCGCATCCCGAGCGGGAGGTGGTCTTCTTCGCCGCCGGCTTCGAGACCACCACCGCGCCGGTAGCCGGCCTGGTGGCGGAGGGCCTGCCCGGCAACCTGTCGCTGCTGCTGTCGGGCCGGCTCACCTGGCCCGCGGTGGCCATGCTGCTGGCCGGCGACACACCCGGCTTCGACGCGCTGATCGCGCCGGGCCACGTGGCGGCGGTGATGGGCCCGGAAGAATGGCGCTTCGTGCCCGAACA
The DNA here is from genome assembly GCA_937871935.1 of uncultured Burkholderiales bacterium. Classification (GTDB taxonomy): domain Bacteria; phylum Pseudomonadota; class Gammaproteobacteria; order Burkholderiales; family Burkholderiaceae_C; genus JAEUPI01. The sequence continues at coordinate 12,835 of CALMQI010000310.1, forward strand.
GCACCGCATCGCCGCGGCCGTGGCCGGCTTCACCGCCGACAGCCTGCTGGCCGCGCTGTATTCGGTGGCGCGGCAGACGATCGAGGCCTTCGAGGGCTACGACTATGTGGTGGCGCCGTCGGGGTCGTGCGCAGGCATGCTGAAGGCGCACTACCCGGAATTGCTCGCCGACGATCCGGCCTGGGGACGCCGCGCCAAGGACTTTGCCGCCCGCACGCACGAGTTGATCTCCTTTCTCGTCGACGTGCGGAAGGTCGAACGTGTGGCCGCCCGCTTCGATGGCTCGGTCACTTATCATGACAGCTGTTCGGGTCTGCGTGAGCTCGCCATCAGGGCGCAACCACGCACGCTGCTGGGCTCCGTCGATGGGCTCGTGCTGACCGAGCTCGACGAGGCGCACGTCTGCTGCGGCTTCGGTGGCACGTTCGCCGTGCGGTACCCCGAGATCTCGGTGGCGATCGCCGGCCTCACCAGGATGGGAAGCAGGATGATCGCGGCAAAGATCGCCAGGAGCTTCATCTTGTCACGCTCATCTCGTTCCGCTCATCTCGTCCCGCTCATCTCGTCCCAAACAATCCCTGCGGCCGGAACACCAGCACCGCCGCCATCACCGATTCGCGCGGCTTGAGCTCGATCGCGACGATCGCGATCATGTCGATCGCAATCAGCTTGACCACAGCAGCCACGACGCGCAGCCCGCGGACCGGAAAGGACATCCAGGTCAGCACCTGGGTCCAGGCCAGCAGCACCGGCGCGAAGAGCAGCAGCCAGAACGGCGGTTCGGTTTGCGACGGCCACGATGCCAGCCGTACGGCCTGCGCGAGCACGACCATGGCCACCGCGCCGAACAACATTGGCCATCCCGCGAGTGCGGCCGTCGTGACCGGCAGCGTCAACAGGCGCGGCGGATACATCGATTGGCGCGCGGCCAAATCGCCGGAGAGGCCAAAGCTGAACATGGCGAGGAGATACAGCACCGCCGCGGTGAGTGGGAGCACGATCGTGCCGATGAACGCTCTCCTCGCAGATCGCCAGACGACAGCGATGGACCGCGCCACCAGCCTCGGGAGATCGCGAACGCGCTTCACGCCTGTGCCGTAGCGACCAGGTGCCCGACGAACTTGCTCGCCTTGTGCGGGGTCGGCAACAGGGCAGGGAAGCGGTTGGCGAGCTCGCGCTCCAGTTCACCGATCGTCAGACCTTGCGCAACCAGGTCCAAACCGGCGCGCCACATCGCCCCCTTCGGACTGATCTGTGGCACGTGGTCCTTGGCCAGCGCGCGCAGATCGTCGGCGGTGAGAATCGGCGCGAAGAACGTCGACTGCTTGAACGAGCGCCGAGTGGATCCATCGCCGACGGTCACCTGCCATGTGACCCGGTCGTCGTCGAGATTGACATCGATCGACGTGCTGACCGAGTCGCCGGTGCGCACCGCGACCGGTTCGGGCAATGGATACACGCTGTTCCAACGTTGCTCCATGTGATCCGCGCTGCGCGGGTTGTTCGACATCAGCACACCGTCGGCCATCACCGCTTCGAACATGCCCGCCATCGCCTGCAGCAACCCGTCGCGCTCGATGGTGAACGACGCGGCGACGGTGAACGACTCGTTGATCCACGTCGGTTGCTCGCGCACCACGACCGGTGCGGCAAGCATGTCATCGCTGTCGAGCTTCGGGGTGTACACGTCGTTGGAGGCGTACGCAGCGGCCGACGACACGTCGAAGCCACCGGGACGGGTGCTCCAGAAGTCGACCTCCGTCGTGATCTCCGTCGACTGCACCGGCGCGATCAACAGGCGCAACTGATTCGGCACGAACGCACCGCCCGGCTTCAACAGCCGCTCGCGGGCATCGGCCGGCTCACGTTCGACAGCTCGCTCCGCTCCCTCACGGTCGCGGCTCGGTTCATTTGAGGAATCATTTTTTCTTCATTATTATTTTCTATTTCTACTGGTGCCTGCTTGTCCGCAAAAACAATTTCTCCAGCTTCAGACTTCTTGGAAATGACATCAGGTAATTTTGTGTAGACAACTTCATACTCAGGAAATGCGGCACGGACATCACGTAAAACCTTCTTAGCAACGACCTTAAATGCTTCATCAGTACCTGATATTTCCGGAAAGCGTAGCAGCAGCGACATATTCTCAGAGCTACCAGTTACGTTAGCAGCAGGGTCAGGCAGAACAGCCCCTTGCCAGATAACCTCACGAATAGTAACAGACGCAATTATAGAACCGCGAATTCTGGATAGAAATCCCAAGGGTGATTGGCTTTCGCTTGTCAATTGCTGATACAGTACAACAGTGTCGCTGACTTTCTGAATATCAATTCCACTCTTGGCTATCTCGGCATTAATCTCATCAAGTTTACGCTGCTGAATAATTTTTTGTTGTTCCAGATTTTCTATTTCAGAATATTTCTGCATCAGTCCCAGACCTATCATACCACCATAAGACAACATGCCAAG
>CALMQI010000311.1 GCA_937871935.1 uncultured Burkholderiales bacterium
GTCGTGACGGCGGTCCGCGACTGCGAGCCACGTCGGATCGAACGAGTCGAGCAGATCCCGCGCGATCCGGCGCTGCGCGACCGTGACCAGCCGGCGGGCGCGCCGGGGGCGTCGTCGAAGAAGCCGTAACCCGCATCGGCCGCCTGCGCCTGCGGCGCGCCCGGCGCGTCCCGGTGGAAGCCGTAGCCCTGGGTCAGCGGGCCGATCTTCAGCGCCTCGCGCGGCACGTGGAAGGTGAACAGGTCCAGCAGGTCGTTGTCGCTGCTGGCGGTGGTGATCTTGAAGCGCCGCATGCCGTCGGCGTCGTGGCCGGCGTCCAGCGGCTCGAGCGTGCCGAGTTCGGCGATCTCCTTGAACAGGTCGAGCAGGTTGTCGGCCACCGTCGGGTCGGGCAGGGGGCCGACGGTGAGCTCGAGCAGGCGGGTCGCGGGCGCCGCGGCCGCTGGCGCCGCTGCGGCGCCCGGCTGGGCCGGGTCGGTGGCGGGCGGCGACGCCGGTGCTGGTGCTGGTGCAGATGCCTGCGCCGACGCGGCGATCGCGGCGCCCCGGGCCAGGCCCGCGATGTCGGTCAACAGCTGCGTGGTGTCGACCACCTCGCCGCCCGCGCCCTGGTGGCGCGCCAGCTGGGCCTTCAGCGCGTCGCCGGCGGCGAGCAGCACGTCGACCATCGCCGGGGTGGGTTCGAGCTCGCGGCGGCGCAGCTTGTCGAGCAGCGTCTCCATCTGGTGCGTCAACTCGGCCACGTCCTGGAAGCCGAAGGTCGCTGCGCCGCCCTTCACCGAATGGGCACAGCGGAAGATGGCGTTCAGCTCCTCGTCGTCGGCCTGCGCCACGTCGAGCGCCAGCAGCATCTGCTCCATGTTGGCCAGGTTCTCGCCGGCCTCCTCGAAGAAGACCTGGTAGAACTGGCTCAGGTCGATGCCGGCGGCGGCACTCGCGCCGGATGCTGTGTTGTCTGCCATGTGCTGCCTTGGGTGGTGTGCGGCCGCTCGTCGCGCTCAGCGGATGACCTTGCCGATCACCTCGATCAGCTTGGTCGGATCGAACGGCTTCACCAGCCAGCCGGTGGCGCCGGCGGCGCGGCCCTTCTGCTTCATCTCGTCGCTCGACTCGGTGGTGAGGATCAGGATCGGCGTGCTCTTGAAGCGCGGGTTCTCGCGCAGCTTCTTGGTCAGGCCGATGCCGTCCAGCCGCGGCATGTTCTGGTCGGTCAGCACGAGCTGGAAATCGCGGCTGTTGGCCTTTTCCCAGGCGTCCTGGCCGTCCACCGCCTCGACCACCGCAAAGCCGGCGTTCTTCAGCGTGAAGCTGACCATCTGGCGCATCGATGCCGAATCGTCGACGGCAAGAATTGAGTGCATCTCGGGACTCCGGGGGGGTAAATGGGTGTGCGGTGCGGGGCGTGGCGGGTGGACCGGTTCTCAGAACAGCGTGATCGAGCCCGCGTCGACCTCGTCCTGTGTGACCGGGTTGGGGCGCAGCGGCGGCGGCTCGACCGCGGCGCCTTCGTCGCCGTCGTCGGCCAGCGCATCACGGGCCAGCCGGTCGGCGCAGCTGCGCAGCCGCTTGTCGGTGTGGGCGATCAGCTGCGAGGCCATGTCCTGGAACTGCAGCGCGGTGACGGCGCCGCCCAGGTCGAACAGGGCCTTGCGCAGCGGCGCCGGGTCGAACTGCGGCGCCGTGCCGGCGCGGCGCGTCACATCGTGGATGTGGTGCGAGGCGTCGTGAAAGTGCGTCATCAGCGTCTGTGCCGCATCGGACAGCAGGCGCTGCAGACGATCGAGATCGTTGGACGCCATCATCAGGTGGTCCTGCAGGTCGGCTGCCATCAAGGGGGGAACAGCGCTGCCGGGTGGTTCCGGCGAAGCGGGGTTTTCGACCATCGATACTCCACGGTGGGCCCGGCCGCGTTGGCGACCGGCAACCCGATTCTTCGGTCGCGGGGTCGTCTTCATTCAATCGAAGACGGCGGCATAAGCCACGCATTTCGGTTCCCGGCCGTCGCGGCGGCAGGCCAGGCCTGCGGCTTTGACATACTGTGGGCATGAACCGCCCCGTCGACGGCAGCGTGGTGCCCGCGCCCGGCGTGCTGCGCGTGCTGCACGTCGAGGACGCCGAGGTCGACCACCAGCTCGCCTGCGCCCACCTGCAAAAGGCGGGCTACGTGCTGCATGCGCTGCGCGTCGAGACCGAGGCCGAGCTGCTGCAGGCGCTGCACCACTCGCCGTGGGACGTGGTGTTGTGCGACTACAACCTGCCCGGCTTTACCGGCCTGGAGGCGCTGGAGCTGCTCAAGCGCTCGGGCACGGCGTTGCCGTTCGTGCTGCTGTCGGGCCAGATCGGCGAGGACACGGCGGTGCGGGCGATGCGTGACGGCGCGTCGGACTACCTGCTGAAGAACAACCTGGCGCGGCTGGCGCCGGCGGTGAAGAACGCCATCGAGGCCCATCGCGAGCGCCAGGCCCGCCAGCGCGCCGACGCCGAGCTGGCCGCGTCGCGCCAGCGCCTGGCCGAGCTGGCGCAGCACCTGCAGGCGAGCATCGAGCTCGAGCGCGCGGCCATCGCACGCGAGATCCACGACGACGTCGGCGGCTCGCTGACGGCCGTGAAATACGACCTGGCCTGGATGGCGCGCCACTCGGCGACGCCTGAGCTGCAGCACCGCGTGGCCACCGCCATCGAGACGCTCGACCATGCCATCGGCGCCAGCCAGCGCATCATGCACAACCTGCGCCCGGCGATCCTGGAGCAGGGCCTGGTACCGGCGCTGCAGTGGATGGCGCATCGCTTCGAACGGCGCAACACGGTGCCGTGCGCCTTCCGCACCAGCCACGAGTCGATCCAGCTGCCGCCCGGCGTGCCGCTGGTGGCGTATCGCTTCGCGCAGGAGGCCCTGACCAACGTGAGCAAGCATGCCCGGGCGACGCGGGTGTCGGTCGACCTGTCGCTGTCGGGCGGCGTGTTGTCGCTCGAGGTCAGCGACAACGGGCAGGGCCTGACCGAGCACGACCTCGGCAAGGCGCGCAGTTTCGGCCTGCGCGGCCTGCACCAGCGCGCCAGCACGGTGGGCGGCTGGATCGACATCTCGAGCTCCTCGGCCGGCACCACGCTGCTGCTGTCGGTGCCGTTGCAGGACGCGCAGGATCACGCGCACGTGCACGAGCAGGAGCCACCGGCCCGCGTGGATCGTGAACACGATCCGTCCGGCTGGGGCGAGCTGTGATCCGCGTCATCCTCTGCGACGACCATGCGCTGATCCGGCGCGGCATTCGCGACACCTTGTCCGATGCGGTCGACATCCAGGTCGTCGGCGAGGCCGGCGACTACGGCGAGCTGCGGGCGCTGATGCGCGGTACCGACGGCGACGTGCTGCTGCTGGACATCCATCTGCCCGGCCGCAGCGGGCTGGACGTGCTGCATGCGCTGAAGGACGAGGGCAACCCGATCAAGGTGCTGGTCGTCAGCATGTACCCGGAGGACCAGTACGCGCTGCGCGCGCTGCGCGCAGGCGCCTACGGTTATGTGAACAAGGGCGGTGATCCGCAGCTGCTGGTACAGGCGGTGCACACCGTGGCGCAGGGTCGCAAGTATGTGACGCCCGAGATCGCACAAATGCTGGTCGAGAGCCTCACCGCGCCGGTGGTCGAGAACCCGCACGAGCGCCTGTCGGACCGCGAACTGCAGACGCTGACGATGATCGCCTCGGGCAAGCGGCTGTCCGACATCGCCGAGCAGCTGAACCTGTCGCCGAAGACGGTGTCGGTGTACCGCGCGCGGGTGCTCGAAAAGCTCGGCCTGGCGAACAACTCCGAGCTGACGGTCTATGCGATCCGCAACGGGCTGGTCGGCGGCTGAACCGTCGCGCCGCGGCTTGACTCAGGCCTCGACGCGAGTCGCCTTCAGCGACTGGGCCGGTCCGCTGGCGTGGCGCGCAAAGTCCGCGCTGACCAGCGGCTTGGCGAACAGGTAGCCCTGCAGCTCGTCGACGCCGAGTTCGATCAGCAGCTCGGCTTGCTGCCAGGTCTCGACGCCCTCGGCGACCACTTGCAGCTTGAGCGCCCGTGCCAGCGCGACGATCGAGCGGGTGACCGCCATCGCGCTGTCGCGCACACCCAGCTCGATGACGAAGCTGCGGTCGACCTTGAGGATGCCGATCGGCAGCTTCTGCAGGTACGAGAGCGACGAATAACCGGTGCCGAAGTCGTCCAGCGCGATGCGGATGCCGGCCTGGCTCAGCGCATGCACGGCGGCGATGGCGGCGCTCGAATCGCCCATGAAGATGCTTTCGGTGATCTCGAGCTCGAGCGACGCCGCCGGCAGCGCATGGCGCGCCAGCGTCGCCACGACCTGCTCGGCGAAACGGGGTGACTTCAGCTGGTGCGTCGACACGTTGACGGCCAGCGCGTCGAGAGCGAGGCCCTGCGCGCGCCAGGCCACGAGCTGACGGCATGCGGCATCGACGGCCCACAGCCCGACCGGGTCGATGAGCCCCGTCTCCTCGAGCAGATCGATGAAGCGGCCTGGCGGCACGAGTCCGCGCGTGGCATGTCGCCAGCGCAGCAGCGCCTCGGCGGAGCGGGTCGCGCCGGTGCGCGCGTCGACACGCGGCTGGTAGAACAGCTCGAACTCCTCGCGTTCGAGCGCCGAGCGCAGGTCGTCGAGCAGCGCCGTGCGTTCGGCGAGCTGCTGGTCGAGCGCGGCGGTGAACCAGACCAAGCCGCCGCCACCGGCGGCCTTGGCCTTGTACATCGCCATGTCGGCGCGCCGCAGCAGGTCAGACACCGTCTGGCCGTCCTCGGGATAGTGCGCCAGGCCGACGCTGGCGCCCGGCACCACCATGCGTCCCTCCAGCGTCAGCGGCGCGGCCAGCGAGTGCAGCAGTATCGACGCCAACGCGTCCGCAGCGTCGCGTGTCCCCGGTACCGCGACGACGAACTCGTCGCCGCCCGGCCGCGAGACCAGCGCATGCAGGGGCGCGATGTCACGCAGGCGTTGCGCCATGACCCGCAGCATCTCGTCGCCGGCGAGGTGACCCAAAGCGTCGTTGACCTCCTTGAAGCGGTCGAGGTCGATGAACAGCAGCGAGAACGCGGCGGATGTCGACTCGCCGACCGTGCGCTCCAGGTGCTCCAGCAACCCCGAGCGATTGGCCAGGCCGGTCAGACTGTCGCGCGTGGCCCGTTCGACGAGCAGGCGCTCGCGATCGGCCGACGCCAGCGCGACGCAGACGCGGTCGCGCAGATCGTCGATCTCGCGCAGCGTGTCGACATCGTCCACCGTGCCCTCGTCGACGCCCAGCACCAGCACGGCCAGCACACGCTCGCCCACGCGGGCGCACAGCACGTAGTGCGATTTCGCGGGCGCACGCAGCGTCTGTGCCAACCAGCTCGGCACCGGTGCGCAGCGCCGCAGCGTGTCGGCGCCGCCGATGGCGTCGCACAGGGTGTCCGCGCGCGACAGGCTGATCACGCTGGCGGTGCCGTCGGCATGGTGCACGCGGGCGGGCATGCGCTCGGCGCGGTCGAGCTCGACCACCGCGGCCTGCGCGCCGGGCACCAGCTGCGCCATGCGCTGCGCCACCTGGTGCAGGATGCGCGACAGGTCGAGCCCGTGGAGGATCTCGCGGTCGATCGACGACTGCACCTGCAGTGCGTCGATCTGGCGCCCCAACTGCCCGGCCATGTGGTTGAACGAGCGGGCGAGCTCGTCGAACTCGTCGCGGTCGGCGTGGCCGACACGCACGGCGAAGTCGCGCTGCGCGAGGCGCCGCGTGCCGTCCGTCAGCCGCTCCAGCGGAATCATCGTGCGCCGCACCTGCACCAGACCGAGCATCACGACGGTCAGCAGGGTGACGATCAGGCCGAGCGTGACGGTGCGTGCGAGTGCCGGCGACTCGTTGCCTTCCTGCGCCGCCGACGACTGTGCGACCAGCGTCCAATCGGCGACGCCGAAGTCCGACTTGAGGAACAGATTCCACGCCCCATCGCGCTTCGGCGCGGCGGCGGCGGGCGCCTGCACGGCGACTTGCGCGTCGGTGGCCAGCCGGCCCGGGCAGAAGATCGCGTGGCCGTGCGCATCGAAGACGCAGACACCGGTGTCGCTGCCGTCGGCCAGCAGTCCGTGGAAGAGGAAGTCGCCGTCGATCTCGGCGAGCCAGTGCCGGCCGGGCTGTTCGGCGCGATGCACCAGCATCAGCACCGGCATGCCCTGGCCGGCATCGAGATGATGTCCGAGCACGAGATGCGCGTCGTTTCCATTGGGCAACGCGTCCAACGCAGGCAGGGCCTCATGCCAGCGCTCCCACAGGGGCAGGCTGCCCAGCGCCCAGGCCCCGCTGCCATCGACCACGGCGACTTCACCCAGCACGCGGCCGCGTCGATTGCCCAGGCGCGAGTCGGTTTCGGCGCGGCCGGTGCGCGCCAGCATCTCGAGCACCGTGCGGGCGACGACCAGGTTGTCGAGCAGGCCCATGCCGGCGTACTTGGCCACCTGCACGCGCTGGCGCTCGGCCTGCGTCGTGAAGTGGTGTTGCAGCGTGTCGTGGATCAGCGCGCCGAGCAGCAGCATCACGATCAAACCCCAGGGCACCTTCGTTTCGAGCCACTGGTCGATCGTCCAGCCGATAAACCCTGAAACCAGAACAGTGCCCACAAACTCGATCCCGACCGCCCAGCCGCGCGTTTCGGCGCGGCCCTCGGCGGAACTGATCCCGCGGGTGTGCTTCGCCTGTGCTTCGGCGATCCTGCGGTCGAGATCGTTCCCGCCGCCTAGTTCGCTCGAATCAGTCACGCGATAGCCCTGCTTGGTACGGGTGCCCCAAGGGGCTGAACCGACCGGAAAAACGTGCACGCGGCGGCCCTTCCGCCAAGGCGAAAGGCGCTGCGCGCGGCCCCTTTAGGAAGGCTGCCCGATCAAGTCAACCGCGCCTGCTGCACTGCGGAAAAGTGAGGGGCGGAGCGCCCGAAAGCACCCCGCCCCAAACCGGTTTCAGAACGCGTGCAAGCGCCCTACGGACAACGCGCGTCGCGCATCGGCGGAGCCGCAGTGCGGGTCTGCCAAGTGCCGTCAGGGGCCTGATACTTTTCACCCGTCGCGGTCTTCGCGATCAGCAGGCAGCCGGTGGTGAAGGCGTATTGATCGATCGTTGCGCGCTGTTCAGCGGCCTTTTCGGCATAGATCGCGCGGCGCTTGATGTTGATATCGTCAGCCATCCGGCGGGTTTCCGCACTCGGCGCGACCGGAAAGCCCAGATAGCCGTCAACCTTTTCACCAACCTGGCCAGATGCACGCGCGGCGGCATAGGCCGGATCGCGCTGTTGCTGGGCCGAGGCGGGCGCTGACAAGGCCAGTGCGCCGAGCGTCAGGGCACCGGCAAGCAACGCCAGCGGCGAGTGCCTCGAAGCAGCAGTGGTTACAGTCTTCAACATTTCAAATCCTCAAAAGGCACCAGGATTTTCATCCACCGTGTTCTTGGCATCCGCCGCGAGCCGGTAAATGACTTCCTGCTTGATGTTGATGTTGAGCTCGATCACGATCGGCTTGTCCGGTGCCTTGACCGAAACACAGGCCGAAAGCGCAACCGCGCCGCCCATCAACAGTGCCAGCGCGGTCACCCGGTGCTGGCCCGACCATCGTTTCCCGGATTGTGTTCCCTGCATGAGCAGGACCATCGCAAGCCGGACGCGGTTGGTCAATTCCTGGGTGTTCATGGCTTGGTCCTGCTGTCTGGAGCCTGAATATCGTCGGCACGGGGCGGAACGGGCGGCAAAGTGGCGGGCTGGGAGATCGGAAGAGCACACGTCTGAACTCCAGTCACGATA
>CALMQI010000312.1 GCA_937871935.1 uncultured Burkholderiales bacterium
TCTCCACCTTCCTCAGGATGCCGGTGCCGGCCTCGACCTTGATCAGCGCCACGTCGTGTTCGGGCGAGACCGTGCCCAGCGTGGCCGGGTTGCGCAGCTTGCTGTTGGCGAAGGTTACCGTCATCGAGCTGAGTGTGCCGGTCACGCTGCGCGCGTCGCCGACGCCGCGGGTCTTGAAGAAGCGGCTGCGCGAGGGCACCCAGTTCTGCAGGCTTTCGGGCGCCTCGTTGAGCACTTCGACGACGACGGTCTCGGTCTCCTTGTTCTCGTTCTGCCTGCGCTCGACCACGACACCCGGGAACTTGAGGTCGTAGCCGGCATGCCAGGCGGCCGCGACGTGGCGGTTGGTCATGATCATCCCGTTGTCGGAGACGACGAACCCGCTGCCGGTGTGTGTGCCGCCGATCGGGTTCGCCTTGCCGCGGTCCTCCAGCGTCAGCATCGGCTCGTAGCTGCCGTCGGAGAGTTTCAGATAGGCCGGGAACCAGCCCTTGTCGCCGACCTTCACGCTCGAGTGGTAGATCTGCTTGCCCGACACGGACTCGGTGAGCCGCCAGGCGACCTCGATGAACACGGTGGAGGCGCCGTAGTCGGCCTTCACGCGGCGGCCGAGGTTGGCCTTGGCTTCCATGTCGGCGAGCTTCTTCGCGGCCTCGACGTTGGCGCTGGCGATTCGCGTATCGGCGGCGCGCAGCTGCGCCTGCGTCTGCTCCTCGCGCTTCTTCCCGTCGAGCACCTGCCACAGACCGACGGCGCCGGCCACTGCGACCACGCCGGCCACCGCGTTGAGCAGCAGCCGCTTGCTGCGCTGCTGCTCGGCACCGATCAGCCGCTCGACGGTGGCGCGGCCGACGCGGGCCGGTTCTCCCGCGGCCGCGGCCTGCATGCCGGACACTTCGCGCGTCGGCTTCGCGATCGCGTCATCGACCAGGCGCGTGGCCTTCGTGGCCGGCACCGGCGGCGGATCCAGATGCACCGACGCCTGCGGGCCGCCGCGGCCGAACTGCACGACGTCGCCGTGCGCGAGCCGCGCCTCGCCTTTGACCGGCACGCGGTTGACGAAGCTGCCGTTGGCGCTGCCGGTATCGACGAGCTTGAAGCCGTCGGCGTCGCGCTCGATGCGTGCGTGCTGGCGGCTTACCGCGTCGTCGGCGTCGTCGAACACCACGCGGCAGCTGGCGTCGCGACCGAGCGTGATCGGCGTCGCGAACTGCGCGTCGTCGAAGGCGATCTCCTGGTTGGCCTTGGCGCCGGTGAGGTGGCGGATGATCAGTTTGGGCATGGTGTTCTCCTCGTGTGGGGCAGGTCGCTTCGGGTTGGAATCAGCGATTGATCGGATACCACCAGCCGTCGGTGCCGCGCACGTAGTACTGGCCGCTGTGATCGACGTGGTAGGTTTGACCCAGGTGGTTGTGCGTGGTGTTGCGCTGCCACGTATGCGGCAGTTGCGTCGAGCTGCCGTTCGGGCCTTGGTAGGTGCTCTGGCCCATCAGGCCGCGGCCGGCTTCCTGTTGGTTGCGGAAGTAGCCGTCGCGCTGCGCCTGCATGCTGTCGGCGCGGTTCTGCTCGGCTTGACGCACGCCCTGCCAGGCGTTCATCTCGGCGGCGCGGTTGCCGCCTTCGACGCGGTTCATGTGCTCGATGCCTCCGCGCGAGAAGCCGTTGGTGTAGATGTGGTAATAGGTGTAGGTCGCGAAGTCCATCGGCTGCCGGCCGCTGCCTTGCATCTGCTGCAGGTACTGCTGGTACGAACTGCGCACGGCGGGGTCCTGCATGCGCTGCTGGAGCAGTTGCTGCTGGGTCTGTTGCATCGTCTGGCTCAGCTGCTGCGACTGGCGCATCGACTGCTCGAGCATCCGGGTGGTCTGGTTCAGCTGCTGTTGCGCAATGGCGTTCAAGTCCTGTGCGAGGGCGCCGGCGGCACTGCCGAGCAGCGCGATGGCGATCAGGCGGCGAAGCGTGCCGATTCGGGTTGTGATGGTCATGGTGATCTCCTGTGGGGTTCTGGTCTGGTTCGAGGCGTTTCGCGCCGTCGTACCCTTTAAGGCGCAATTCGCGGCGAAAACGGATCACGGCTCGCGCGCAGCCGGCGGCACGGCGCGCAACCAACGCAGCTCGCTCGGCTGGCGGCCGGCAGCCACCGCCGGTGCGATGCGGCGCGACGCGGCGCGCAGCTCCTCGCCGCCGGCCTTGCCGCGCAACAGTCGAGCCAGCGCCCGCAGCGTCTGGCTCACCGGCAGCGGCGCCGGCGCTCCGGCGTCGCGCGCCACTTCGAAAGCGCCGGCCCAGGAGGCGAGCGCCACGAGCAGCGCGGCCAGCGCACCCGGCCAGCAACGGGCGACACGCGGCGCGATCGGCACCAGGCCGGTGCGTGCAGGCTGAGAGGTCGAGCGGGTCGTGGTCATGGTGGATTCGTGCGTCGGTGCTGGTATCGGCGCAAGCCGCGCTCGAAACGGATCACGCGCTTTCGCGAGGTGCCATCGCCGGCGTCGCCACCCCGCCGTCGCAGCCGGCATCGCTGGCGTCGTCGGTACCGTCGCCATCGGGTTGCGCCGCGGCGGCGCCGCCACGAACGAACAGCCACACGTGTCGCCTGAATGCCTGCGCGCCACCGCCGTACTGGTAGGTTTCGACGATGCGGTAACGATCGTGGGCCACCGGCTCGAGCCGGTAGGTCCAGCTTGCCGGTGGGGCCATGGTCGATCTCGGATCGGCAACGTGGCATTCCAGCGCCCCCGAGCGCGGCGTCGAGCCATATGCGTCGAAGGACGCCGGCATCAGCCAGCACTCTTGCGCGGGCGCGCCGGCGTGTCCGACTGCCTGGAAATGCAGTGCGCCGCGCTGCAGACGGACGATCGACCGCACTGTGGCGCCGGTGGCGTCGCGTGTGCGCAGCCGCAGCGACTGCGTGTTGGCGTCGAACGACCAGCAGGCCTCGACCTTGCCCGAAGCATGCGGGTTCTCGGCCTGCCAGCAATGGCCGGCCAGCTGCGCGAGCCAGCCGAACGCAGCGGGGCCACGCGCGTCGGCGCCGGCCTGCGCCGCGGCGGCCAGCGCCAGGCCGACGGCGACGCCGATGAAGCGGCGCGGCGTCATGGCCGGACTCCACCGGCGGCGCCGAAGGCATCGGGCGGCAGCGCGCCGGCGCTGCGGCCGCCGGGCCCAGCCTGGGGTGGCGGCGCGCCGCGCTCGCCCATGGTCAGCCCCGCCTGTTGCCAGGCGGCGAGGCCTCCTCGGTACCACAGCACGTTGCGGTAGCCGAGCCGGATCGCCCGCAGTGCGGCGTTATACGACATCCAGCATTCCGGGCTCGCGCAATAGAAGACCAGCGGCGCTTCGGCCTGGCCGCGCGTGGCCTGCCGCAGCAGCTGCGCGAGCTGCTGCTGCGTTGCATCGTCGAAGCGGCCAGGCTGCGCGGCCCAGGGCGCCGGCAGCGCGCGCGGCAGCGTCGGGCCGCCGTCGAGCACGTGCAGCAGCACGGTCGGCAGTTCGCGCTGCTGCAGCAGCGCGACCAGGCCCTGCGTCGTGATCACCTGGCCGCCGGGGATGCGGTTCGGCGTCTGGCCGTGGAAGGCGCCGGCATGCAGTTCGGCCGGCGCGGCGACGCCGAAGTCGCGGCGTTCCCAGGCCGACAGGCGATCAGGCGCAGCGCCGTCGGTGCCGGCCTGCGGCGGCGCGCCCGGCGGTGCGGCGATCGGGCTCATCGATTGCGCGATCGCCGCGCCGGCGCACAGCACGGCCACGGTAACGGCCAGAGGCCATCGCCGGCGCGATGGTGTGGGGATGGTGTTCATCGACGGTTCTCCTTGTTTGAATGGGCTCGTATCCATCCAAGGCGCAAGGCGCGGCGAAAACGGATCACGCGGGCCGTTCGCGTCATCCCGGCCGCGCGACTGCGGGGGGTGAGGTCGCCGCCGCGCGGCGCGCAGGCTAGATTCAGCGCCAACGATTCCGGCGCCGACCCGACACCCGATGTCCGAACCACCACCCCGCCGCGCCCCCGCCGTGACCGAGCTGCTTCGCGCCGCCGAGGCGGGCCAGGGCGGCGCGCGCGACCAGCTGATGGCGGCCGTCTACCAGGAGATGCGGCGGCTGGCGCGGCGCATCCTGGCTGGCGACCGGGCACGGTTCATGGTCGCGCCGACCGAGCTGGTGCACGGTGCGGCGTTGAAGCTGCTGGGGCAGGAGGTGCTGTCGGCGCGCGACCGCGCGCACTTTCTCGCCTACTCAGGCCAGGTGATGCGCCAGGTGCTGATCGACCACGTGCGGCGCGAGGCGTCGGCCAAACGCGACGGCGGGACCAAGGTGACGCTGGTGTCGACGATCGCCGAGGAGCCGACCTCCGATGTCGACGTCGAGTCGCTGCACGACGTGCTGGACAAGCTCGCGGCGGTGTCGCCCGAGCACGCGAAGCTGGTCGAGATGCGTTACTTCGCCGGCATGACGGTGGAGGAGATCGCGCAGGCGCAGGGCATCTCGACCGCCACCGTCAAGCGCAACTGGCGCGCCGCGCGCGCCTGGTTGGCCGAGGCGCTCGCGCCGGACTGACGGAGTGTCGGCTCACTCGCGAGCATTGGCGCATCCGGCCGCCTGCTTGCGCACCTCGGTCACGTCGTTGCGGCGGTCGAAATCGGATACGCCCCAGCGTTTCTCGATTTCACCCCAGACCTGAATTGCGCGCCGCAGCACGCGGCAGGCGCCGGCAACGTCGCCCTTGTCCTTGTAGTGGCTGGCCAGCAGCCGCAGCGGCACCGCAATGTCGCGCGCGCGCTCGGAGTCGTCGGGCGCGCGCGCGGCGCGGGCCTCCTTTTCGGGCATCGACTCCTCGATCAGCGCGATCGCCTCGTCGTGGCGTCCGAGTTTGGCGAGCACGATCGCGCGATCGTTGCGCACCCCGTTCAGCATGCGCTGAGCCTCCAGGTTCTCGGCGTCGAGGGCCAGCATCTGCTGCGCGATGCGCATGGCCTCGTCGCTGGGCACGAGCGCAGCCTTCGGCTGATCCAGCTCGGCCAACACCGACGAAATGTACCAATGGCCGCTCAGCGCGCCCAGCAGCAGCCGGTGGTTCGTCGGCGTTCGCGCGAGCCCGGCCTGGAAGCGCTGCGTGCCGCGCTGGTAGGCCTGCAGGGCCTCGTCCTTGCGCTCCAGGTAGTACAGCGAATCGCCCAGCGTCAGGGCCGCACGCCCGGTCTGGAACTCGAATGCCATCTCGGCGCGCAGGGCATCGGGCAGCGTGTACAGGCGCCGCTCCTCGTCGGCCTGCAGCGCGGCAGCCAGCGCATGCTGGTCGAGATACCGGTGGGCGTCGGCCTGCGTCAGCCGCGTGCTGGTCAGCAGCTCGTGCAGCGCCGCCTGCTCGCGCGGCGACGCGCCCGCACTCGCGGACACGGACCGCCGCACGGCCGCCGTCGACGGTTCGGGCGTCGCGGTCGACGGACCGGCCAGCTCCAGCGCGCGCTGCACCAACTGCTCGGCGCGACGCGCGCGCTCGAGCTGCCCGGCTGCATTGTTGTCGCGGCCGCCGATCACCAACGCCAGCAAGTATTGCGTGTGGCCTGCGTCGCGTTGCCAGGTCCAGTCGTCCCGGCTCGCCGGCTCCTGCGCGGCGAGCAGCCGCTCGGCACGGTCGAGGTTCGTGCGTGCGGCCGCGGGCTCGCCCACGTGCGGCCGCCCCGGCACGCCTTGCACTTCGGCCAGCCGCGCCAGGCCGACGGCGACCTCGCGCTGCAGCTCGGGACGACCCTGCACGCCCTCGGCCAGCGCGTCGAGGTAGCGCTGGCTGCGGCCGACCATCTCGCGCCGCGCCGCGGTGTTGCCCGGTGTGGCCTCGAGCCGCGTATCGAGATCGAACAGCATGTATTTGGCCAGCGCGCGCACCTCGTCGAAGCGCCTTTCGGCATCGAGCCGCGCCGATTCGGCGCGGTTGTACAGGCCGGTGATGATTGCGAGCGCGGCGACCAGTCCACCGAGCGCGAGCGTGGCCGAGGCCACGCGCCAGGGATGCCGCTGCACCAGCTTGCGCGTGCGGTAGCGCCAATGCGCGCCCATGGCGGCCACAGGCCGCTTCGCCAGCCAGTTTGCGAGGTCGTCGTCGAGCGCCTTCACGCTGGCGTAACGCAACGCGCGTTCGGTCGCCAGCGCCTTGCGGATCACCGCTGCGAGTTCGGCGTCGAGCGCGGGCGCCAGGTCCAACCGCTTCGGGTCGGGCAGCGCGCCAGTCAGCACCTCGGCCAGCACCATGCCGAGTGAATAGACGTCGTCGATCACCGAGGCCGGCTCACCGGCCAGCCGTTGCGGGCTGGTGTAGGCGCGCGTGAAGCCCTGCGGCAGCGAGGCGTCGATCACGTCCTGGATGCGGGCGACGCCGAAGTCGATCAGCTTCGGTTCGCCGGCCGCGGTGACCAGGACGTTGGCCGGTTTGATGTCGCAGTGGAGCACCAGATGGGCATGCGCATGCGCGACCGCGGCACAGACCTCGCGCATCAGGCGCACGACAGCTCGCGTGTCGGGCGCGTGTTCATCGACCCATTCGTCGAGGCCCAGGCCGTCGACGAATTCCATCACCAGGAAGTGCAGTCCATTGGCCGTTGTGCCGCCGTCGAGGATGTGCGCGATGGCCGGGTGCTGCATGCGCGCCAGCAGCCGCCGCTCCGCATCGACCAGCGGTTCGACCCGCATCAGGCCGCGCAGCGGACGCACGAACTTCACCGCCACCGTCTGCTCGAACAGACCGTCGGCGCGCGTGGCGCGGTACACCGCGCCCATGCCGCCGCTGCCGATCAGCTCGTCCAGACGCCAGACACCCACCATCGGCGGCGGCAGCACGGCGGCCCAGGGTTCGCTGCCCGCCACCTGTGTGCCGTGGCCGTCGACGGTGAACAGATTCGAAGATCCGGCCTGGTCGATGGCCATCAGCCGACGCACGCGCGCGAGCAGCGCCGCGTCGTCCCCGCATTGCCGAACGAGCCAGGCGTCTCGCTCAGCAGAATCGACGTCGAGCGCACGTTCGAAGAGATCGAGCACGGCGCGCTCGCTGCTGGCGGGAGGGGCGGTGGCGCTCATCGCGTGCTGGGTTTGACTTGTCGCCGGGCACCTGTCGCGCGTGTCGCCGAACGAAGTTCGATGTTAGCCCGCAGGTGCCGGCGGCCGTCCGTCGCGACCCCTTCATTCGCGGGCGAATAGATCGCCGACCGCACCGGGATGCTGCCGTGGGAAGATCGGCAGCGGACATCGAGCCGCCCTTATGCGTCTGTTTTCCACCCGCGATCGGCCTTTCCATCTCGGCCCCTATCCGCTCGAACGCCTGACACGCGACGCAGCGCGCCTATCGGTGCTCGATGCGGTGCCGCCGATGCGCGAACTCGATCTCGAGTCCGCCGATCCGCTGTCGATCGTGCATGCGATGCGGCCGTATCTCGCCATGTTCGACGTCGTGCGCGATGGTGTTGTCGCGCCGTGCCGCGCCGAGATTCCCGCCGACCCGACCGAGCGCGCGCGGCACCTGAAAGCCGCGGGCTATTACTTCGACGCGTCGATGATGGGCGTCTGCACGCTGCCGCTGCAGGCATTCCTGGCGGAGCCGATTCGCAACCCGCAGGTGGCGCAGATCGCGGCGGAACTCGAGCGCAGCCAGCCGAGGAGCTTCGCGGCCGGCATGGACATGATCCTGGCCGACGTGGTGGAGTCGGCGCGCACGACCCACGGGCCGATCGCAGGCGTGCACACGCATGCGATCGTCGTGCTCGTCGAATGGCCACGCGACCCGCATCCCGATGAACGCGGCTGCGACTGGATCGGCCCCGACGCCCAGGCGCCGCGCGCGGCGGTGCTCGCGGCGCAGACAGCCGTGCTGCTCGCAACCTACCTGCGTCTGCTCGGATTCGCCGCGCGCTCGCACAGCGCCACCTGCAGCGATGTCGACCTGAACCAACTGGCCGCCGCGTCCGGCCTCGCATACGACGACCTGCACGTTCCGCATCTCGGCACGCGTTATGGGCTGGCCGCAGTGACCACGGACTGCGAGCTCGAAGCGGACGTACCGCTTGCCACACCGACGGCGCAGCGGCGCACGCTGTCGCGGTCCTTGAGCTGGCAGCTGGGCCTCGGCACCGTGAAAGGCGCGCACCGACGCGATCCGTTCGCGAACCGTGACTTCCACCAGGGCCCGCATGCGTTCGAGACGCTGACGCGCCGCGACGAACCGACGACCTTCATCGACCACGAGCGCGTGCCGCGTTTCCCGAAGCGCGCCGACTTCTTCGCGCGAGCCCTCTTCGGCGACCTCGGCCGCGATGTGCAGGAGGGCGCGAAGAACGCGCACTACGTGATGAAGAGCCCGATCGGCGCCTGCGCGCGCCGTGCACTCGGTGCGCTGCTGCTGCTGCAGTTCGGCGACGCGCGCGCGCCGGTGTCGCCGACTGCGGCCGACCCACAGCGCAACGCCGACAACCTGAAGGCTGCCGCCTATTGGCTCGGCATCGACGCGGCGGGCCTGTGCGCGATCCCCAGCTGGGCCTGGTATTCGCACGATGCCGGCGGCAACGTAATGCCGGCCTACCACGCCAACGCGATCAACCTGCTGATCGACCAGGGCTACGAGACGATGGAAGGCGCCAGCGGCGACGACTGGATCTCCGTGGCGCAGAGCATGCGCGCCTACCTGCGTTTTTCGCTGCTCGGCGGCATCGTCGCCGAGCAGATCCGGCGCCTCGGCTATTCGGCACGCGTGCATTCGGTGCTCGACGGCGACCTGCTGCAGCCGGGTCTGCTGCTGCTGTCGGGTCTGGGCGAGGTGAGCCGCATCGGCGAGGTGATCCTGAATCCGTTTTTGGGGCCGCGGCTGAAGAGTGGCACCGTGAGCACCGACCTGCCGATGACGGCCGACAAGCCGATCGACTTCGGCCTGCAGCGCTTCTGCGAGCAGTGCAACAAGTGCGCGCGCGAGTGCCCGTCGGGGGCGATCACCGCCGGGCCGAAGCGGGTCTACAACGGCTACGAGATCTGGAAGAGCGACGCCGAGAAGTGCGCGCGCTACCGCATCACCAACATCGGCGGCGGCATGTGCGGCCGTTGCATGAAGACCTGCCCGTGGAACACAGAAGGCCTGCTTGCCGACCAGGTTTGGCGCTGGGTTGCAAGGCGTCTGCCGTCGCAAGCACCGCGCCTGGCCGCACGCGACGACAGGCTCGGCCGCGGCGGCATCAACCCGGTCAAGACCTGGTGGTGGGACATCGAGCTGGATCGCGCCACCGGTGCCTACGTGCGCGCGAAGCAGACGCATCGCCGCGAGTTGAACCTGGGGCTGCGCATCGAACATGCCGAACAGTCGCTCGCCGTCTACCCGGCCGACGTGATGCCGCCGCCGTTTCCGGTTACGCATCCGGTGAATCGCGAGCAGGGCCTCGCACGCTATCGCGCGCTGCTGACACCGCAGCAGTACCGGGAGCGCATCGCATCCGGGCAGACGCAAGGCCTGACGCCGCAGTTCGTGATGCCGTCCGGCGAGCCACCGGTGTTCGCCGTCAGGTTGGCACGGCGAGTCGAGATGGCGCCCGGCATCGCGCGTCTGGAGCTGACCGCGCTCGACGGCGCCGAGCTGCCGCTGTTCGAGGCCGGGGCACACATCGACGTCGTCGTCGCGCCCGAATACCTGCGTCAATTCAGCCTCGCCGGCCACCCGGCCGACAGCCGCACCTGGGTGCTCGGCGTGCAGCGCGAACTGCAGGGGCGCGGCGGTTCGGCGCTGATGCACCGTGCGTTCCGTGCCGGGCGCACGGTGTTCGTCTCGAAACCTCGCAACCACTTCCCGTTGCACGAAGACGCGACGCACTCGCTGTTGTTCGCCGGCGGAATCGGCATCACGCCGATGCTGTCGATGGCGCACCGGCTGCACGCGCTCGGTCGTGCATTCGAGCTCCACTACAGCGCACCGAGCCGTGCCGCCGCCGCTTTCGTCGCCGATCTGGACGCGGCGCCCTGGCGCGCGTGCGTGCAGCTGCATCTCAAAGACGAGGGCCGGCGCGCGGAGTTGGCGCGGCTCGTTCCGACGCATGCCAGAGGCGGGCACCTGTACTGCTGCGGCTCGCCGCGCTACATGGACTCGGTGTTTGCCGCGGCGCGCGCGGCAGGCTGGTCCGAGGACGCCTTGCACCGCGAATACTTTCAGGTGCCGGTTGCGCCGCCGCGCACGAACCATCCGTTCGTGTTGAAGCTGGCCAGCAGCGGCCGCACACTCGAGGTGCCGTCAGATCGCGCGGCGACCGAGGTGCTCGCCGGGGCCGGCCTGCCCGTCGACACGAAGTGCTCCGACGGCCTGTGCGGCGTTTGCGCGGTGCCGTACGACGCCGCCGCGTCCGGCCCGATCGATCACCGCGACCATGTGCTCGGCGAGGCCGAACGGCGCGAGCGGGTGATTCTGTGCTGTTCGCGCGCGGCCGATCCGGGTGGCGTGATCACGCTGCAGCTGTAGGACGCGATCGACGCGGAGCGTGACACGACGTGAAGACATCACGGCACACCTCGAAGCCAAAGACCCTGCATGGCGACAGCGCGCGCAGCCGAATGCCAATGTCTCTGGCGCCCGACATCGATGTGCAGGCCGACGGCGTGTTGCCGCCGATGGCCGTACTCTATCCGCGCGGTCGACTGGCCGCGACCTGGCCACCGCCGATGGCGTCGGCGCCGCGCTGATCAGTGCCCGAGCGCCTCATCGAGTACTTCCACCCAGTGCCGCACCGGCGTGCGCGTGCCGGACTGCAGATGCTGGATGCAGCCGATGTTGGCCGAGACGATCGCCTCGGGCTGCACGGCAGCCAGGTGGCCGAGCTTGCGGTCGCGCAGCTGGTGCGCAAGTGCCGGCTGCAGCACAGAGTAGGTGCCCGCGGAGCCGCAGCACAGATGGCTCTCCTCGCGGGCAAGCTCGACGTCGAAGCCGAGCTCGCGCAGCGCGGTCTCGACGCCGCCGCGCAGCTGCTGGCCATGCTGCAGCGTGCACGGCGGATGAAACGCCACGCGTTTCACCCGCCCTTCGGGTCGACCCGGGGCACCCGCTCCCCGCTCCCCCGCCGGGCGGGGGCGGGCCAGCCGTGGCTTCAGTTTCGGCACCAGGTCGGGCAGCAGCTCGCTCAGGTCGCGCGTCAGCTCGGCGACGCGGCGCGCCTTGTCGGCATAGGCGCGGTCGTTCGCGAGCGCGTGGCCGTAGTCCTTGACCATCACGCCGCAGCCCGACGCGTTCATCACGATCGCCTCGACCTTGCCCGCGCCGGTGAGACCCTCGACCAGCGGCCACCAGGCGTCGATGTTGCGGCGCATGTCGGCGCGGCCGCCGTCCACGTCGGCCAGGTGCGTACGCAGTGCGCCGCAGCAGCCGGCGCCATCGGCCACCAGCGTCTGGATGCCGGCGGCGTCGAGCACACGCGCGGTGGCCGAGTTGATGTTGGGCATCATCGCCGGCTGCACGCAGCCCAGCAGCATCAGCACCTTGCGCGGGTGCGCGCGGGTCGGCCAGCGGTGGGCCGCGGCCGATTCGCGCGCCGGCAGCTTGTCCTTCAACACGCCGGGCAGGAACGCGCGCATCGCCTGGCCGACCTTGAGCGCCGGCGCGAACAGCGGCGAGGTCATGCCCTGCTTGAGCGCCCAGCGCGCCGCGCGTTCGGCCGCCGGCCGCTCGACCTTGGCCTCGACGATCTGCCGGCCGATGTCGACCAGCTCGCCGTAGCGCACGCCCGACGGGCAGGTGGTCTCGCAGTTGCGGCAGGTCAGGCAGCGGTCCAGGTGGATCTGCGTGCTGCGCGTCGGCGGCTCGCCTTCGAGCACCTGCTTGATCAGGTAGATGCGGCCGCGCGGACTGTCGAGCTCGTCGCCGAGCAGCTGGTAGGTCGGGCAGGTGGCGGTGCAGAAGCCGCAGTGCACGCACTTGCGCAGG
>CALMQI010000313.1 GCA_937871935.1 uncultured Burkholderiales bacterium
TGGAACCTGCCGCAGGGTGTGATCAGCCATCTCTTTCGCGACATCGCGGCCGGCAAGCCGGGGCATCTGTCCAAGGTGGGGTTGGGCACCTTTGTTGACCCGCGCCACGGCGGCGGCCGCATCAATGCGCGCTCGACCGACGAGCGCGTGCGGCTGATGGTCATCGACGGCGAGGAGTACCTGTTCTACAAGGCATTCCCCATCGACGTGGCGTTCGTCCGTGGCACCACGGCGGACGCCGACGGCAACGTGACGATGGAGCGCGAGGCGCTCACGCTGGAGGCGCTGGCCATCGCGATGGCGGCGCACAACTCGGGCGGCATCGTGATCTGCCAGGTCGAGCGCATCGCCGCCGGCGGCTCGCTGCATCCGCGGCAGGTCAAGATTCCCGGCGTGCTGGTCGACTGCGTGGTGGTCGCCGAGCGGCCCGAATACCACATGCAGACCTTCGCCGAGCCCTACAGCGCGGCGTTCGCCGGCGAGATCCGCGTGCCGGCCGGGCACGTGGTGCCGATGGCGATGAGTGAGCGCAAGATCATCGCGCGCCGCGCCGCGCTCGAGCTGCAGGCCAACAGCGTGGTCAATCTCGGCATCGGCATGCCCGAGGGCGTGGCGCAGGTGGCGGCCGAGGAGCGCGTGATCGACCTGATCACGCTGACGGCCGAGCCCGGCGTGATCGGCGGCATCCCGGCCGGCGGGCTGAACTTCGGTGCCGCGGTCAACACACAGGCGGTGATCGACCAGCCGTACCAGTTCGATTTCTACGACGGCGGCGGGCTCGACCTGGCGATCCTGGGTCTCGCGCAGGCCGACGCCGAGGGCAACCTGAACGTCAGCCGCTTCGGCCCGCGCCTGGCCGGCGCGGGCGGCTTCATCAACATCAGCCAGAACGCGAAGAAGGTGGTCTTCGTCGGCACCTTCATGGCCAACGGCGAGCGCAAGTTCGTGCGCCAGGTCGAGCACCGCACGTTCTCGGGCCGCGAGGCGCACCGCCGCGGGCAGCCGGTGCTGTATGTCACCGAGCGCTGCGTGTTCCGCCTGCACGAACGCGGGCTCGAGCTGATCGAGCTGGCGCCCGGCATTGACCTGCAGCGCGACGTCCTGGCGCAGATGGACTTCGAGCCGATCATCGAGCGCGAGCCGGCGACGATGCCGCTGGCGCTGTTCGCCGAAGCCGCGATGGGCCTACGTGCGCGGCTGCTGCTGCGGCCGCTGCCCGAACGCTTCAGCTTCGATGCCGAGCGGCAGACGTTGTTCATCAACTTCGAGCGGCTCGCTATCCGCAGCATCGACGACATCGAAGCCGTGCAGCGCGAGGTCGAGGCCCATGTGCTGCCGCTGAAGCACAAGGTCTATGCGGTGGTCAACTACGACCACTTCAGCATCGACCC
The DNA here is from genome assembly GCA_937871935.1 of uncultured Burkholderiales bacterium. Taxonomy (GTDB): domain Bacteria; phylum Pseudomonadota; class Gammaproteobacteria; order Burkholderiales; family Burkholderiaceae_C; genus JAEUPI01. Next base: position 1,392 of record CALMQI010000313.1, read on the forward strand.
CGGGCTCGAGGACGACTGGGCCGCGATGGTGCGCACGCTGGTCGACCGCCACTACCTGAACGTCACGCGCTATACGACGTCGGGCTTCCTGCGCGCCAAGCTGGGGCCGGCACTGGCCGCACGGGGCGTGGCGCCACATATCTACGAGACGGCCGACGAGGCGAGGGCACGTCTGCGTGAACAGTGAGGGCGGGATCCGTCCACTTGCTATCGCTCGCTGCAATGCGTCGAACGGGCGGAATAGACTGACTGCAGTCGCTCAACTCTTGACTGCCTGAAGGTCGCGGGAGCTGACCCTCGGCTATGCGCCTTGCGGGGTGGTCTTTTCCGGCGTGACCCTACTTGTCTCGCGACGTCGAGGTGCTGGCACAAGGTCGCACGTACCTGCTGTGCGTGACGTGTGGCGCCTGAGCACCTCTGCGCTCAATCGAGCCAATTCCTCGCGCAGCGCCCACGGCGCGACGACTTCGATCTCTACCCCGTAGCCCAGCATCTGCCGCGCACCGTGGTCGATGGACTCGATCGGCAAGGACACCAAACGCCAGCCGCTGGGGACGATCAAGTCCACCGGCACCTCCGGCAGAGTTTGGCACCGGTTGCGCGCGTGCACCAGCCAGCCCATCGCCCGCGGCGATACCAGCACGCGCGCCTCCATGGGGCGTAGCTCCGATTCGAATCGCGCCGAGGCTTCGCGCCAATAGCGTGCGAGATCGAACTGGCGCGGGCGCCTGAAGGTGGCGCTGCCGAGCTCCATGGAGACGAGGCTCGCGAGGCGGTACGTCCGGGGCTCGACCTTTCCGGCTTGGCGCGCAACCATGTACCAAACACCGGCCTTGAGTACCAGCCCCAAAGGATCGAGATCGCGCCGTGATGTGCCGCGCCAACTGGTGTACTTGACCCGAACGCGCCGGGCGTGCCAGACGGCTTCGGCAGCCTCACGCAAGAACGCCGGGGTGTCCACTCCGCGATACCAATCGAGCGGGTCGATGTGCAAGCGCTCAGCCACCGTGGCGGCGCCGTGTCGCAGCGGCGCGGGCACGCTGGCCAGCAGCTTCATCCGCGCCGACAACGCCGCCTCCCCGAGCCCCAGTTCGGTGGCCGGGCCGGGCATGCCCGCCAGCAAAAGCGCGTGGGCCTCGGCCTCGGTCATGCCGGTGAGCTGCGTTGTCCATCCGGGCCTTAGCTGGAATCCGCCGTGGCGACCACGCTCACCCCACAGCGGCACGCCGGCCGCAGAGAGCTGGTCGATGTCGCGCAGGATCGTGCGCTCGGAGACCTCGAGCGCGCTCGCCAGCACGCCAGCCGTGGCGCGGCCATGCGCCTGCAGATGAAGCAGGATGGATAGCAGGCGGCTAGCTTTCATCGCGGCAGCAAATCACGACACAACGTGTCGCATTATCGGCGGCACGATGGCTTTCCTGTCGTCGACCGAGGAGCCAGCCGTGAACACCCGAACCTCGCGCAATGCGAGCGCGATCCATGACTTCGACTTCCTCGCCGGAACCTGGAACACGCGGCAACGAAGGCTGAAGGCCCGGCTGCAGGGCTGCACCGACTGGGAGACGTTCACGGCGACCTCGCGCGTGCAGCGTCTGCCGGGCGGTGTCGCCAACTTCGACACCCTGGTCGCCGAAGCGTGGCGGCCTGGCTGGGTCGGCATGTCGTTTCGCGTCTTCAACCCGGTGACCGACCTGTGGAGCATCTACTGGGTCACGAACGACGGTGGTGGCATCGACGCGGCCTCCGGCCGGTTGAGCGCGCCGGTGGTCGGCCGATTTGAGGGCGACGAAGGCCTCTTCGAAGGCGACGACCTCTTCGAAGGACGGCCCATCCGCGTACGCTTTCGCTGGCTGCGGCAAGGTGGTGCCGACAACGCGCGCTGGGAGCAGGCGTTCTCCGAAGACGGGGGGCGCAGCTGGGAGGTCAACTGGGTGATGGAGTTCGAGCGCGTGGCAGACGCCGTCGGCGTTGCAGCGCCGTGCGTGGGTGCGCTCGACCTTGATTGCCAGGTCGTCGAGTTGCGCCAGTACGCACTGCACTCAGGCCAGCGCGACACGCTGATTGAGTTGTTTGACCGCGAGTTCGTCGAGACGCAGGAGGCGGCGGGCATGGCGGTGATGGGACAGTTCCGCGACCTCGACGCACCGGACCGGTTCGTGTGGTTGCGCGGCTTCGCCGACATGGACAGCCGAGCGCGCGGCCTCGCGGCCTTTTATGGCGGGCCGGTCTGGCAGCGCCACCGTGACGCTGCTAACGCGACGATGATCGATTCCGACAACGTGCTGCTGCTCAAGCCCGCCTGGTCCGGCGCAGGGGTAGACATGCGCGGCCGCACGCGCGCCGCGGGGGCAGTGCGCATGGCGCGTCCCGGTCTGCTGGACCTGAGCATTTCCTATCTGCGGGAGCCGGCATCCCCTGCGCTGCTGCAGTTCTGCCGCGACGTGATGACGCCGTGCCTTCAGCGAGCAGGTGCTGAGGTCTCGGGCTGGTTTGTCACCGAAGGCGCCGCCAACAACTTTCCGCGCTTGCCGATACGCGAGGGCGAGCACGTGCTTGTGGGCCTTGCCGTGTTCAGAGACATGGCGGCGTACGACGCGTTCGTGCGCCACGGCGCTTGGGCCCAAGCGATCCAGCCTGAGTTGTCGCAGTGGCTGGATCGCCCCGCCGAAAGCTATCGCCTTGTGGCTACAGCACGATCGGCGATTCACGCTGGGCCGGTCTGAACGGTGCGGCCCAGGCCGCGCCGGTGCGCCTTCGTTTGTAGGGATGGAGCGGCGCGGCCGGCTGCGCTAGCGTGGCTCCCCATCGACTCCCGAGGAGACACCGTGAGCGAACAGCAGGTTTCGTCGACGAGGAAAGGCATCGATCCGGCGGCGTTGGCCGCGCTGCAGCGCCACGCCCAGACGATGCATGAGGGCCTGACGGCGCCGCCGCAAGGCCGCGCGGCGAAGGCCGAAGCAGACGCCGAGCAGCGAGCCGTGCTGCGCACCATCGCTGCCAAGCTGGGCGCGGACACCGACGTGCATGGGCAGCGCCTGCTCGAGATCGCCCGCAGGCACCGTGACCGCGGCAACGGGCAGGTCGAAGGCGATCAC
>CALMQI010000314.1 GCA_937871935.1 uncultured Burkholderiales bacterium
CGCTCGGTACTGCCGGGGATCCGCAGTGCACCATCATCAACCCAGCCATCACACGGATCTGCTTCATCAACACCGGAGTTCCGAGCGATACGAAGTCGATGCTCACCGCCGGACCGGCCACGCTCGCGCCAGGGGGTTCGCTCTCCTTCGTCGTCGCTTACATCTTCGCCGCGCCAGCCGGAGGCTGTGCCGCCCCGTGCGCGGTCGGCCCGGGCAATCCGCTGGCCGTAAGCGATGCTGCCGGACTGCTTTCGGTGGGCGCCAATACGGTGGATTCCCTCACCGGCTACGCCGGCTTCACCGACTGGAATGGCGACGGGGTGGTGCAGGGCGATGAACTCGCCACCGATGATCATGGCTGGTACGCTGACCAGCAGGCCCACCGCCAGCACCGTCAGCAGAATAGGCGCGGCCACCATCAACAGCAGGTGCAGGCCTTGCTGGCCGAAGGTGAAAACTTGTTGTGAGTCCATCAATGGTTCTTTGGGTTCAGGAGCCGAGCCCGGCCAGCCATACCGGCAAGAAGTGCAACACGCCCAAGGCGATCAGGTATTGCCATGCCACCAGCACGGCGAGCGCGAACAGCGCAAGCAAGCCGAGTGGAACAAAGCGCACGGTTCAACTCGCAAAGCTGGCTGCCAGCGAACCCAACAGCAAATTCCAGCCATCGGCCAGCACGAACAGCATCAGCTTGAAGGGCAGGGCCACCAGCACCGGGCTGAGCATCATCATGCCCAGGCTCATCAGCACGCTGGCGACGATCATGTCGATGATGAGGAACGGGATGAAGATCAGGAAGCCGATCTGGAACGCGCTCTTCAGCTCGCTCGTCACGAACGCCGGTACCAGCACCTTGAACGGCACCTCTTCGCTCTTCACCTCGGCCGGCAGCCGGGCGAGCTTGGCGAAGAGGGCCACGTCGGCCTGGCGTGTCTGCTTGAGCATGAACTCGCGCATCGGCGCTTCGCCGCGCGCCAGCGCCTCGGTGAAGCCGATGCGGTTGGCCTGGAACGGCTCGTAGGCCTGCGTGTACACGCGGTCCAGCGTCGGCCCCATCACGAAGAAGGTGAGGAACAGGCTCATGCCGATGATCACCTGGTTCGGCGGCGCGGCCTGCGTGCCGAGTGCCTGGCGCAGCAGCGACAGCACGATCACGATGCGCGTGAAGCCGGTCATCAGCAGCAGCACCGCGGGCAGGAAGCTGAGCGCGGTGAAGAACAGCAGCGTCTGGATCGGCACCGAATAGCTGGTGCCGGCCGCACCCTGGGCCACCACCAGCGGCAGGTTCGATCCGGGCGCCGCCGATTGGGCTAAAGCCGCGCTGCCCGCGGCCGACAACACCGAGACGGCGAGGCCTTGGCAGAAGCGCCGTGCGTGCAACGACAGAAGCGGTGAATGCTCAGCGCGCATCGGAGCTCCCCGGCGGAGGCGGCACGCCGTCAACGGCCTTGGCCGAACCCAGCCGCGCCAGCAACTGGGCGAATGGCGCGGCAGCTGCGGCCGGTGGCGCGCCGGATGCGTCGAGCGGCGGCTCCATCGTGTGCAGCGTGTGGATGCCGGCCGGCGACACGCCCAGCACCAGCCAGCGCCGCGCTTCGCCGCTGCCCACTTCGACCGCCAGCAGCCGCTGGTTGGTCGAGATCGGCAGCATGGCCACGACCCGCAGCACACCGTGCGCCGCAGCCCCGCCGATCGGACTGCGCTTGAGCAGCCAGAGCGCGACCGGAATCAGCGCGATGACGGCGACGAAGCCGAGCAGCGACCCGATGCTGGGAGTCATGTGAATGATTCGATCGTGGTTGGCGGCACGGGCGACGCATGATTGGGCGCCAACCCAGCGGCCGCCGCGGATCCGGCTCTGCCGGGCCGCTGGCGGCGCCCCCCTGGGGGGGAGGCGCCGAAGGCGCTCCGGGGGGGGATCATTTCGACAGACGCCGCATGCGTTCGCTCGGCGTCACGATGTCGGTGAGGCGGATGCCGAACTTGTCGTTGACGACGACCACTTCGCCTTGCGCGATCAGGTAGCCGTTGACCAGCACGTCCATCGGCTCGCCGGCCATCGCCTCCAGCTCGACCACCGAGCCCTGCGCAAGCTGCAGGATGTTCTTGATCGGGATCTTCGTCCGCCCGAGCTCCACGGTCAGCTGGACCGGGATGTCGAGGATCATGTTGATGTCGTTCGGCGCCGCCGGTGCGACACCGGCGCCGAAGCTGGTGAACGCCGCGGGCGCCATGCTGTCGCCCGGCGCCGCCACCGCGGTCGATGTGCCATCGGCCTTGGTTTCGGCCAGCGCGGCGGCCCACTCGGCGGCCATCTTGTCTTCCTCGGCGTTGGGCGCCGGGGTCGGCGTCGCGTCGGCCGGTGCGGCGTTGTCAGCTGACATGCTGTTCTCCCAACCAGCCGCGTTGCGGGCCGGTCAATAGTCGGTCGATCTTGATCGCGTACTTGCCGCCCGAGGTGCCGTAGTGGCAGGTGAAGACGGGCACGCCGTCGACCTTGGCCTGCACCAGCGGGTCGAGGTCGAGCTCGATGAAATCGCCCGCCTTCAGCGCGAGCAGCTGCTCGACGGTGGTGTCGGCGGTGGCGAGCTCGGTGGTTAGCGTCACCTCGGCGGACTGGATCTCCTGCTTCAGCAGGTTCACCCAGCGCCGGTCGGGCTCGGTGGCGTCGCCCTGCACGCTCGAGTACAGCACGTCGCGGATCGGCTCCAGCGTCGAGTACGGGATGCACAGATGCATGGTGCCGCTGCTGTCGCCGAACTCGAAGGTGAACGAGCTCGACACCACGATCTCGCTGGGGGTGGCAATGTTGGCGAACTGCGGCTGCATCTCCGAGCGCTGGTACTCCAGCTCCAGCGGATAGATGCCGACCCACGCCTTCTTGTATTCGGCGGTGATGGTGTCGACCAGGCGCTGGATCACGCGCTGCTCGGTGGGCGAGAAGTCACGCCCCTCGATGCGGGTGTGAAACTTGCCGGCGCCGCCGAACATGGCGTCGATGGCGGCGAACACGAAGTTCGGCTCCAGGATGACCAGGCCCGACCCGCGCAGCGGCCGCACCGACATGATGTTGAAGTTGGTCGGCACCACGATCTCGCGCAGGAACGCCGAGTACTTGTGGATCTTGATGCCGCCGATCGACACCTCGGGGCTCTTTCGGATCAGGTTGAACAGGCCGATGCGCGAGTTGCGCGCGAAGCGCTCGTTGATGATCTCCATCGTCGGCATGCGGCCGCGGACGATGCGTTCCTGGCTGGACAGGTTGTAGCCGCGCACGCCGTCGGCGGGCGCCTCGTCGACCTCGGGCTTCTGGCTCTCGCCGGTGATGCCCTCGAGCAGGGCGTCGACCTCGTCCTGCGACAGGATCTGTTGGTTCATTGCGCGATGCCTGCCGTCGTCACTGGATGATGAAGGCCGAGAAGTGCACGGCGCGCACCGGTTCCTCGCCCTCGCCGTCGTCGCCAGCGGGGGCGTCGTCGGACTGCAGCGGCTTGGCGGCGGCGCGCCTGATCTCGCGCGCCAGCGTCACCTTGCCGTCGCGCTCCTGCAGTTCTTCGGCCCTCTTGTGGGCCAGCAGCATCAGGATGTCGTTGCGGATCGCCGGCATGTAGGCCTTCAGCTGATCGCTGATCTTGCTGTCGGCCACCTCCAGCGTGATGCCGACCTGCGCATAACGCTCGGCCTCGCGGTCGGCGAGGTTCACCGTGAACAGCTCCAGCGGCAGGAACACCGGCGCACCGGCCTTCTTGTCGTCCTTCTTCTTGTGCCGGGCTTCCTGCACGTCGGCTTCGCCTTCGTCGCCCGCTTCGGCCTGTGCCGCGGCCGCCTTGCGCTGCTGGACGAAGTAGTAGCCGCCCGCGCCGCCGGCGACAAGCACCAGCAGCAGCGCTGCGCCGATGATGATCAGCAGCTTCTTCTTGCCGCCGCCCTTGACCGGTGGGGCCTCGGCGACGGCGTTCGCGGGTGGGGCGGCGGTGGCCATGCGTTCTCCAGCTGGAATCCACGCGCACGAAGCGGTGGCGTTCGAGGTCGATTATTCGAATCGCGGGTCCACCCGGGCGGGCGGAATAAGCGGTCTTTTCCGGGCCGACTCGGCCGCTCGGTGGCCGATGTCAGGCGAACACGTCGAGCAAACCGCGCCGCCAGCCCCGCGCGGGCGGCTCGGCCAGCGGGGCGCCCACTGTCGGCTCGCTCGCCTGCTGCGGCAGCGGACGGCTGTCGCGCCCTGGGGCGTCGCCGCGCTCGCCGGCCGCGCCACCGGCGCCCTGGCCGAACACGCCGCCGCCGGCCAGCGTGAAGCCCGACTCACGCAGCGACGCCGCCAGCGCCGGCAGCGAGGCCTCGATGGCATCACGTGTCAGCGCATGCGCGGCGTGGAAGTCGATCTGCGCCGAGTGGCCGTCGAGCGCGATCTGGATCGCCAGCGGGCCCAGTTCGGCCGGGTGCAGCTGCAGTCGGGCTTCGTGCACACCATCGCGCACCCACACCGCGACCTGCGCGCCGAGCGCCGGGGCGAACTCGCGGCTGCCGACCGGGGCGTCCAGCATGGCCAGCATGGCGGGCGCGGCCCGCGGCGGGCCGCCGGCGCTGTCGAAGCGCGCGACGCTTGCCGGCAGCGCTGCGTTCGCCGACATGTCGAGTGATTCCCGGCTCGCCCGGGCGAGGAGCTCGCGGGGCGCTGCCGGTGGCGCGGCCTCGGTGCGCGACTCGAGCGCGGCGACGCCGCCCGGTGGTGCGTCGATCGGGTCTTCGCGTGGGTTGATGCCCGCCGCCGATTCGCGCAGCGCCGGCGCACCCTGCGCGGGCCGGCCGCCGCCGCCACCGCGCGGGCCGACAGCGTCGAGCGAACGCCGCCGCACCGGCGCTTCGCCGTCGATGAGCGCGCTGCCTTTGCCGGCCGTCGTCTCCGGCGGCGGTGTGCTCGCGGTCGCCGGTGCCGTCGCCGCCACCAAGGGATCGGCCATCGGCGTGAGCGAAGCCTCTGCCACGACCGCGCCCGCGCCCGCGCCCGCGGCGAGCACGGCGTCTTCTTCTTCGGCCGGCGTGGCGGCATCACGCCGATCGACGCTCGCGCGCGCCGTGGCGGCCCTGGCGGCGCCGGCTGCTGCATCGACGGCGGTTTCGGCGCCGGCCTTGGTCGTGGGTGTGTCTCCGGTACGCGCGGCACCGTCGCGTCGCGCCCCGGGCTGGCCACGCGTGGCCGCTTGCCGGCGCTCGATCGCCGTGTGCTCCGGCGCGGCACCGTCGTGCCGACGCGTCTCCTCGCGCTGTGCGTTGTCGCCGCCATCGGCACGCACGGGTTCGGTGTTCGCGTCCGGCGCACCCGCATCGCGCAGGGCCTGTGCGAAGCCGCCGCCCGGGGCGGGCGCCGGCTCGCCGCTCGATGGCGGGGCGGCCGGCTCCGGGCCGGGCTGCGGCGCAGCGACGATCGACAGGGTGGTCTGCAGCATGGTGGGCCTCGTGGGGGAACGTGGGCAGTTGTCGTCGGTGTCAGGTCACGGTGTCGTTGCCGCCGGCATCCTGCCGGCGCGCCGCTGCGAGGCGGCGTTCGTGCAGGCGCATCGCGGCCTCGTCGGTGATCGTCTGTTCGCGACGCGCGGCATGGCGATGCTGTTCATGACGGCGACGCTCGATCAGCTTCTCCACCGATCCGAGGCGTTGTTCGCGTTCGCGCAGCGCCAGCACCGCCTGCTGCAGACGCACTTGAGCCTGCTCGCTGGCCGCGCGCTGCTGGCCGATGGCCTGGTCCAGGCGCTGCATGAAGCCCTGGTAGCACTGCACCAGCTCGATGCTGCTGGGTGTGCGCAGCCGCGTGGACCAGCGCTCGACGTATTCGGTGCGATAGGCGTCCAGCGTCTGCGCCTGCGCCTGCGCATGCCGCGCCAGGCTTTCGGCGTCGCGCACGCCGCGCAGGGCCAGGTCGCGCTCGTTGCGTTCGAGCTCCAGCAAGGTCAGCAGCGATTCGATCGGGGGTGTCATGTCAGCCTGCGAGCAGGGTGGCCTGCAGCGACGTCCAGCTGTCGTCCAGCGGCGCGCGCTGGTGCATGTCCTGCTGCAGCAGCCGCGTCAGTGCCGGGTGCAGGCGCACGGCGGCATCGAGCTCGGCGTCGTGGCCGGCGGTGTAGGCGCCGAGCTGGATCAGGTCGCGTGCCTTGTTGTACTTGGCGAGCAGCTGGCGGGCCCGACGCGCGGCGACGACCTGTTCGCGCGGCGCCACCGAAGGCATCACGCGCGAGATCGAGCGCTCGACGTCGATCGCCGGGTAGTGGCCGGCCTCGGCCAGCTCGCGCGACAGCACGATGTGGCCGTCGAGAATGCCGCGCACTGCATCGGCGATCGGTTCGTTGTGATCGTCGCCATCGACGAGCACAGTGAAGAGCGCGGTGATCGAGCCGTGCTCGCCTTCGCGGCCAGGGCCGGCGCGTTCAAGCAGCTTTGGGAGCTCGGCGAACACGGACGGTGTGTAACCTTTCGTCGTTGGCGGCTCGCCGACGCCGAGGCCGCCTACCAGCTCGCCCTCGCCGCCTTCACCGCCTTGAAAATCCCCTCCAGCTGCATCACCTGGGGATCGAGCTTCGCGAGCTCGGCCTCGAGCGCCGCCATGCACATCCCCAGCACCACCGCCAGGGTGAGGAGTTGTCGGTCGCGTCCGGGTTGCACGGGGAGGTCAGGAAAGCTAGAGGTTGGAAGCTCGCACTCGGCGCCGGAGGCAGAGTCTAACATCCCACAGTTTTTGCCGGTTGGTGGGCGGGCGACTATACTCTCCACCCGATGTTCACCTCCTCTCGCCCTCGATCGCTGCGGCCGGAGAGCGCTCCTCTCGAGCTGCAGTAGCCGGCGAGCCGCTCACGAAACCCAAGAAACCACTATGCCCCGTCGCTATCAGCCGCTCTCCGGCACCGCCGCCGGTCTACCTCTGCGCCTCGGCACCGCCCTGCTCGCCGGCCTGCACCATCACGCTCAGCGGCACGTCGAGCGCCGACGTGGCACCGTCCATCACGACCAGCGTGCCACCCACCGACGACGCGAGCACGATCACCGGGCGTGCGCCGCCCGTGCGCGCCAGCACCGACAAACCTTGCAGTCGCGCAGACTGCTCGATGCGCAGCACGGTCTCGTTCACGTCGAAGCGGCTGTGCCGCAGCACGCGCATCAAGTGGCTGCGGTCGTTGTCGGCAAGCTCGCGCATCGGAACCAGCGCGGCCATCACGACCGCGAGGCTGCCGGTCATCCACAAACGAAACGGGCGATGCGTTTCAAGCAGGGGCCGCGAAGGCACGGCGCCACGAAGGCGGGAAACGAACGACGAATCTTTCATCCGCCAAGACT
>CALMQI010000315.1 GCA_937871935.1 uncultured Burkholderiales bacterium
CTTCGACTCGGTTCTGCTGCCGTACAACTTCGTGCTGCTCGAACGTCCCGACTACCGCGCCGATGTCGAGGCACTGGTCGAGCTCTGCGCCGAGCGCAACGTCGCTGTGCAGACCATCAAGTCGATCGCCCGCGGTCGTTGGACCGGCAGCCGTGAGGGCAAGTTCAGCTGGTACGAACCGCTCACCGATCCGGCTGCAATCAGCAGGGCGGTTCGCTACGTGCTCAGCAACACGCAGCTGTTCCTCAACTCCACCAGCGACGCGTCGTTGTTGCCGATCGTGCTGGAAGCCGCAGCCGGCGACCTGACCGCGCCGCCGGACGACGAGCTGCGTGCCGACGTCGACACCTTTGGCATCACGTCGCTGTTCGACGGCGACGCCCTGGAGCGAATCTGACGCAGCTGCCGGTTGCCTCCCGCCCCTTGGTCTTCGTCACTTCAACGTTCCCTGTCAGCGCATAGAACGACGGTCGTCCTGTGAGCTGACTCAGATCGCTACTTGGCCGGAACAGCGGGCGCTGCTGCCGAACTCAGCGCCAGATGTGGGCGGCGGCGTCGACGGTGAGGCGCAGCTTGGCCCACTGCACGTCCTCGGTGATGTCGTTGCCGTGCACCGTGCTGCTGAAGCCGCATTGCGGTGACAGGCACAGCTGGTCCAGCGGCACGTACTTGGCCGCTTCATCGATCCTGCGCTTCAAGTCGTCTTTGTTTTCAAGCTGGCCGAGCTTGGTGGTCACCAGGCCCAGCACGACGGTCTTGCCTTTGGGCAAGAAGCGCAAGGGCTTGAAGTCGCCACTGCGCGCGTCGTCGTACTCCAGAAAGTAACCGTCGACCTTCATCTCGCTGAGCAGCGCCTCGGCCACCGGTTCGTAGCCGCCTTGCGCGGCCCAGGTGCTCTGGAAATTGCCGCGGCACAGGTGCATGGCCAGCGTCATGCCCTTGGGCTTGTGCGCCACCACCTTGTTGATGAAGCCGGCGTAGCGGTGCGGCAGTTCGTTGGGGTCGTCGCCGCGCTGGCGGGCCGCCTCGCGCATCTTCTCGTCGCACAGGTAGGCCATGTTGGTGTCGTCCATCTGCACGTAGGTGCAGCCGGCGTCGGCCAGCGACTGCAGCTCGTCGCCGTAGGCCTTGGCGACGTCGTCGTAGAAGGTCGGCTCGAGCTCGGGATAGGCCTGCTTGCTGATGCCGGCGCGGCCACCGCGGAAGTGCAGCATCGTCGGCGACGGGATCGTCACCTTCGGCGTCAACCCTGGCTTGACCTGGCTCTTCAGGTACTGGAAGTCGGCGAGCTGGATGTTCTTGGCGTGGCGCACCTTGTCGATCACGCGGATCACCGGCGGGGCCAGCTCCTCGGTGCCGTCGGGGCGTTTCACGGTGACCGGGATGTCGGTCTTCACGCCGCCGAGCTGCTCGAGGAAGTCGATGTGGAAGTAGGTGCGGCGAAACTCGCCGTCGGTGATCGACTGCAGGCCCACGTCCTGCTGGAACTTGACGATCTCGGCGATCGCCTTGTCCTCCACCGCGCGCAGCTGTTCGGCGCTGATGCTCTTCTGATTGAAGAACTGGTCGCGCGCGTCGAGCAGGAACTTCGGTCGCAGAAAGCTGCCGACATGGTCGGCGCGAAACGGTGGTGTGGTGCGTTGTGTCATGCGGGTCTCCTTCGAATCGTGCAATGGTAGTCGCGGCCGCGCCGCATGCATCTTGGCTGGGCGTCAAAGATCCAGCACGAGGCGTGCCGTCTTCGCGCGCGAGCAGCAGGGCAGGAACTGGTCGCCCGCGGCCTGCTCCTCGGGCGTGAGGTAGCTGTCGCGGTGGTCGGGTTGACCGTCGATCAACCGCGTCAGGCAGGTGCCGCACACGCCCTGCTCGCAGGAGGTGGGTATCACCACGCCGGCGGCGGCGAGCGCAGCGACCACCGACTGCTCGGGCTTGACCGCGATCACGCGGCCCGAGCTGGCGAGCTGGACCTCGAACGTGCCGTCGCCCACGCGCGGGGCCACGTCGGCCGAGAAGAACTCGAAGTGGATGCGCCCGTCGGCCCAGCCGGCCGCGCGTGCGGCGGCGATCACCGCATCCATGAAGCCGCGCGGACCGCAGACGTACAGATGTGTCCCGGCCGGCTGCGCGGCGAGAACCCGGCTGATGTCGAGCTGCTGCGCGGCGTCGCCCTCGTCGAGATGGAACCGCACCCGATCGGCAAAGCGCGAGCCGCCGATGCGATCGGCAAACGCCTGGCGCGCGCGTGTGCGGGCCGCGTAGTGCATCTGAAACGATGCGCCCACCGCGGCCAGCCGCTCGACCATGCACAGGATCGGCGTGACGCCGATGCCGCCGGCCATCAGCAGATGGAACGACGCGTCATGCGCCAGCGCGAAATGGTTCTTCGGTGGGCTGATCGCGAGCGTGCTGCCTTCGTGCACCGCATCGTGCATCACCGCCGAGCCGCCACGCGACGCCGGCTCGCGCAGCACGGCGATCAGGTAGCGGTGGCTCTCGGCCGGGTCGTTGCACAACGAGTACTGCCGCGTGAGCCCGCCGGGCAGATGCACATCCACGTGCGAGCCGGCGGCGAACGCCGGCAGCGGCTCGCCGGCGACGTCGGCCAGCTCGAAGCTGCAGATGCCGTCGGCCTCGACCTGCTTGCGCACCACGCGCACGGTGATCGTGGACGGCGCGTTCATCGCGCCGCTCAGGCCGCCGCCGGCACGGCCGCGGCGCGTGCCGCCTGCTCGGCCGCGACGATGCGCTCGATGATCTTGCGCGCCTGCACGCCGCCGGCGTCGATGTTCAGGCTCAGCACCTTGCGCTCGGGCCAGCGCGTCAGGTTGGCCTGCTGGCGCTCCAGCATCTCCAGGTCCTCGGCGAAGATCTTGCCCTGTCCATCGCGAATCTGCGCCGTCAGCGCACGGTCGTCGGCGCGGAAGTTGCGCGCCATGCCCCAGAAGTACCACATCGAGGTCGCGGTCTCCGGCGTGATGAAGTCGACCACGATGCTGTAGACCTTCTTGTCCTTCGGCGCTTCGTAGCCGCCGTGACCGGCGAGCGCCACGCCGACCTCGATCAGCACATGGCTGGGCGGATGGAAGCGGCAGATCTGCCAGCGGTCGACCAGCCGGTCGTCGGGCAGGCCGTGTGCGCGCATCGCCAGGCGCCAGAACGGTGGCGCCTGGATCCCGTTCATGAAGCGGCTGGTGACGGCGCTGTCGCCCTCGACGGTGGTCTTGCACGGCGTCTCGTCGATCTCGGGCTGACCGATGCTGGTGGCGTGCACATAGGTTTCGTGCGTCAGATCCATCAGGTTGTCGACCATCAGCCGATAGTCGGCCGCGATGTGATACAGCCCGCCGCCGTAGGCCCACTCGGGATCGTTCGCCCACGGCAGCGCCGGCAGCGCGGACGCGCCGGCAAGCGATGCGTCGCCGGGCCACACCCAGACGAAGCCGTGCTGTTCGATCACCGGGAAGCTGCGGATCGGCGGGAAGGCGCGCACGCGCTGGCCGGGCATCGCGATCGTCTTGCCGTCGCACCCCATCTCCAGGCCGTGGTAGCCACAGACGAGCTTGCCTTCGATGACCCGGCCGAGCGACAGCGGCGCGCCGCGGTGCGGGCACCAGTCTTCCAGCGCCGCCGGCTTGCCGTCGGGGCCGCGGTAGAACACGATGCGCTCGCCGCAGACGGTGCGGCCGAGCGGCTTCTCGTCGATTTCGCCGGGTGTACAGGCCACGTACCAGGCATTCATCGGGAACATCGTCAACTCCTTTGCAGGATCACTCGTGATCCAAATTGGATCCAATTCTTGCCAAAATCAGCCAAAATGTCCATACATGACCGAAATTCTGGATCCCATTGACAGCTCCGACGAGGCCGCCCCCAGCGTCGTCGCCACGCTGCGCCAGCTGATCATCGAGGGCCGCTACCCGCCGGGCACGCGTCTGGCCGAGATTCCGGTGGCCGAGGCGCTCGGCGTCTCGCGCACACCGGTACGGCTCGCGTTTCGCACGCTGGCGCAGGAGGGCCTGCTCGAGACCGTGGGCAAGCGCGGGCTCGTCGTGCGCGCGTTCACCGAGACCGACGTGCTGTGTGCGGTCGAGGTGCGCGGTGCGCTCGAGGGTCTGGCCGCGCGGCGCATCGCCGAGGCGGGCGCGGCGCAGTCGCTGCTCGCGCGACTGCGCGAATGCCTGGACGATGGCGAGGACGTGCTCGCTGCCGGCAAGCTCGGCTTGCGCGACGTGGACCGCTGGTCGGCCATGAACCGGCGTTTCCACGCGGCGATCGTCGAGTCCGCCGGAAGTCGCGTGATCGCCGATGCGATCGCGCGCAACAACCACCTGCCCTTTGCTGCCGCCGATTCGATCGCGATCGACCGCGAGGCGCTGGCCAGCGAGTACCGCAAGCTGCAGCTCGCGCAGCTGCAGCACCGGCTCGTCGTGGAAGCGATCGCTCGCGGCGAAGGAGCACGCGCCGAGGCGCTGATGCGTGAGCATGCCTACATCGGGCTGCGCTACGCGGCGCTGTTCGGGCTCGACACACCCGAGCTCCCGAAGCAGGGCCGCTAGCCATTTCGCGGGGCCGCCCCGCGAAACCCGCTCTGCCGCGGCCGTCAGGCCGCCAGCACCGTCGCCACGCAGGTGCCGAAGCCGACCCGCGCCGCACCCTCGCGCGCGCAGTAGGCGCGCAGGATCACCGTGTCGCCGTCGGCGAGAAAGGTGCGTGTCTCGCCGCTCGGCAACGTGATCGGCTGCTTGCCGCCCTGTGAGAGTTCGAGCAGCGAACCACCCTGTTCCGGCTTCGGGCCGCTTTGCGTACCGGTGCCGAGCAGGTCGCCCGGCATCAGGTTGCAGCCGTTGCTGCTGTGGTGCGCCAACAGTTGCGCGATCGTCCAGTAGGCGTCGCTGAAGTTCGACTTCGACAGCCGGTGCGGCTGCTGGCCGGCC
This sequence comes from uncultured Burkholderiales bacterium, assembly GCA_937871935.1. Taxonomy (GTDB): domain Bacteria; phylum Pseudomonadota; class Gammaproteobacteria; order Burkholderiales; family Burkholderiaceae_C; genus JAEUPI01. Next base: position 4,935 of record CALMQI010000315.1, read on the forward strand.
GCGCGCATCTGCTCGCTGCGGATGAACACCTCCAGCGTGATGTACCGGTTCTTTGGAGAGGTACGCGC
>CALMQI010000316.1 GCA_937871935.1 uncultured Burkholderiales bacterium
ACAGTGCGGGGTTGGCCTGGGCCGCCGCGTTCATGTTCGTCCCCGGCAGGACCATCGCGGAGGCCAGCGCTGCGGCCGAAGCCTTGTCGCCGCCTGCGGCCTTGTCGGTCAGGCCCTGCAGCTGCCCGAGCATGCTGCCCAGCTGGCTTTGGTAGCGGCGCATGTTGGCCTGGGCTTCGCCTGCGATGCCGGGCGCCGGCGGCGGGTCTGCTGCGCCTGCCTGCGATGCCAGCGATCCACCACCGGCACCGCTTGGGCCGAACGGCGATTCGTCGCCGACCGGGACCGCCTGCTTCGCCGGACGGCCGCTTGCAGTGCCTCGAACCGGGATGGCTGCGGCCGGCGCGGTGGCGTCCGCCTCGATGCTGGGCACGCGGGTCTGATCGACGACCGGGATGGCTTTAGCGACCGGCACGGGTGCCGGCACCACGACTGGAGGGTCCTGGAATTTCAGCTTCGTCACCGTGGCGGAGGCCACGTCCACGGCCGCCTCTGGCGGTGCCTCCTTCTTGCCGAAGTAGCGTGTGGCCGCAAAGCCCAGCGCGCCCACCAGCGACAAGATCAGCACACTCGCCGCAATGATCGGCTTGTGGCTAGAGGCACCGCCTCGCGGCGTCAGCGAGGGAATCTCGGGCTCGCCTTCGAGCCGCTTGAGCGTGTCGGGGGCGTTCATGGTGCGGGCCGGTTGGGTGTGGCTGCCTTGACGACGCGCGCCACACCCGGGACGGTGGTGCCGTCCTTGGGCGGCACGCCGTCGAGGTCGAAGGCATCGTTGATGATCGCGGCGACGCTTTCGCCGAGGCGCAGGACGAAGCGGCGGCCGACGCGGTCGGCGACGAGCAGGTCATCGGGGTCCATACGGGCGTTGACCATTTCCTCGCTGCCGTCCGGCGCGATCTGGAAGACCGTGGGGATGGGCCTGTTGTTCGGGAAGCTGAAGTAGGTCTGCGTGCCGTCATCGAACACCATGACCGGCACGATGTCTTCGGAGTCCTTGCCTGTGGCCACCGAGTAGGCGGAGTTGCGGACCAGGGGCTTGGTCTGCCAGCGGGCGTCGATCAGCTCCCTGGCGGTCGGCAACACTGGGGACGCGGCGACAAGGATCGGCCGCGGCACCATCGGCGCCACAACGGTCAGTCGCATCAGCGTCAGGCCAGCACCCTCGACGGGGTGGAGCAGGAAGGCATGCCGGCGGCGGTCGGTAACGACGATGAGGTTCGTCGAGGTCGCGCCCGACTTCGGCTTGACAAACAGGTCGCGCCCTTGTTTGGCGATACACCAGGTGTGGGTCTCGTCGCTGCAGTTCGACCCCTTGCCGCTGATCGGGATGCCGACGATCTGCTCGTCGTCACCGAGCACGATCTGGGTGATCTGGCCGCGCCGCACCGGCACGTCCACCACCATGTCGGCGGCGAACAGCAGGGTCCGCAGACGCGGGTCCGGTGTCGTGCGCTGGCCTGGCTGGATCGGCTGCGCGCTCGCAGGCATCAGCAGAGCCGGTGCGAAGAGCGCAGCGCCAAGTACCGCGACTGCGCCGAGCGGCGCGATCCACGTCGAGGTGGCCTTCATGATGCGCCGCCTACGACCGTGTCGGCGGGCTTGGCCGGCGCCACCAGGTCAGCGTCGGCGCGATAGCCCGTGACGACAAACCCGAACGGGTTCTCGATGCGATCGGCCGGCTTCTTCATGGCCGTCGGCCGGTACTCGTAGCGCACCGTGGACACGAACCGCGTGGTCACAGGCGACTGCCCCTGCGTCGGGCGAATCTGCCGGTCGAAGGTCACCACCGCTTCGCCTGACTTGCCAGCCACGGGGGACCGGGTCAGCCGCACGGAAACCACCGTCACCCTGTGTTCTTCCTTCGCTGCGATCACCGCCTGCATGGCCTTCTCGCCGGCGAACTGACTGCCGTACGGCGCCCAGGTGTCGGGGACCGTCATGCGCGCGACCTGATCGTAGTCGCGCTGCAACAGCTGAAAGTTGTAGGACTCGCGGGCTCGCACGAACACGGCGGCGTTGTGCTGGTCCAGTGCAGCCAGCGCCGGAACGTTGGATGCGTCCAGTGTGGCGACGACGCTGGTCTCGCCCGTGGTCCGGTCCACCACGACCGGATACGGCGCCGGCGGCGGCCGCAGGCTCTGGAACGTCGCCATGCTGAACCCCAGCACCGCCAGGACGCCACCGATGCCAGCGGCGATCCAGCCACGGCGGCCCGAGGCGATTGCCTGCGCGATGCGGTCCTGTTCCCAGCTGTTGGCCGCTGCGATGGCTGCAACGGCTTTCTTCGAGAGCGGCAGTCGGTCAGTCTGCGCTGCATCGGGCAATGCAGCGGCTTCAACTCTATTGTTCACAGCCAGTCCTCAGTCTCGAATGAAGTCGGCGAGCCGACGATTGCGGGAGGCCTGCTCCAGCTGGCCCTCGCGAGCCCGCGAGTCGGCCACGCGCTGATCCGCTTCGGCCAGGCCGCGCATCAGCTCGATCTGGCTGACCTCGTGCTGCAGGAGGGCGTTCTCCGCGCCAATGCGCGCGGTGACCTCCTGGATCTCCTTCTGGTCGGTCGTCGCGCCGGCCCGGCGCATCAGGCTGTTGATCTGGGCAACGCGATCCTTCGCCTTGGAGAGCGCGTCCTCCATGAAGGCCTTCTGCTGGTACGGCTTGGCGAGCGCGCTTTGACAGTTGGTGCGCTTGCCGGCGTCATCGACGTCCATGCAGTTGTAGGTCATCTGGGCGTCGCGCAGCGTCTTCGAGGCACCGCCCAGAGTGCCGTAGCCACCGGACTCCAGGCTGCGGACCAGGGTGTTCGCTTCGCGCGGTACGTAGTTCTGCAGCGCCGGGTTGTTCAGCACATCGCCCAGCGAGCGGGCGTTCGAGATCGACTCGATCTGCTGCCCCAGGCCCACGATCTGCTGGTACTGGTTCTCGATCTGCGAGATCCCGTTCATCACGTCGAGAACGGCCTGGATGATCGCAGCCACGTCGATCACGGGGATGCCGGCGCGTGCAGGTGCGCTGGCGCACATCATCATCACGCCTGCTGCGAAGGCTGCGAGCCCCGAACGGACCTTTGAACGCTTCATGACCTGTACTCCCGTGGTTTGCAAATGAGCTTGAAAAGACCGCTGACCCGTCACGTCGAAACTCCGCCTCGCTGGGCGACCCGCTGATACGCGGCGCGGGCGCCACCTGCCACCGCACCGCCTGCCGAGCCCACGGCGCCGGCCGCTCGGCCGGCGACATAGGCGGCACCGCCGCCGCGCGACATGCTTCCGCCGCCGCCTGCAGCACCGCTTCCGCCTGATCGACCGCCGCCCATCGCACGCATGGCGACCATCGAGTTCGTCACCATCTGGGTGCCGCTTTGGATCGAAGCACCGCCTGTCAGGCTAGACGCCAGTGAAGGTGCCTGGAAGAGCACGATGGCCAGGAGACACATGACGGTCAGATAGGTGCCTGCGGCTTCGAGCGCACCCACAGACCCAGGCACACCAGCCACAAAGGCACTGCCGTCTGCGATGGCGAAAAGCACCTTTTCCGAGACGTACAGCGACATCCCAAGGGCGAAGAACACGAACCACGACAAGACAACGGAGCTGAGCACGAAAGACAGCCAGCTATCGAAGAAGCGCGCCGTCGACTTGAAGAGGAGGCACAGGATTGCCAGAGGTCCGATAGCCAGTGCGAAGGTCAGAATGAGCTTGCCGAGAAGCCCGACGAACGCGCCGAGAACAAGGAAGATCGTTGTGCCCAACGAGAACAGGATGCTGGCGAGCACGAGGTCAAGCCGAAACATTCCCGCGTCTTTCCAGAGCAGGGCCAGCTGCTCGTTGGCAGCCGTGTTGGCCAAGTCCAATGCGCCGAACGCGGTGGCGGCTGCGGCCGCTCTGGGTGCGACAAACAGAACGGCTAAGCCGTCCTGCAGGCCGGTAGCCCAGGCCACAACATTCCCGCTGTAGTACAGCCCTGGCAGCGCGAACGACAGGATCGCGCCAACCTTGACCATCTTCCAAGCGAAAGTGCCAACCGGCTCGGACGCCTCGCCGCGCATCACTGCGAGGCCGTAGATCGCTATGTAGATGGTGACCAGCGCAAGGGCCACCGGCACGAGACCCGTAGCCAGGTCCGCGGACACGCGAGCGGCGTAGCCGAGGAAGAACGTGTTGAACCAGGCTTCGAGCTTCGCAAACATGGCGGCTTACTCCACCGTACCCATCGCGCCCGGCGCACCGGCCGCTGCGGGCTCACACTTGCGCGACGCCGCCCGAGAGTCGCAGTGCTGCCAAACACCGCCAAGCTTCACTGTCCAGAGACGCGGACGCTTCGTCGTCCCAAGACTCGAAGGCACGCAGCCGCTTTCGGAAAGGTAGGTCCCGCGACACTCCATCAAGCCCTGCTGGCTTTCGATCATGAAGACCTCGCCAGTGGCAGAAGGCGGGGGCAGCTTTGCCCCGCCTTTGACGTAGCGTTGCGAGGCCGCCGTGAGCGGTGGAGCTTCTACAACCGTCTTGCCGCTGACCAAGCGGACCGCCTCGTTGCCGGGAAACGTGGGACTCGTCGGCTCTGCTTGCGTGGCCACTCCTACGAGCGCGAGGAGCAATCCGACCGCGACTGTGCTGGGATTAAATTTCATGCTGCCCTCCGGGCATGGCTGCGCCGATCGCGCACGCGCTGATAGAACAATGGGAGCCATGTTGTCGGTGCGTCACCGAACTCAGCACGAATCTGGTCGAGCAGTTCGACGTTGTCCGTGGTGGAGCTGAGGACGGCCAGGAAGTCGTTCATGCCGCCGAGGTCGAACTCGCACTGGACCGAGTCCGTGCCCTGCTTGCACAAGAAGCGCCGCGAGCCCGTGGCACCGAGCGACTTGACGATGGCGAACTCGGCATCGGTCAGGCCCAGGCCGCCCACGTACTCGTCGCGGTCGGCGTCCGCGTTGGGCAGCACGAGCTTCGTCACCGACTGCTCGATCATCGTGCGGCCGTTCTCGTTCGAGAGCAGGTCGGCGA
>CALMQI010000317.1 GCA_937871935.1 uncultured Burkholderiales bacterium
GCTGGAAGACGAAAACCGGCGGCTGAAACAAATGGTGGCGGAGCAAGCGCTCGATGCCCTCGGCGCCGGGCGGCGCGTCGCACTGCAGCTGCACGTAGGTGTCGCACACCAGGTCGGTCCAGTAGGCCACGCGCTGCGGCGCGGACACGCTGGCGGTGCTGAGCGTGCGCGACATGCGACGCAGCATAGGCCCGCGCCGGGGTGCGGCGCAACGGCTGCGTCGCGCAGACAAGAACCGCGCGACGCTGAAGCAAGCCGGTCGCGCCGTGCCTGCCTACGATCGCTCGCTCCCACCCGCCGGAGACAACCGCCATGCCCACGACGCACCCGAAATTCCGCGCCGCCGCGATCCAGGCCGCGCCGGTGTTCCTCGACCTCGACGCCTCGATCGACAAGGCCATCAACCTGATCGCCGAGGCCGCCCAGAACGGCGCCAAGCTGATCGCCTTTCCGGAGACCTGGCTGCCCGGCTACCCGTGGTTCATCTGGCTCGACTCGCCGGCCTGGGGCATGCAGTTCGTGCAGCGTTACCACGACAACTCGCTGACCTACGGCACGCCGCAGGCAGACCGCATCGCGCAGGCGGCCAAGGAGTACGGCATCGTCGTCGTGATGGGCCTGAGCGAAAAGCACGGCGGCAGCCTCTACATGGGCCAGTGGATCATCGACGCCGACGGCCACACCGTCGCGCAGCGGCGCAAGCTCAAGCCCACGCACGTGGAGCGCACGATGTTCGGCGAAGGCGACGGCAGCGACCTCAGCGTCTACCCCACCGCGCTCGGGCGCATCGGCGCGCTGTGCTGCTGGGAGCATCTGCAGCCGCTGTCGAAGTATGCGATGTATGCGCAGGACGAGCAGGTGCACGTCGCCGCGTGGCCGAGCTTCTCCCTCTACCGCGGCGGCGCCTACGCGCTCGGGCCCGAGGTGAACAACGCGGCCAGCCGCATCTACGCCGTCGAGGGCCAGTGTTTCGTGCTCGCGCCCTGTGCCACGGTGTCAACGGAGATGATCCAGACGCTGTGCGGCGACGACCCGATGAAGAAGCAACTGCTGCTCGCCGGAGGTGGCTTCACCGCCATCTACGCCCCTGACGGCCAGCTGATGCACGAGCCGCTGCCCGAAGACCAGGAGGGCATCGTCTACGCCGACCTCGACCTCGCCATGATCTCGCTGGCCAAGGCTGCGGCCGACCCGGCCGGCCACTATGCGCGGCCCGACGTGACCCGCCTGCTGCTCAACAAGACGCCGGGCGACCGCGTGGTGGTGCGCGCGACACCGAGCGCCGAGCTCGGCCGCGGCATGGACGACGAGTTCCTCGCCATGCCGCCGCGCAGCGAAGCGGGCGAGGCGGCGCCGTTGCGGCGCGTGGTCTGATCGACCGGGAACGCAGGGCCACGGCCGCCCACCAGGGTGCGTCGTTTCACGCACCTGCCGGCGCGCAGCGTCCGCTCACGCGGCGACCAGTTCCTCGATCTGCAGTTGGGCCGACTCGAGCGCCTGCTGCTCGGCCTGCGGTCCCATCGCCAGGCCTTCGGCATAGACGAACTGCACGTCGGTCATGCCGAGGAAGCTGAACACCGTGCGCAGGTAGGGCACCTGTGTGTCGGCCGGCGTGTTGCGGTACTGGCCGCCGCGCGTGAGGGCGACGTAGACCTTCTTGCCCTTGAGCAGGCCTTCGGGGCCGTTCGCGGTGTACTGGAAGGTCACCTTGGCGCGCGAGATCGCGTCGATCCAGTTCTTCAGCGCGGCCGGCACGCCGAAGTTGTACATCGGCACGCCGAGCACCACCACGTCGGCGGCCTGCAGCTCGGCGATCAGCGCATCGTCGAGCGCGACGCGCGCGGCCTGCTCGGGCGTGCGCTCGCTGGCCGGCGTGAACAGCGCCTGCAATGCCGACTCGTTGAGCTCGGGATGAGGCGTGCGGCCGAGGTCGCGCACCGTCACCGTCACGCCGGCGCGCCGGCCGCCCGGCAGCCCGGCCTGGACCCGCTCGACCAGGGCAGCGGCCAGTCGAGTCGAGTGCGAGCCGTCGGCCCGGGCGCTGGAGTTGATCTGCAGGATGTTCATGGTGGCTTCCTTGGGTTGATCGAAACGATGGAGTGACTCTAGTTGTCCCGAAAACAATCCGGAAGACATCGAAATGGATAACATCGTCCCATTCATGGCACGGTGGGGTCACCGATGAACGTCGAACCGAACGACCTGCTGCTGTTCGCCCGCGTGGTCGAGGAGGGCAGCTTCAGCCGCGCCGCCGAGCGCGCCGGCGTACCCAAGTCCACCGTGTCGCGGCGCATCGCCGCGCTGGAGGCTCAGCTCGGCGAGCGGTTGCTGCTGCGCACGACCCGCAAGCTCACCGTCACCGACTTCGGCCACCACGTGCTGGACCATGCGCAGCAGGTGATGGTCGAAGTCGAGGCCGCGTCGGCGCTGGCGCAGCAGCGCCAGGTCCAGCCGAGCGGCCGGCTGCGCGTGTCGATGCCGTCCGACTTTGCCAACGGCGTGTTGGCGCAGTTCCTCGCCGAATTCGTCGCCCGCTATGAAGCCATCACGCTCGAGCTCGATCTGTCGCCGCGCCGCGTCGACCTGATCGGCGAGAACTTCGATCTGGCGCTGCGCATGGGCGACCTGCCCGACGATGCATCGCTGGCGGCGCGCCGGCTCGCCACGTTCGCCGGCGGACTGTATGCGTCGCCTGGTTACCTGCAGCGCCGCGGCGAACCGTCGGAACCCGAGGCGCTGATGGAGCATGACGTGGTGCGTCTGCGCGGGCGCAGCGGCGAGGCCGCGCCTTGGCTGCTGACGCGCGGCGACGCACGCTGGGAGGGCATCCCGCCGGCGCGAGCCAGCGCGAACTCGCCCGACCTGCTGATCCGCCTGGCCCGCTTCGGGACCGGCATCACCGGTGTGGCGCACCATTTCGTCCAGCCCTATGTGCGCAGCGGCGAACTGGTGCCGGTGCTGGCCGACTGGTCGCTGCTGCCGGCGGCGGCCTGGGCCGTGTTTCCCGGACGGCGCTTGATGCCGGCGCGCACGCGAGTCTTCCTCGACGCGCTGGAGGCCCACTTCTCGGGGCCGGCCTGCCAGGCGCAGATCGCCCAGGAGCAGCGGATGCATCGCGAGCGCGCGCGGCGCGCAGCGCGGCCCGCCGCCTAGCGACTGCAGGCCGCGCGCCTATGGCTTGCTGAATCGCGTGACCGTCCCGCGCGTCAGCACCAGCAGCGCGCCGTCGTTGGCCACCATCATGTCGACCGGCCGATCGGTGAGGCGGCCGAACACGTACACCGCATTGGCGTTGGCCAGGTCGATGTAGGCGACGAAGCGGTTGACGAAGTCGCTGAAGAAGTAGCCGCCGCGCCACGGTGCGCCGAACGGGCCGCTGGCCGGGTAGAACGCGGCGCCGACGATCGCCGCGCCGCCGTTGCCCGAGATGAAGTTGCCCGGCCCGGAGCCGAGCGGCGTGACCGGCGTGTGCTTGTAGGCGAACAGCGGCGCGGTCAGGCCCGAACTCACGTTGTCGGGGCCCTCCGAGATCGGCCAGCCGTAGTTGGCGCCGCGCACGCCGACGTTGACCTCCTCCCAGATGCCTTGGCCGACGTCGTTGATATGGATGCGCCCGGTGCCGGGCTGGATCGCGAAGGTGAACGCGTTGCGCAGGCCGTAGGCCCAGATCGCGCACTCGAGCCTGCCCTGCGCGGTGCAGATCGGGTTGTCGGCGGGAATCGTGCCGTCTTCATTGAAGCGCAGCAGCTTGCCGAGCGGCGTGCTCAGGTCCTGCGCCAGCTCCCAGATCGCGTTCTCGCCGACGCCGGCGTAGAGCTTGCCGTCGGGGCCGAAGTGCAGCGCGCCGCCGTTGTGGATCGGCTCCTGCACGTCCGACAGGCGCGGCAGATTCACCAGCTGGACCTCGCTTTGCGGATCGGCCACGTCGCCGACGACGGTGAAGCGGCTGATGCGGTTGTGCGGCCCGTCGTCCATCGTCGTGTAGTGCACGTACAGGTAACCGTTGGTCGCGAAGTCGGGATGCAGCGTGATGCCGATGACGCCGCGCTCGCCACGCGTGTCCACCGGCACGCTGAGCACGGGCGTGGGCAGCAGCACGCCGCCCTTCACCACGCGCACGCTGCCGGCCTGCTGCGTGATGAACAGCCGCCCGTCGGGTGCCTGCGCAATGGCCGTCGACGAGACCAGACCGGTGACGAACGCTTCGTTGCGGGTAAAGCCGACCGGCTCGGTGCGCGTGCCGGCAAATTCGACAATCGCGCGTGCCCACGCCGAGGTGTTGCCGGCACGATCGGTGGCGCGCGCGCGGATCACGTGCTGGCCCCAGGCGTGGCGCGTGGTGTCGATGTTGATCGTGTACGGCGCGGTGGTGTCGGGCGGACCCGCGGACACGCCGTCGATCTGGAACTCGACCTGCGCCACGTCGTCGTTCGGATCGTTGGCCTGCGCGGCGACCGTGACCGTGCCCGCCAGCCCGGCCGCCAGATGGTCGGGTGCGCTCAACAGCACCGTCGGCGGGGCAGGTGGTGGTGGCGGCGGTGGTGGCGGTGGCGGTGGCGGTGGCGGCGGTGGCGGTGGCGGTGGCGGTGGCGGTGG
>CALMQI010000318.1 GCA_937871935.1 uncultured Burkholderiales bacterium
GACCCGACCCGCCGCCCAAGGGCGCCGAGGCACGCGGCACCTGGGTGCCGTGCCCGTGGAACCCGAAGCTCGAACAGAACCTCGAGTCGCCGCCCAAGCTGCGCACGAGGGGCTACATGCCGCCGGCGGAGCCAAAGCTGGTGCACCCGCCGCAGCAGCCGTCCGCGGTCGACACCGAGGCCGAGGACGGATACGACTGGGCGGGTATGTCATGAACCTCGTGACTAAATCCACGGGAGTGGCGTCCGGGTTGTTCATGACCAGCTTGTCGGGGCTGTTCTTCTACATGACACTCCTCACCGGCACGACGCCGCTGCCGGGTGACTGGCCGCCGGCAGCCATGCAAGTCATGTCGTTCATCATCCTGCTCGGCGCGGGGCTCGCTGCCCTGGTTCTGAGCGCCACCATCTGGAGAGAAGTATGGAATTCCTTCCGTTCCCCAAGATCCCCCGCCTGAAGCGCGAGGTCTGCATCACCGAGAAGCTGGACGGCACCAACGCACAGGTGCACATCCGCCCGCTGGACCCGACGACCGCGGCCTTCGTGTTCGGCATCGACACCCAGGTCACACTGCCAGACGGCCGTCAAGCGGCGCTGCGCGCCGGCAGCCGCAACCGCTGGCTGCCCAACAGCCCGGAGGGCGAGGACAACTACGGCTTCGGCAAGTGGGTCTACCAGCACGCCCACGAGCTGGCCGCCCTGGGCGAGGGCCAGCACTTCGGCGAGTGGTGGGGGCTGGGCATCGGCCGGGGGTACCGCATGACCGAGAAGCGGTTCAGCCTGTTCAACGTGCACCGCTGGGCCGACGGCCGGCAGCCGCGCCCGGCCTGCTGCGACGTCGTGCCGACGCTCGGCTGGGGCGCGTGGACGCTGGTCGACGAGTGCCTGGCGCGCCTGCGCGAGCAGGGCAGCGTCGCGGCGCCGGGCTGCATGAACCCGGAGGGCATCATCATCTACCACGGCGCCTCGAAGTCCTACTTCAAGGCAACGCTGGACAAGGACGATCTGCCGAAGGGGGCCGCGGAATGAACCGCGTCATGCTGCTGATCTGCTGCGTGCTGCTCATGGTGGCTGGTCTCGGCCTGATCAGCGGCGACTGGGTCTGCCACGCCCTGGACACCGTCGCCAACCGACAGGTCGGCGTCCTATTCACCGGAGCCGCGCTCCTCTGCGCGCTCCTCTTCGCACTGGACTGAACATGGCTTCTCGTGACCACCTGATGGGCTACATGCCCGTGCTCGACGCCACGCACCCGCTGCCGCCGCGCAAGCCGCCGCCGGGCCCGCGGCCGCGCTTCGTCCCGCGCCTCGTGCCGGGGAGACTGACCGCCGGTGACGAGGCCGGCGCGCCGAAGTTCGTCGTGTTCCGCCGGTACCCGAGGTACGAGACTGTGCGCGGCGTGCCTAGCGCCGCCAACCCACTGGGTTATGTCGGCTACGACGTCGAGAAGGTCGTCGTCGTCGACAACGACAGCACGGTCAGCGGAATGCGCCTGCTGATGGACGCCGCAGCGACACGCGAAGACGCGCTGGTCGCGCACTATCGCCGCGTGCATGCGCAGGTGCTCCAGCTGTGGGAGAGCAGGCGGTGACGCCGCAGCAGATTCGCCGGTATAAGTCGTCCGGCGTCGAGACGACGTACAAGGGCGAGCGCATGAAGTCGAGGCTCGAGGCGCGCTGGGCCATGTTCTTCGACGCCATGGGCATCGCCTGGCGCTACGAGCCGGAGCTGTTCAAGCTGCCGAGCGGGGCGTACTGCCCCGATTTCAGGCTGCAGTGGCCCAGCGGGCACGCGCTGTGGGCGGAGGTGAAGCCCTCGCTCGACGTGCTCACCGCACGTGACAAGGCCCGGTATGCAGACTTCTGCGACAACCGGGTCCTTCTGCTCCTGGTCGGCCTGCCGGCGGCGAAGGCGTACGACCGCGCCGACCTGGTCGGCCGCAAGACGGACGGCGGGATCGTGTTCCTCACGACGCACCCGCAGTTCTCGATCTCGCCGAACGGCGTGCCGTTCGACATGGAGCCAGCGCGCCAAGCGGCGAAGCTGGCGTGTGCAGCGAAATTCATCAAGAGGAAATGACCGCGACCATGAAACCTGAACTTAAACCCGGCTGCCTCGCGATGGTGTGCACCATCACGAAGTCCCGCTGCGGCAAGTCCAACGACGGCCGCTTCGTCACCGTGCTGCGCCGACCGACTGGCGCCGACTACCACGGCTACCGCGTCAAGCCCGGCGCGGACGTCTGGCTCGTCGAGGCACCGGGCCTGTACCTGATCAGCACCGCGCTGTTCCTGACCGGCTCGGCGGACCAGCACCTCTTCGAGGCAGCGGTGCTGCGCCCGATCAGTGATCCGGACGTCGACATCAGCGAGACGGTCTCCGAGACGCTGAACACCCCGTTGCCGGTCGAGGCCTAAAATGCGGCTCTGCCGTGCGGTATGACTCGCTGTTCGAACGCCTCGTCGCCAACAGCGCCGTCCCCGACGACCAGCTCGAGTCGACCGGCTGCTGGCTGTGGCTCGGCACGAAGGACCGCAAGGGCTACGGCCTCGTGTCGGTGCGCGTGCCCGGCAAGAAGTCGCCAGTCGGGCGCCGCGCGCACCGGCTGATGAAAGAGATCATGCTCGGCCGGCCGCTCGACCCGAATGACGAGACAGTCGAGCACTTGTGCCTGGCTACATCGTGCATTAACCCCGACCATACTATCCTGTTGACCCGCGCCGAGAACACGGCCGACATGCAACGCCGCAGAAAGGCAAGCCGATGACACCACCCTTCGAAGGAATCCCCGAGTGCATCTGCGACCGATGCGGATGCTCGCTCAACCTGGACGACACGCAGACCGGCTTCGACGGCGAGACGCTGTGCGACGACTGCGCGACGCTGGCCCAGGACGAGCTCGACGGTGTGTACGACGAATCCGGCTTCTTCGACTGATCATGCGCTGGCGCACCCCTGCTCCCCCGCGATATCCGACGAGCGGCGAGCGCCGCACGCGCTACGTGTTCGCGTGGAAGCCCACCGTGGTCGGGAAGCACACCGTGTGGCTCGAGCGCTACGCCATCAACGAACGGTTCTTCCAGCCGGTCGGCGGTGGCCCTGGCTGGTGGACCGAGACCGATCGCAGCACCCTTGTCTGGGGCTATTGAGGAGAGACCATGCAGATCAAACTGAACCCGATCGCCACCGCGCCGCGCGATGGCACGTACATCCTGCTGTTCGGTGACAGCGGCTACAACGGCACGCCGCTGCGTGCGCACGTCGGCCACTACGACGCCGAATACCGGCCGCGCAGCCCGTGGGTCACGCACAGCCAGGACAGCTTCCTCGACGACGGCGGCGAGCCGAAGTGGTGGCTGCCGATGCCGGTGAAGCCGGACCCATTGGCCGATCTGCGCTCCGCGCTCAACGCCGCGCTGTCGCCGCTGACCGTGGGCCGGAGCGAGCGCTGGCCTGGGTGGCCCGGCACCAGCCTGTTTGTCGAGAATGTGCTGGCCACGCTGGACAAGCGCGGTCTGCTGCCGAAGTGAACCCCGTCGTCCTGATCAGCCGCACGCTGGCCGGCGACGCGTTCCGGTACAGCCGCTACGCGCAGCGCGAGAGCACGCACATCTCCGAGTTCGAACCCGTGCCGGTCGGTACCACCCTGCCGGCGTTCACCCCCGCGGAAGTGGAGCTGCTGCGCAGCGACCCCGACCGCTTCTACAAGGAACTGAAATGAGCCACCGGGCATGCACCGCATTCACGGACATCTGGAGAGCGATCGGTGCCTGGCACCGGCAGGCCATCAACAGCAGCAACCCATGCGCCCTGTGGGATAAGGCGTCCGCCGTCGACAAGGCGATCGAGGCGTACGTCGCCGCCAGCGCGAAGTCCGCCGCCGCCGACAGCCCGTTCGAGACGGTCGACGGCCAGACGTACCTGAAGCACGACCGCATCGACATCACCGCTCGCGTCAACGGCCCCGTCGAGGTGCAGTTCTACTACGGCAACAAGCCGACCGTGCTGATGCACGTCGTGGTCGCCGGCCAGCCGGTCACGCTCAGCGGCCTCGAAGGGCGGCAGGGGGTCACCTTCTCATGAGCGCGCTCGCCACCCCACAGCCTGACAAGGTGGAACTACGTACTACTGCTTTATCTCTTCTGGATGTCGTGACCAACCCGCACAAGTTGGTCGATGCCAGGTACGGAGCGGAGAAAGAATTGATTCGCGTGATCCACCTCCTGGCCGAAGGCGCCACCCCACAGCCTGCACATACCGATCACGGCAAACACTGGGATCGAACCTGCCCGGCATGCAATGCATCTGTCGACTACTCTGTGCAGGTGCCGAAGCACGAGCCCGTGGATCCGCTGCCGCACGACGACCAGCGCGTTGCCTGGGTGCTGCGTGAGGCAGCGAGCTGCGGCATCCGCGTGACGCGCGCCGAGATGGTGGGTAGCACGTACATCTGCGGCGCCGAGGACCGCGACGTGGACGTGCTCATGCTCGCACCCGACGAGGACATCGAGGCTATCCTGATGCCCGGCTGGGCGTACGGCGGCAGCGCCGGCGAGGGCAACGACCACTTCGCGTCGTTCAAACAGACGGTCGACGGCGTCGAGTACAACGCGCTCTTCGTGAAGAAGCCGGACTACTTCGTCGCGTGGCTCACCGCAGCCGAGGTGTGCCGGTTCCTGCACCGCGTCGAGCCGGGCACCGATGCGCGCGACATCCGCGTCGGCATCCACAACATCATCATGGACGACAGCGACTCCGCATTCGAGTTGATGCGCGCCGACGCGGAGCTGGTGTGAGCGCGCGAAAGCCGCACTACAGATACTGCGCGTTCGAGCGGCGAACGCTGCCGATCCACTTCACGCCCGGCGACACTCGATCGAAGCCGGTGCTGCACAACCCGGACGCGGACGTGCGCGGCCGCGCGCCGATGCTGCTGGCTGGCGGCGGTGGCGTGTTCTACGTCAGCCCCGTGTATCGGTGGCGAGGATGAGGGCCGCCGCTCGCGCCCGCATCGAAGCGCTGCATCTCGAGATCCAGCGGGAGATCACGCGCGAGAAGCTGCACCTGACGCGCAACGCCGGGCTCGACAGCCTGCGCATGCACATCGCGCACGCGAAGTGCGACTACATGGCGATGCCGGCGCGCTACCGTGAGAACATGGTCTGGGCCACGGCCCACCTACCCAAATGACTGACACCCAGACGACGACACCACCCCGCCCCACTGCCCTGCCCGTCACCCCCGATGCGATCCCCGCCCTGCTGCGGGAGACCGCGCGGTGGGTGCTGTGGCGCTACCAGCTCGTCGACCGTGGCAGCGGCGCGAACGCTCGCAAGGTGTGGGCCAAGGTGCCCAAGATGGCCAACGGCCGCAACGCGCGCTCGACGGACCCGGCCAGCTGGACGACGTACGACCGCGCGCTGAAGGCGTACGGGGCACGCTCTGGCAAGCCCGACGCGTTCGACGGCATCGGCTTCATCTTCGACGGCAGCGACGACCTGCTCGGCATCGACCTGGACGACTGCGTCGAGACCGATGTGCTCGGCGACCTGGTGCCCAACGCGTTCGCGCTCGACACGATGGCCCGGCTGCCAGGCTACTGGGAGTTCTCTCCCAGCGGCACCGGCGTCAAGGGTTGGGTGCGCGCGCCCGGCATCGGGGCGCAGAAGGACGACGATCTCGGGATCGAGGTGTACGACGCGGGGCGCTACTTCACGGTGACCGGGTGCGAGGCGCAGCCGTGCCCACCGTGGGACGGCGTCCCGGAGCTCGCGTTCCCCAATATCCGTGAACGTGTGCACGCGTGGATGACGGAGCACCTCTCTGTTGTGGCGCCGAAGCAACAGGTGGCCGTTAATTCGGTCACAGGTGACGACGCGCTGGATGCGTTCATTGAGCTGAGCAACGAGCCGGAACGGGCTGCTGGCTGGACGCTGGAGCGCGTGCGCGCCGAGATCGCGCCGTACCTGGACGTCGAGGCGCACTACGAGGACTGGGTGAAGGTGGGCATGATCCTGCACCACCAGTTCGACGGGTCCGCCGACGCGCTGGAGCTGTGGCAGGACATCTACCGCGGCGGCTCCAAGTTCGACGAGGACACGGGCGAAGAGAAGTGGGAGTCGTTCGGCAAGCGCACGCGCAAGGGCACCATCGCCACGCTGGGCTCGCTGATCAAGCAGACCCGTGCGGCGCGCGAGAAGGCCGCGCCTACCACGCCCCTGGTACCCACCGCGGCCATGGTAGACGAGCGCGCCGAGGTGGAAGCCCGGCTGCAGGGCTACCTCGCCCAGATCAGCGCCACCACTGACGCGCACAACCTCGAGACGTTCGCGCGAGAGCGCGTCGCCAAAGACAAGGACCTGGGCGACACCGACATGGCGCAGGTGGCGCAGGCGCTGGTCACGCAGGCCAAGACACTCAGCATCAAGCTGCCCGTGGCCGTCGCGCGCAAGTGGCTGCGCCGGTCGTTCAACGGCGCGTTCCCAGACGTCAGCGCCGACGGGACTGCGCTCGACACGCAGGGCAACCTGGCAGCGCTGTGCGACCAGCTCGGCGTCGAGATCCGGTACGACGTCATCGCCAAGCGCGACGAGATCCTGATCCCGAACGCCAACTGGTCGATCGACAACCGCGACGTGGCGTCCCTGATGCAGCTGTACAGCGAGTGCCGCAAGGCGCAGCTGAACACCAACACCGGCACGCTGAAGAACTACGTCACCATGATGGGTGATCTGAACCCGTGGAACCCGCCGCTCAACTGGGTGAAGTCCAAGGCCTGGGATGGCGTCGACCGCATCCAGGCGCTGGTCGACACGATCGTCTCGCCGATGGACCCGGACCTGAAGAAGACGCTGATGACGCACTGGCTCGTCTCGGCGATCGTGGCGCTGGTGTCCACCGAGGGCGTCATGGCGCGCGGGGTGCTCGTCTTCCAGGGCGCCCAGTACCAGGGCAAGACGCGCTGGCTGGAGTCGCTGGCGCCGAAGGCCTTGATCGGGGAGCAGGTGGTGCGCAGCGGGGTCATGCTCGACATGCGCAACAAGGACAGCGTCAAGCAGGCCGTGTCGTACTGGCTCGTGGAACTGGGGGAGCTGGAGGCAACCTTCAGCCGCTCGGAGATCGGCGCACTGAAGGCCTTCCTGTCGTCTCACACCGACGTGCTGCGCAAACCCTACGCCCCATCCGAGTCGACGTTCAGCCGGCGCACCGTCTTCTTCGCGACGGTCAACGACCACGAGTTCCTGCACGACAAGACGGGCAACACGCGCTTCTGGGTCATCCCGGTGGACTTCATCAACCCGGACCACGGCATCGACATGCAGCAGCTCTGGGCGCAGGTCCTGGTGATGCAGGAGGCCGGCGCGCTGCACTACCCGACCAACGAGGTGATCGCCCGCCTGAACGAGCACAACACCGACTTCGAGTCGGAGGATCCGCTGGTCGCCAAGCTGCGCGAGACGTTCGCCTGGGGCGACCCGCTGGCCGAAATGTCGTGGCTTTCGTCGTCCGAAATTCTGGCCGCGATGGGCCTTAGCAAGCCGTCCAAGGGTGACGCCATGGCAGTGTCACGTGGAGTCCGCGCGATCGCTGGCCGGACGGCCGTGAAGCGCAGCAACGGCCGCCGATTGTTCCTTGTCCCGGTCAAGGACGGCAGTTTGCTGTGAAAACGAGTGCCACTCGGCCCGAACAGGGTCAGGTGGCACTGAAGGTGGCACTCGCTAAGTTGTTGATTCTAGAGCCAAAGTGACACCAGTACCACTAATGTCACTTGCTATATGTTGTATAAGGAAAGTGTGAGTTGTGCTGTTACAGAAAAATTTCTCTAGGGGGGTTTGGGAAGTGGTGACACGAGTGGCAAGGTGGCACGCATGACGCTGGCCAAACGCAACCGCGAGTCGGACCTGGAGGCGTTCCTGGTCGCCGAAACGCGCCGCCTGGGCGGCGAGGCGATCAAGCAAACCGGCGTCGCCGGGATCCCGGACAGGCTGGTCCTCGGTCCCCGGGGACAGGTCGCCTGGGTGGAGCTGAAGCGCAAGGGCGGCGCCGTGTCGATGCTGCAGCTGCACATGATCAAGCGGCTGCGGGCGCTAGGCCACACGGCCGAGATCGTCGACAGCAAAGAGGGCGTGCGTGCCGTGCTGCGGCGCATGAGCTGGGACAACGACGACAGTCCGCCTTTCAACCCCGCTGACTGGGATGACGATGACAGCGACTTCAGTTTGCGCCGTGGCTGACCGCCTCGTCTGGACCCCGCGCCCCGAACAGGGCGCCCTGCTGTCCTTCGCCGGCGAACGGGAGCGCCGTGCGTGGTGGGCCACCATGGGCAGCGGCAAGACCGCGGCCGCCATCGAGCACCTGCGCCGCGCGCACGAGGACAGCTTCAGCCTGGACACGGCGCTGGTTGTCGCGCCGAACCTCGTGGCCAAGCACACGTGGCCCAAGGAGTTCGCGAAATGGGCCCATGGCGCCCCGATCGGGCCTGTCCGGGTCCTGACCCACGCCGACTTCGGCTTCAAGCGAACCTGCGACGTTCTGGACGGTCCTGGCCGGCTTGCCATGTCCGACTGGCGGGAGGTGCGCAAGCGTCTGCTCGGCTACCGTGAACGAGTGCACATCATCCAGTGGGATTGGTTCTGGTGGTTGGTCAAGGCGCTGAACCGCAGCAGCCACTACAGCCACGTGATCTACGACGAGGCGACCTTCGCGTCGGACCACGAGAGCCAGCGCTGGAAGGCCGCGCGGTACCTGACCAAGGAGCTGGGCTGCGGCGACGTGCTGGAGATGACCGGCGGCCCGGCCCCCAACGGATACGAGAAGCTGTGGGCCCAGATGTTCCTGCTGGACGGCGGCATGCGCCTGGGGCGCACGCTGACGGAGTTTAGGTACTCGTGGATGGTGCCCGACAAGATGGACGGCAGCACGGGCCGGGTCTTCAAGTGGAAGGTCAACCCGGCGCGCAAGGGCGAGCTGGACAAACTGCTGAGCGAGCTCGCGATCAGTGTCGTCGTGGACCTGGGCGTCGAGTCGAAGGTCATCGACCACCGGCTGCCTCTACCGGACGACGCGCAGGCCATCTACGACGAGGTGGAGCGGGACTTCATCCACCACTTCAGCCCCGACAGCCACGTGCTTGTGGGAAGCAAGGCCGTGATGGTGGGCAAGCTGCTGCAGATCGCGCAGGGTGCGGTGTATGACCAGGACCGCATGGTGCAGCACGTGCACGACGTCAAGCTGGACCGCCTGGAGGAGATCATCGACTCGAGCCCGCGCGGCGTGCTGCTGGCCTACGCATACCAGCACGACTTCGAGCGGTTGAAGAAGCGGTTCAAGTTCGCCAAGCACATCAAAGATGCAGGGAACATCCAACGCTTCGCCAACGGCAGCATCAAGCTGCTGTGCATGCACCCGGCCAGCGGCGCGCATGGTGTGGACGAGCTGCAGTACGGTGGGCACACGTGCGTTTGGTTCGGCGTCCCTTACAACTGGGAGCACTACAGTCAATTCAACGCGCGCCTCGTGCGCGGCGGGCAGAAGGAGACGGTGTTCATCCACCGGATTCTCATGGAGGGGACGATCGAAGAGGACGTGGCCGACGTGTCGCTGGCTGAGAAGTGCGACGAGGAGACGGCGCTGTTGCGCGCGTGTCAGTGGAGGTACCGGGAATGAGGCGTGTCATAGACATGGCGGGGCAGAGGTTCGGTCGGCTCGTGGTCCTCGCGCATGCGGGTAGCAGCGACGGGCACGGACAGGCGTTGTGGCGCTGTGCCTGCGACTGCGGAGCGCAGAAGACTGTTGCGGGGGTTCACTTGCGGGACGGCAGGATGCGGTCGTGCGGCTGCTGGCGCCGATGCTCTTCGTCGCGCTGTGTGTCCTGCTGCTGCGCCTGCCGGGCCAGG
>CALMQI010000319.1 GCA_937871935.1 uncultured Burkholderiales bacterium
CCAGCCAGAAGTTGCTGGGCTCGCAGGGAAGCGACGACAACGAACTCGTATGGATTGTATGTCTTCGGACGAATGACCATAAGCCTACCCTCGGTTCCTCTGGACGTGCCATGGTGAGGAACCCGCAGGCTGCGGGAGGCTCAGAACAGCGGGGACTGGAGCTACCTTAGCACGGTTGCCGTACGATGCCCGGTGCACACGATGCGGCCACTGCATCGGTGTTACACGCGGCGGTTCGCGCTGTCGCGCCACCACAGCAGCAGCATCGCCAACCCGAACGCCGTGCCATGGATGGCCGCCAATGCCGTTCCCATGCCCAATTTGGCCGTCGACACCCAGGCTTGCGACAGGTTGATGAGGTTGTAGTAGATGACGAAAGTCAGCAATGCAAACAGCAGGTTCCAGTTGCTCGCGCGGCGCGGGTTGGTGGCGGCCAGGCCGATGCCGATCAGGAGCAGGTTGGCGGCGGCGCACAGGAGGCCGATGCGCCAGACCAGCTCGCCCTGGTTGCGCAGCGTGGGCGTGCGCAGCAGGTCGATCGTGCGCATGGCCCGCGGCAGCCGCTCTTCGGCGCGGCGCGCGGCGCGTTCGCCGGCATCGGGCTCCACGAGGTGACGTGTCGCACAAAGGACGCGAGCGCCGCCGCCGACCGGCCGGTGCGGACAGCGCGCAGTCGCATTATACCGGTCAGATCGGTTTCTCGAAGGGTCATCTGCGTCCCAGACAGCGTCAATACCTGATATATGCAGCGTGAGCGTCTGTTCTGTCACCTCCACGGCGGAATTCGCGCTCAGCGTGGTTAACCGTTTGTTCCTCATCGGCACGGACCCAGGTTGCATAGCACCCATCGTCGCGCGACGCGTGGTTGCGCACCCGGATCACGGCAGCTATCAACGAGTTCAATCACCGCGCCGCGGGCCGCGGCTCGGCGTGACGAACCCTGCAGCGACCAGACCGGTGACGACGGCGCGCGACAGACCCAGCATCGACTGGATGCTGCTCAGCGTGTAGGTCTGCATCCGTGCGGCAGCGGCGTCACTTTCTCGCGCGCACGCGCGCCGGCGGCTCGGCGGCCGGTGTTGCGGCGGGCGTTGCCGCCGCGCGTTTGGCGCCCTTGCGTTCCTTGGCGGGCTCCGCCGCCGCGGGCTCGGGCGCCGCCGGTGCAGCAGCCGGGGCCTTGGCAGCCCCGCGTCGCGGGCCGAGGCTTGCCTTCAACGCCGCCACCAGGTCGATCACCTGGGCGCCGGCGGCAGGCTCCTGGCCTTCGGTGACCACGATCTGCTTGCCGGCGATCTTGTCGTCGATGGCGGCGAGGATGCGCTTCTTCTCCTCGTCCTCGAACTCGGCGGGGTCGTAGCTGTCCTCGGAGATCTGCTCGATCAGCTGCAGCGCCAGCTGCAGCTCGGGCTTGGCAATGTCGGCCTTCTCGATGTCGAGGTCGCGCATCGAGCGCACCTCCTGCGCGTACAGCAGCTGCTGCAGGATCAGGCCGTCCTCGCCCACGCGCACCTGCACGACCAGCTGCTTGCCCTTCCAGGCCCAGCGCGCCAGCGCGCAGCGGCCGCTCTCGCGCATGGCTTCCATCAGCAGCCGGTAGGGCTTGCCGCCGCGCTTGTCGGGCGCCAGGTAGTAGGCCTTGTCGTAGTAGATCGGGTCCACCGACGCGAGCGGGATGAACGACACGATGTCGATCGTCGCGCGCGGTGCCTCTTCGAGCGCCTTCAGCTCGGCAGGCTCGAACATCACGTAGCGGTCCTTCTCGAATTCGTAGCCCTTCACCATGTCGGCGCGCTCGACCGGGATGTTCTCCTTGATGCACAGGTACTGCTGCTTGACGCGCGAGCCGCACTTGTGCAGCAGGTTGAAGCTCACGCTGCCGGAGCTCTCCGTCGCCGGGTAGACCTTCACCGGAATCGACACCAGGCCGAAGCTGAGCGAGAGCGACGCGATCGAACGAGCAGCCATGAATCACCTGTTCGGCGAGTACGGGGGCAGGCAGATTACTGCGAATCGCCCCGCACTGCAGCACAAGCGTGTCTCATCCAGGCGACTTTGTTGGCTTGAAGCCAATGGCCTTCATCGCGGCCGTGAGTGTCTGCCGCGTGCCCGCGTAGTCGGCCCAGGGGTCGGTCTTCTGGAACGACAGGTGTTCACGCGCGGTGGCGATGGTCCACTGCGCGCCGCTCTTCAGCGCCGCCAGCTGCTCCCAGGCCACCGGCATCGACACGCCCAGGCCCGGCCGGGCCCGCGCCGAGAACGCCGCGGCGGTGGTGGCACCGTGGCCATTGCGCAGGTAGTCGACGAAGATGCGGCCGACCCGGTTGCCGGCGCCGCTCTTGGCCACGAAGCGCGACGGAATCGTCTGCGCCAGATGCTGCACGACGGCCTGCGAGAAGCCCTTCACGGTGTCGTAGTCCAAGCGCGGCGCGATCGGTACCACCACGTGCAGGCCCTTGCCGCCACTGGTCTTCAACCAGCTCTTCAGGCCCAGCTCGTCGAGCAGCGCGCGTGTCAGCGTGGCGGCCTCCTGCATGCGCGGCCACGACACGCCGTCGCCGGGGTCGAGGTCGAACACCATCCGGTCGGGCTTGTGAATGGCCTTCACGGTGGAATTCCAGGTGTGGAACTCGATCACGTTCATCTGCGCCGCTGCTGCCAGCGCCTGCGGCGTGGCCACCTCGAGCAGCGCGGCGTGTCCCGGCCACAGCGCGGGGTCGAGCTCGCGCACGCCGGGGATGGTGGTCTTGTCGTCGTGCTTCTGGAAGAAGAGCTGACCCGCGATGCCTTGCGGGCCGCGCACCAGCGACACCGGTCGGCCGCGCAGATGCGGCATCATCCAGTCGGCCACGCTCTCGTAGTAGCGCACGAGGTCGAGCTTGGTCAGCCCGGTCGACGCATCGATCACGCGCTCGGGGTGCGTCACCTTCAATGCGGCCCTGCGCGGCGCTGCCGGGGCCACGTGCCCCGTCTTGCCTGCCTTGCGCTCGGCCGGCGCGGCGACTTCGCGCGCCACCGCCTGCGCCGGCTTGTCGTCGCGCAGCCCCAGGAAGGTTGCGTGACGGATATGGCCCTGCGGCGTCCAGTCGGCGAAGCGCACCTGCGCGACGAGCTGCGGCGCGACCCAGTGCTCCTGGCCGGCCGGGCGGCGTGTCCAGCGGCCAGGTGCCACCGGCGCGGCGAACGGGCTGGTCCTGGCCTCGATCTTCTTCAGCTGTCGGCGCAGATCGGTCGCCGTCTGCGCGCTCCAGCCGGTGCCCACGTTGCCCACGTACTGCAGCGCGCCGGCGTCGTCGTGCACGCCGAGCAGCAGGCTGCCGATCTCGGTGCTCGAGCCCTCGCGCGGCACGTAGCCGCCGATCACGAACTCCTGGCTGGCGTGGACCTTCACCTTCAGCCAGGTCGTCGTGCGCTGCGACACGTAGGGGGCGTCGGCTCGCTTGGCCACGATGCCTTCGAGTCCGAGCTTGCGCGCCGAGTTCAGGATGCTGTGCGGGTCGGCCACGAAGTCGGCGCTGAAGCGGATGCGGTCGCTCTTGTCGCCGTCGACCAGCCGGCGCAGCAAGTCGCGGCGCGATTGCAGCGGCACGGCGCGCAGGTCGATGCCGTCGACGAACGGCAGGTCGAACACGAAGTAATCAATCTGCTCGGTGCCGGCCGCGTCGAAGGCCGTCTGCAGCAGGTGGAAGTCGGGCGTGCCGTGCGGCCCGAGCACGACGATCTCGCCGTCGAGCCAGGCCGCACGCACGCCGAGCGCCTCGATCGCGCGGGCCAGGGATTGCAGCTTGTGCGTCCAGTCGTGGCCGTTGCGGGTGAACAGGCGCGCACGGCCCTTGTCGTCGATGCGCGTGAGCAGGCGGTAGCCGTCGAACTTGAGCTCGTAGTGCCACGGTCCCTGCGCCGGCACGTGGGCGGCGAGTGTGGCCAGCTGCGGCGCGAGTGTGGCCGGCAGCGGCGCCGGCACGGCGCCAGACAGGTCGGCGGCGTGCAACGTGTCGGGGGCGGGCGCCGGCGGCCGCACGAAGTCGCGCGGCTCCCGCTGCTCGAGCAGGCCGAGCGGCTTGTCGACCACGCTGTCGGGCAGCGCGCTGATCACGTCGTACTCCGCCAGCGGCCGCGCCCAGGCGTCGCGCTTCTTGAACAGGATCCACGGATCCTGCTTGTCGCCGGGCTTGGCGATGCGCACCAGCTCCCAGGCGCCGGCGAGCTTTTCGCCGTGCAGCTGGAACAGCAGCTTGCCCTCGGCCAGGCCCTGGCGCGGGTCCCCCGCCGGTTCCCAGCTGCCGCGGTCCCACACGATCACCGTGCCGGCACCGTACTGCCTGGGCGGGATCGTGCCCTCGAAGGTGTTGTAGGAGACCGGGTGCTCCTCGACGTGGATCGCGACGCGTTTTTCCTTCGGATCGAAGCATGGTCCCTTGGGCACCGCCCAGCTGTGCATCACGCCGCCGAACTCGAGCCGCAGGTCGTAGTGCAGCCGCGAGGCCCAGTGTTTCTGGATCACGAAGCTCAGCGTCTTCGACGGGCGGCGACTGCGCGCTGCCTTCGGCTCCGGCGTGCGCTCGAAGTCGCGCTTGGCCGCGTAGCGCTGCAGCGGCTTGGCGGCGCGGGCCGGCTTGGCCGATGGCGTCTTCCGGCTCGCCATCGCCGGTCAGCGCGCCGGCGCGTCGCCGTCGACGGCGGCGTCGATCCAGCGCACCATGGTGTCGAGCAGTTCGTCGCGCACCTCGGCGTCGCGCCGACCGCTGCGCGCGGGTACGTGGAACGCGTGGTCGGCTTCGGCCAGCAGATGCAGCGTCGCGCGCGCACCGAGCCGTTGCACCACGGCCTGCAGGCGCGTCAGTTCGGCCAGCTCGTCGCGCGTGCCCTGCAGGAACAGCATCGGCAGCTGCACGTCGGCCAGGTGCTTTGCGCGCTCGTCGCCCGGCTTGCCTTGCGGATGCAGCGGAAAGCCGACGAAGGCAATGCCGCGCACACCGGGCAGCGGCGACAGCGCCTGCGCCTGTGACGTCATGCGGCCGCCGAACGACTTGCCGCCGGCCAGGAGCGGCAGCGCGGGCCAGCGTCGTGCGGCCTCGGCCACCGCAGCGCGCACCGCGGCGTGCGCCAGCGCCGGCGCGTCGGGCCGCCGGGAGCCACGCTCCATGTACGGAAACTGGTAACGCAAGGTCGCCACGCCGCGCGCGGCCAGCTCATCGGCACAGGCCGACATGAAGGCGTGCGTCATGCCGGCGCCGGCACCGTGGGCGAACACGTAGCCGGCGCGCGCGGCAGGGGGCGTCAGCAGCAGCGCCGACACCGGCTCGCCGTCGACGTCGATGCGCAGGGGTTCGGGGCTCAAGGCCGGCGCTCCGGAGCAGGGGCTGGAGATGGTACTTCGCGCATTCGCCGCCTTGCCAAGTTTGCTCACATATCCGCCGCCATCGGCGCGGCCGCGCCGGCGTGGCGACTTGACAATCGTCAGGACATCCAGAGTATCGCCCCCGCAGAATTCGCTCCGACATGACCCGCACCACCATCATGACCCCGCCCCGTCCTGCGCTGCAGCGCGTGCTCGGCCGGCCTCGCGTGCTGCTGCTGCTTGCCGCAGTGACCCTGCTGACGGCCGGCACCGCGGCGCTGTACCGGCAGGCGATCACGCAAGAGCTGGCGCGCAAGAGTCCCGAGGCGCGCGCCTTCGAAGCGGCGCCCGACGAATGGCTGCGCCACGAGCAGGGCGTGTCGCACTTCAGTCGCGCGCTGGCCGCCGGCGAGCTGGCCGCGGTGGGCCTGCCGGGCGTGCATCCCGGCCTCGTGCTGTACACGCTGAAGAGCGGCGACAAGGCGAGCACCGTGGTGCCCGGCTGCAGCGCGCTCGCCTGCAGCAGCAGCGTGCTCGACCGGCTGAGCGAACGCAGCGCCGAAGCCGGCTTCGCGCTGGTGAGCATCGACATCGATCCGCGCAGCCGCAGCCGTCAGCTGCTCGACGGCCTGCAGGGCGTGCTGCTGCCCTTGTTGTTGTTCGGAGCGCTCGGCGCCGCGTTGTTCGGCGTGCTGAAACTGCAGCCGCGCTTCGCGGGAGGCGCCGCGACCCGATTGAGCGTGCGGCCGCGCACACGATTCGCCGACGTGATCGGCGCCGACGAGGCCAAGGCCGCGCTGCAGCGCGTGAGGGCCTTCATGCGCGACCCGGCGCACTACGTGCGGCTCGGCGCCACGCCGCCGCGCGGGGTGTTGCTGGTCGGCCCGCCGGGCACCGGCAAGACGCTGCTGGCCAAGGCGCTGGCCGGCGAGTGCGCGGCCAATTTCATCGCCGTCGACGGCTCGTACTTCACCGCGATGTTCTACGGCGCCGGCGTGACCAAGGTGCGTGAGCTGTTCCGGCTGGCGCGCCGCCACGCGCCGTGCGTGCTGTTCATCGACGAGATCGACGGCATCGGCCGGCGCAGCCAGGGCGGTCCGGGCGGCGGCGCCGAGTCGGAGCTCAACCGCATCATCAACCGCGTGCTGGTCGAGATGGACGGCTTCGAGCCGATGGACAACGTGATCGTCGTCGGCGCGACCAACCACGAGGACAACATCGACGAGGCGATGCGCCGGCCGGGCCGCTTCGACATGGTGGTGCGCTTGGCGCTGCCCACGCTGCCGGAGCGGGCGCGCCTGTTCGACCTCTACGTCGGCAAGGTCGCGCACGACGGCAGCGCCGATGCCAGCGTGCTGGCGCGGCTGAGCGCCGGCATGACGCCGGCCGAGATCGCCAACACCGTGAACAAGGCGGCGTCCAGCGCCGCCGAGGCGCGCTCGGACGCGGTCGGTGCCGAGCACATCCTGCGCGCGATCGAGACGCAGCAGCTCGGCGGCGAGGTGTCGGCCATCAAGTCGCTGCTCAGCGCCGACACGCGCCGGCGGCTCGCGTACCACGAGGCCGGCCACGCGCTGGTCGGCCACGTGCTGCATGTGGGCACCGTCGAGCGCGTCACGATCGAGCCGCGTGGCCAGGCGCTGGGTGTCACCCACATCCATCGCGACAGCGAGGACCCGCTCTACCACGAGGCCGAACTCGGCGATCGGCTGGCCATGATGCTGGCCGGCCGCGAGGCCGAGCTGATGGTGCTGCACAGCGTGTCCAGCGGCGCGGCCGACGATCTGAAGCGGGCCTCGGAGCTGGCGATCAAGATGGTCGGCGCGCTGGGCTTCTCGCCGACCTTCGGCCTGTTGAGCGTCGACGGCGTGCCGAGGGAACTGCTCGGCCCCGACGTGCAGGCGGCCGTGCTGAACGAGGCGCGCGCGCGCCTCGAGCAGGCCCGCGCGGCCTGCCATGCGGTGCTCGACGCACACTGCGGCCAGCTCGACGCGCTGGCCGATGCGCTGCTCGAGCACGAGGTGCTGTCCGGCGAGACGCTGCAACGCCTGCTGACCGACCCGCCGCCGGTGGCGCAGCGGGTGGCCCGGGGCGGCGGCACAGACGACATGCCGGCAACATGCGAGTGATGAGCGAGCGATGAGCGACCTGTCCGATCCGCTGGAAGCGCGACGCCTGTACATCGCGCACCTGGCCGTCCAGCTCGATGCGATGGATAGCGGTGTCGTGCCGGTGAACGCGGTGGCCTATCGCCTGTTCGCCCGGCGCCTGGTCGCCGCGATGGCCGGCTACCCGGAGGCACAGCTGGCCGCCGAGCTCGGCGGCCAACACGACTCGGTGCAGCACGCGCTCGAGCAGCGCCACTTCGACGTGCATGGCGTGATGGTGGGCGAGGGCGCCGCCTTCGTGCACCTGCTGGCGACGGCGCTGCTGCGCAGGGCGGGCCACCGCGGGCGACGTCGCTGAGGGCGGCGGGAGCCGCTCGGGCACGCTGTTTGCTCCGAGCATCGTTCGTTCCGGGCTTGACCCCGCAGGAGTTCGGGATTTATGCCCAACCGGCCTGCGAATCTGTGATTGTTCGCTTCCCAGCCGGTTGGCAGTTGTGCGCCGGAGCCTGCCGCCGACGATGTTCGATCTTCACGCCGCGCCGTCGCTACCCGTCCTGCCGCCTCCGGCCTCCGGCCCGGACGGTCCCGCGAGCGCGTTCCTGCAGGGTGGCGGCGAGATGGGCGCACGCATGCGCGTGTTCGACTGGAGCGCTTGCGCGATCGGCGCGCCGCCGTCGTGGCCGCAATCGCTGAAGACCATCGTGCGGGTGATGCTCGACTCGCGCTACGCGATGTGGATGCTGTGGGGGCCGCAGAAGACCTTCTTCTGCAACGACGCCTACCTGCCCACCGTCGGCCTCAAGCGCGACTGGGTGCTCGGTGCACCCGCCGACGAGGTGTGGGCCGAGATCTGGCCCGACATCGGGCCGCGCATCGAGCAGGTGCTGCAGCATGGCCAGGCCACCTGGGACGAGGCCTTGCTGCTGTTTCTCGAGCGCAGCGGTTTCAGCGAGGAGACGTACCACACGTTCTCCTACAGCCCGGTGTACGACGACGACAACCGTGTCGCCGGCATGTTGTGCGTCGTCACCGAGGTGACCGAGCGCGTGATCGGCGAGCGGCGGCTGCGCATGCTGCACGACCTGGCCGCGCGCGCCACCGGCACGATCGGCATCGACGAGACCTGCCGCGCGGCCTGCGAGGTGCTCGAGCGTTATGCGTTCGACATACCGTTCGCCGCGCTCTACCTCGGCGGCGCCGACGGCACCGGCTGGCGCCGCGTGGCCGGCACCGCCAATGCGACGGCGCTGACGCTCGCGCTCGACGGCGCGGCCGCCGGCTCGCCCTGGCCGGTGCAGGCTCTGCAGGACAGCCAGGCGACGCAGCTGCTGCACGGCCTGCCCGAGCAGGGCATCCGCGTCGCCGCCGGGCCGTGGCCCGATGCCGTGCAGCAGGCTCTGCTGGTGCCGCTGAACGCCGGTGGTGCGGGCCCGGCGGGTTTCCTGGTCGCGGGCTGCAGCCCGCGCCAGCGCTTCGACGAGCGGGTTGGGGCACGCCGGCAAGCCCATTCGGGAACGCACGGCCTCGGCTAAACGGGACCTTCCAGAGGAATTTCAAGGTAGTGTCCGGAATCTTCTGCAAATTGGAATCAGGCGGTCATGGCAGGCTGGCGGTGTTCGAAAACCTCCAATCCCCGAAGGGACCCCGCCATGACCAGCTTGCAGATTACGCCCTCTCTCAGCGTCGCCAAGCACCTTCTCAACGACAATCCCGACGGCTTGAAAGAGCTGGTGCGGGCTGTGTTGCAGGAGGTGCTGGAGGCCGAAATGACCGAGACGATCGGCGCGGCCAAGGGCGAAAGAAACGCCGAGCGCCGCGGCTACCGGGCGGGCTCTTATGCGCGCACCATCGTCACCCGGGTCGGCAAGATCGAGCTGCGCGCGCCCCAAGACCGCGACGGGCGTTTCTCGACCGAATTGTTCCAGCGCTACCAGCGCTCCGAGCAAGCCTTGGTGGCGAGCGCCATTTGCCGCGTGCATGCAACCAGTTCCAAACGATTCCAAAGCGCGACAATCTCCTCGTCGCCGAGCAC
>CALMQI010000320.1 GCA_937871935.1 uncultured Burkholderiales bacterium
CCGCCGATGCCGCCGCAGGGCGGCGCGCCCACCGGACCCGCCGAGCCGCCTCATCCTGATGCTGACCCTGACCAATGTCCAGATCGTCTACGACAACACGATCGAAGCCGTTCGCGAGGCGTCGCTCACGTTGGGCGCTAAGCAGATCGTCGCCCTGCTGGGCGCCAACGGCGCCGGCAAGTCCACGACGCTGAAGGCCATCAGCGGCGTGCTCTACCCCGAAGACGGTGAGGTCAAGGGTGGCCAGATCACCTTCGATGGCCAGCCGCTGACCGGCATGACGCCCGACCGCATCGTGCGCGCCGGCGTCGTCATGGTGCCCGAGGGCCGTCGCCTGTTCGACCAGCTCACGGTCGAGGAGAACCTGCTGATGGGCGGCTACACGCGTTCGGTGGCCGAGTCCAAGCTCGGCCTGGAGCGCGTCTATGCCACGTTCCCGCGCCTGACGCCCAAGCGCACCACGGTTTCAGGCTACCTGTCCGGCGGCGAGCAGCAGATGGTGGCCATCGGCCGCGCGCTGATGTCGGCGCCCAAGCTGCTGATGCTCGACGAACCCACGCTCGGGCTGGCGCCGCAGATCTGCGAGGAGATCTTCGCCATCGTCACCCGGCTGTGCCGGCAGGACGGGGTGAGCATTCTGCTGGTCGAGCAGAACGCGCAGATGGCGCTGTCCATCGCCGACACCGGCTACATCATGGAAAACGGCCGCATCGTCCTTGACGGCCCGGCCGACAAGATGCTGCGCAACGAAGACGTGCGCGAGTTCTACCTCGGCTTCGGCGAGGGCGGTTCGCGCAAGAACATGCGCGACGTGAAGCACTACAAGCGCCGCAAGCGTTGGTTGTCATGACCCACCTGCGCCGGAGCCACTGAAGTGAACGACATCCTCCTGCAGGTCGAAGGCCTGTCCAAGCGCTTCGGCGGCGTCGAAGCCGTGGCCGGCGTCAGCTTCCATGTGCGGCGTGGCGAGATCTATTCGCTGATCGGCCCCAACGGCGCCGGCAAGACCACCACCTTCAACATGATCAGCAGCGTCGTGCGGCCGAGCGGCGGCACGGTGCACTTCGAAGGCCGCGACATCACCGGCACGGCTTCGCACCGCATGTCGGCCATCGGCATCGGCCGCACCTTCCAGAACCTGGCCGTGTTCAAGCATGCGACCGTGGTGCAGAACCTGCTGGTCGGCCGCCACTGCCACATGCGCAGCAATGTCTTCGACGCGGCCTGGTTCTTCGGCCGCGCCCGGCGCGAGGAACTCGAGCATCGGCGCAAGGTGGAGGAGATCATCGACTTCCTCGAAATCGAGGACATCCGCGACATGCCGGTGGGCGCCCTCTCCTACGGCATGCAAAAGCGCGTCGAACTCGGCCGCGCGCTGGCCACCGAGCCCAAGCTGCTGCTGCTCGACGAGATGGTCTCGGGCATGAACACCGAGGAAACCGAGGACATCGCGCGATTCGTGCTCGACATCCGCGACGAACTCGGCATCACCGTGTTGATGGTCGAGCACGACATGGGCATCGTGATGGACATCTCCGACCGCATCTGCGTGCTCAACTTCGGCCGCAAGATCGGCGAAGGCACGCCGGCCGAGATCTCCGCCAACCCGGCGGTGATCGCCGCCTACCTGGGCGGCGCACAGGCGGCAGCATGAGCAATCTCCAGCACACCGCCCTGCACGAAGCCCTGCACAGTGGCAACCATACGTTGCCCAAGCTGCTGCAGCACTGGGCCCGCACCACGCCCGACGCGCTGGCCTTCCGCGAGAAGGACCTGGGCATCTGGAACCGGATGAGCTGGCGCCATTACCACGACACCGCGCGCCGCTTCGCGCTGGGCATGCTGGCGCTGGGTTTCCGCCGCGGCGACCGCCTGGCCATCGCCAGCGAAGACACGCCCGAGTGGATGTTCGCCGACCTGGGCACGCAGGCCATCGGCGGCGTGGTGGTCGGCATCTACCCGACCAACCCCTGGCCCGAGCTGCAGTACATCGTCCACCACTCGAACAGCCGCTTCGTCGTCTGCGGCGACCAGGAGCAGGTCGACAAGGTGCTGGACGCCATCGCCAAGCACGAGGTCGGCCTGCCCGACGTCGCCAAGATCATCGCCGTCGACATGAAGGGCATGCGGCTGTACCCGCGCGAGATGCTGATGTCCTTCGAGGACGTGCTCGAACTCGGCGACCAGTACGCCGCGGCCAACGCGGAACAGGCGCGCGCCTTCGACGACGGCATTGCCGCCACGCAGCCCGACGACACCTGCATGCTCGTCTACACCTCGGGCACCACCGGACCGCCCAAGGGCGCGATGCTGTCGCACCGCAACCTGCTCGTGACCACCGACAAGCTGCGCAGCCATTTCGCGCTCGACCAGCACAACATGCAGGTGCTGTGCTACCTGCCGTTGTGCCACGTGGCCGAACGTGCCTTCTCCACCGTCATGCACATGATGACCGGCGGCGTGGTGAACTACGCCGAGTCGATCGACACCGTCTCGGTCAACCTGCGCGAGATCGCACCCACCGTCTTCCTCGGCGTGCCGCGCATCTGGGAAAAGCTGCAGCAGGGCATCGTGATGCGCATGCAGGACGCCACGCGGCTGCAGCGCTGGGCCTTCGAGCGCTGCTTTGCCGCGGGTAAGGCCCTGTTCGAGCGCGTCGAGCAGCGCGGCGGCCAGCGTAATTGGGGCGACCGGCTGCAGTTCACCCTGCTGTGGTTGCTGATGTTCCGCAACCTGCAGAAGTTCGTCGGCCTGGACCGCATGCGCTGCGGATTCTGCGGCGGCGCCAGTGTCTCGCCCGAGGTGCTGAAGTTCTTCCGCATCCTGGGCCTGCCCGTGTACCAGGTGTACGGCATGACCGAGTCGGGCGGCGTCATCTTCCACCAGCACGGCAAGGCCGAGCGGCTGGGCGCCACCGGCACGCCGATCGAGGGCCTGAACTGGAAGATCGCCGAAGACGGCGAACTGATCGTCAAGCACCCGGCGGTGTTCAAGGGCTACCTGCACGACAACAACGCCACCGCGCTGACGGTGCAGGACGGCTGGCTGCACACCGGCGACGTCGTGGCGCTGGCGCCCAACGGCGAGCTGATGATCGTCGACCGCAAGAAGGCCATCATCATCACCAGCGGCGGCAAGAACATCTCGCCCTCGGAAATCGAGAACGCGCTCAAGGACAGCATCTACGTGCGCGAAGCCATCGTGCTCGGCGACGGCCGCCACTTCCTGTCGGCGCTGGTGCAGATCGACTACGAAACCGTCGGCAAGTGGGCGCAGGAACGCCGCCTGGCCTACACCACCTACCGCAGCCTGTCGCAGTTGTCGGAAGTGCGCGAGCTGGTCGACGCCGAAGTGCGGCGCGTCAACCAGCTGTTCGCGCGCGTCGAGAACATCCGCAAGTTCGTGATCCTCGAGAAGGAACTCGACCACGACGACGGCGAGCTGACGGCCACGCAGAAGGTGCGCCGCAGCATCATCGGCAAGAAGTTCGCCCGCGAGATCGAGCTGATCTACGGTGGAGGCACCGCCTGATGGACTACTTCATCCAGTTGCTCGTCTCGGGCATCGCGGCGGGCCTGGTCTACGGCTTCATCGGCATGGGCTTCGCCATGATCTACCGCGCCACCGGCGTGGTGAACTTCGCCCAGGGCGAGCTGATGATGCTGGTGGCCTACATCGCCTTCACGTTGGCGGGCACCTTCAAGCTCGGCTTCTGGCCGCTGCTGCTGGCGACCGTCGTCGTCTCGGTCGCCCTGGGCCTGCTGGTCGAGGTGCTGCTGATCCGCCCGATGCTGGGCCAGCCGGTGTTCTCGACCGTGATGGTGACGATCGGCCTGGCCGTCATCATCCGTTCGGTGGTGGTGCTGATCTGGGGCGCCGACCCGATGCCGCTGTCCACCGGGCTGTCGACCGAGCCGATCCGGATCGGGCCGGCGGGTGTCTATCCGGCACAGCTCCACGCACTGGGCATCATGGCCGTGGTGGTGGCCGGGCTGTGGGCCTTCTTCCGCTACTCGCGGGTGGGCATCGCGATGCGTGCCACCGCCAATCTGCAGACCGTGGCCTTGCTGATGGGCATCAACGTCAAGCGCATCTTTGCGCTGTCGTGGGCGCTGTCGGCCGGCCTGGCGGCCATCGCCGGGGTTCTGGTGGGCGTCATCTACGACCTCGAGCCGGGCATGTGGCTGGTCGGCCTGCGCAGCTTCCCGGCGGTCATCCTCGGCGGCCTGGACTCGGTGTTCGGTGCGGCGCTGGGCGGCATCCTGATCGGCGTGGTCGAGAACATGTCCGAGGGCTACATCGGCCGCGGCATGAAGGAAATCGCCGGCTTCCTGCTGATCCTGATCGTCCTCATGGTCAGGCCCTACGGTCTGTTCGGAAAACCCGACATCGAGCGAGTCTGATGCGCAGCGGCAACTTCAAGGAAAACTACCGACAGGTCCTGGCGTTGACGGACTCGGTGCCGGTCATCGTCTGGACACTGATGCTCGTCGCCGCCCTCGCACTGGTGCCGATGCTGCTGAGCAAGTACTACATCTCGCTGGTGCTGCTGCTGATGATCACGGCCGTCGGCGTGCTCGGCCTGAACCTGCTTACCGGCAGCACCGGGCTGATCTCGCTCGGGCACTCCGGCTTCCTCGCCGTCGGCGCCTACGCCACCGGCATCGTGGCCGGCAAGCTGGGCTGGCCGATGCCGCTGTGCCTGCTGGCCGGCGGTGTGTGCGCGGCCGCCGCCGGGCTGGTGGTCGGCGTGCCATCGCTGCGCCTGAAGGGCCTGTACCTGGCGATCACGACCATGGCCTTCGCGGTCATCATCAACCACCTGATCCTCAACGGCGGCGGCCTGACAGGCGGCTCCGAGGGACTGTCGGTGCCGCAGCCGAGCCTGTTCGGCACCACGCTCACGGC
Organism: uncultured Burkholderiales bacterium; assembly: GCA_937871935.1. GTDB lineage: Bacteria > Pseudomonadota > Gammaproteobacteria > Burkholderiales > Burkholderiaceae_C > JAEUPI01. Next base: position 4,909 of record CALMQI010000320.1, read on the forward strand.
CGAGCGCGGCTACTACTTCGTGGTCCTGGCCGTGTTGGTGGTGGCGGTGCTGGTGACGCTGAACCTGCTGCGCAGCCGCGTCGGCCGGGCCTTCATGGCGATCCGCGAGCACGACATCGCGGCCCGCGCGATGGGCGTCGACCTGGTGCGCTGGAAGCTGCTGGCGTTCATGGTCAGCGCCTTCTACACCGGCATCGCCGGGGGCCTGCTGGCCTACTACACGCGCTACCTCAACGTCGACAGTTTCAGCCTGCTGATCTCGATCGAAGCGCTGTCGATGCTGATCGTCGGCGGGCTCGGCTCGGTGGCCGGCGCGCTGCTCGGCACGGTCTTCATCTTCGGCCTGAACGAAGGCCTGGGGCTGCTGTTCAGCGCCATCGGTTCGGGCGCGACCACGACCTCCTTCTTCGAGATCAAGGGCATCGTCTACGGACTGGCCATCGTGCTGTTCCTGCGCTTCGAACCCGACGGCCTGATCGGCCGCTGGCGCGACATCAAGCACTACTGGACCCACTGGCCCTTCAGGTTCTGACCCGGCAAGCCGCCGCCCCGCCCCACCCGAGGAGACACAACATGCACCAGCCCCTTCGCTGCATCCGCACCCTGATCGGCGCCGGCCTGCTCGCGGCCACCGCGGCATCGGCCCTGGCCGCCGACCCGGGCGTGTTCGACGACCGCATCGTCATCGGCTCGGTGCTGCCGCAGACCGGCCCGCCCAGCCTCATCGGCAAGGCCGCCGTGATCGCCTTGCGCGTCTGGGAGAAGGACGTCAACGCGCGCGGCGGCATCAACGGCCGCAAGATCGACCTGCGCGTCGAGGAAGACGCCTATGTGCCGCAGCGCTCGGTGCAGGCGGTGAAGAAGCTGATCGACGTCGACAAGGTGTTCGCCTTGCTGGGCACCTCCGGCTCGTCGCATCTGCTGGCGATGATGCCCACCATCGAGGAGAACCAGATCCCGGCGCTGAACTTCGCCGCCGTGGCCGGCGCGCACTTCACGCCGCCGCGCAAGACCGTCTTCAACATCGGCGCCACGTACTGCCAGGAGATCGACGGTGTGATGAAGCACCTGATCACCTCGCGCAAGCTGCAGGGCGCCAAGTTCGCCATCATCTACCAGGACGACGACTACGGCGCCGACGTCAAGTGCGGCTACGACGCGGCGCTCAAGGGGCTGGGCCTGAGCAGTTCCGCCGCGGTGGCCTACAAGCGCGGCGCCAAGGATCTCTCGGCCGAAGTGCTGGCGGTGCAACGCGCCGGTGCGACCTTCGTTCTCACCGGCGGCATCATCACCGAGACCGCGACCATGCTCAAGGAGATCCAGAAAAACGGCATGAACGTCGTGCGTCTGGCGCCGCATCCGTCGCACATTGGCCCGGTGCTCGCCTTGGCGGGCAGCGCCGCCGAAGGTCTGCTGCTGGCCGACTACGTGCCGCCCATCACCGACACCGAGACCCAGGGCATCGGCCGGCTCAACGCGCTGGCCTACAAGTACCTGAGCGCTGACGAGGTGAAGGCGATGAACCGGTACTCGCTGACCGCGATGGTCGCGGCCCAGTTGCTGGAGTCGGCCATCAAGGCATGCGGACGCGAGCTGACCCGTGTTTGCGTGGTGCAGAAGCTGGAACAGACCAAGAACTTCACCAGCGACGGCATCATGGCCCCGCTGACCTTCGGCCCCAACATCCGCCAGAGCGGCACGCGGCCGATCATGCTCAAGGCCGACATCGCCACCGGCAAGTTCGAGCGTGCGTCCGAGTTTCTCGGCGGCAAGTGAACGCAAGCCGCCCACCCGATTTAACCTCCTATCCTTGCGCCCCATGAACATCTCCACGCTGCAAGCAGCCCGCGCCGCAACCGCGACCATCGCTCTCACCCTGGTGCAGGGCGTCGCGCTGGCCGAGCCAGGTGTCACCGACACCCAGATCGTGCTCGGCTCGGTGACGCCGGTCAGCGGCCCGCCCAGCCTGCTGGGCAAGGCACACGTCGCCGCGCTCAAGGTGTGGCAAGAGGACGTCAACGGCCGCGGCGGCATCAACGGGCGCAAGGTCGAGATCCGGCTCGACGACGACGGCTACGTGCCTCAGCGCGCACTGCAGGGTGTCAAGCGTCTGAACGAGTCGGAAAACATCTTCGGCCTGATCGGCACCTCGGGCTCGGCGATGCTGCAGGCCATGCTGCCCTACATCAACGAGCAGAAAATCCCGACCATCAACGCCATGGCCGTTGCCGCCTCGCACTTCAACCCGCCGAACAAGACGGTGTTCATCGTCGGCCCGACCTACTGCCAGGAACTGGGCACGGCCATGATCCACATGGTCAAGACACGCAAGCTGCAGACGGAGAAGTTCGCCCTCGCCTACCAGGACGACGAATTCGGCACCGACGTGCGTTGCGGCTACCTGAAGGCGGTCAAGGCGCTGGGCCTGAAGAGCGTCTCCGAGATCGCTTTCAAGCGCGGCACCAAGGACTTTTCGGCCGAGATGCTGAGCATGAAGCAGGCCGGCGCCACCTTCCTGGCGTCTGGCGGCGTCGTCGCCGAGCACTCGATGCTGATGAAGGAGGCGGCCAAGAACCAGATGCCTCTGACCATCCTGGCGGTGCACTCGGCGCATCTCACACCGGTGCAGGCCTTGGCGGGTGCCGCGGGCGATGGCTACTTTGTCGCCGACTACGTGCCGCCGCTGACCGACCTGGCGGTGCCCGGCATGGCCAAGTTCATGGGGCTGGCGCAAAAGCATCTGTCTGCCGACGAGCTCAAGATGCTGAACCGCTACTCGATCACAGCCTACGTGGGCGCGCTGCTGATGGAAGACGCCATCCGCCGCTGCGGCAAGGCGCTGACGCGGGCCTGCGTGGTGGAGAAGCTCGAAACGACCAAGAACTTCGGCACCGACGGCCTGGCCTCGCCGATCAGCTTCTCGCCCACGGTGCGCCATTCGCCGAGCAGCGTGCTGGTCCTGAAGTCGGATGCCAAGGCCTCCAAGTTCGACCGCGCATCGGAACCGCTGCCGATCGTCGACTGAACGTGGCGGGCACCCAGGCGCCTGCAGCACCGCCGCTGCGACAGTTCGACACCGTCCTCATCGCCAACCGCGGCGAGATCGCCCTGCGCATCCTGCGCACGCTCAGGGCGATGAGCCTGCGCGTGGCAGTCGCCCACCACGCGGTGGACGCCGGCAGCCCGGCCGTGCTGCAAGCCGACGCGGCCATCGAACTGCATGGCAGCACGCCGGTGGCGGCCTACCTGGACATCGCGCAGCTCGTTGCGGCGGCAGCGCGCTTCGGCGCCCAGGCGGTCCACCCCGGCTACGGCTTCCTGTCGGAGAACGCTGCGTTCGCGCGCGCACTCGATGCCGCCGGCGTCGCCTTCATCGGCCCGCGCGCCGACACCATCGAGCTGATGGGCGACAAGGTGCGCGCACGCCGCTTCGTCGCCGAGCGCGGCTTCCCGGTGGCGCCGAGCGCGATCGAGGACGACGACCCGGCAAGCTTCGTCGAGCGCGCCCGCGCGCTGGGCACGCCGCTGCTCATCAAGCCCTCGGCCGGCGGCGGCGGCAAGGGCATGCGCATCGTGCCGGACGGGAAAGCGTTCATCGCCGCGCTCGAGTCCGCGCTCGCCGGCCGTGAGTGGCGCGGTGTCCTGGTGCTGTCGGCGCCCGATGGCGACGACGTGAGCACGCCGCTCTCGCCCGAGCTCTTCTTGACCTCGACCTTCAGTCCAAGCGCGCTCGACAGATCGCTTTCGAAGGCCTTCGTATCCGCGTCCTTGTCGCTGACGTCGCGGATGTCGCCGGCCGCCGCCTTCGCGTCTGTCGTATGCATGAGGTTCTCGACGTCGCGCACGCTCAAGCCGCGCTCGATCACCTTCAGCGCCATCAACTCGGCATCGTCCCGTCCGATCAGGCAGCGCGCGTGACCGGCCGTCAGCTTGCCTTGCTCGACCAGCGCCTGCACGGCCTCGGGCAACTTCAACAAACGCAGCATGTTGGCCAGATGGCTGCGGCTCTTGCCGATCACTTCCGACAGGCTCTCTTGTGTGTACTGGAACCGCTCGATCAGATCACGGTAGCCGCGCGCCTCCTCCAGCGCGTTCAAATCCGCGCGCTGAACGTTCTCGATCAGCGCCAGCTCGAGATGCTGCTGGTCGGTGAGCTCGCGAATGATCACCGGCAGCGTATGCATGCCAGCCCGCTGCGAGGCCCGCCATCGGCGTTCGCCGGCGACGATCTCGTAGCACGGTTGTCCGTCGGACATCGACGGCCTGACGATCAGCGGCTGGATCAGACCCTTCTGCCGGATCGAGTTGGCCAGCTCCTCCAGATCCTCCTCGCGGAAGTCGCGCCTGGGATTGAGCGGGCTCGCCCGGATCTGATCGACGCCGACGATACGCTGCTCACCATCGATGGGCCGTGTCGGATGCGCCTGCACCGTCATCTGCGGTCCTGGCGGCATCGGCGACTGCTGATCACCCATCAGCGCGGCCAATCCGCGGCCAAGACGGCTCTTGGGCATGGCTGCCGTCATCTTAGTCTCGCTCCCCTGCATGTCTAGTTCAGGCCTGTAGGTTGGGCTGAGCCTTCGCGAAGCCCAACAGTTCAAGACGTCCGGTTCGAAGTTGGGCTTCGCTGCGCTCAACCCAACCTACAACCCCCTCTCACGCCGCCGCGTATTGCCGCTCACGGTCGATCATCTCGGTGGCGAGTTTGATGTAGGCCTGACTGCCCGGGCAGGTAT
>CALMQI010000321.1 GCA_937871935.1 uncultured Burkholderiales bacterium
GGATCGACCGTCGCAGCGCGACCAATCCGGCGGTGGCGTCCTCCCGCACTTCGCCGCGGCGATCGAGCACCGACTCGATGCGGCGACAAAGCGCCTTGCCATCCGGCACGTCGGCGAACAACGTCGCCAACGCTTCGTAGGCCGGGGCGCCGGCGAGGACCCGAGCCCGAGCCGCCTCGACCGATTCCAGCAGCTGGGCGATGCGCAACAGCTCGCGACCCCCGACACCGGCCTCGCTGCCCAACGCCGCCAGGATCGGGCCCAACGGCTCGCCACCACTCGGAATCAGGGCGCCGTCGATCAGCAGGCGGGCGGCCTCGGCGCCGCGGCGTCGCCGGTCGATCAACTCCGCAGGGGAATCCGCCGGCCGCAAGCGCCGAACCCACAGCGCTCCGAGATCGGTGCTGGCTTGGGTGGCGACCACCGCGAGCGCCGCACCCTCGGTCGCGGTGACGACGCCCCCGAAGATCCCGCCCAGGATGATGACGGGAAGCGTGAGCGCCCAGAACGCCTGCTTGAAGGCGCGCCACAGCTTGCCCCACTGGAAGATCTCCTCCACCGGCCAGCCGTTGCGCACGGCGAACCAGTAGCACAGCGCCATCATGCCGAAGCCGGCGATCAGGCCCGGCACGATGCCGGCGACGAACATCTGCACCACCGACGTGCCCGCCATCACCGCGTACAGGATCATCGGGATCGACGGCGGGATGATGATCGCCAGCGTCGCCGTCGACGAGGTCACCGCGGCCGTGAACGGGCCGGGATAACCGCGCGCCTTCATGGCCGGCATGATGATCGAGGCGGTCGCGGCCACGCCGGCGACGGCCGAGCCCGAGATCTCGGCGAAGAACATGTGGCTCAGCACGTTCACCTGCGCGAGCGCGCCCCGCACCCAGCCCACCAGCGCCTGGCAGAAGTCGATCAGCCGGTGCGAGATGCCCGAGGTGTTCATGATCGCGGCCGCCAGGATGAACAGCGGGATCGCGATCAGCGGGAAGCTGGTCGCGCCCTGGTAGAGCGACAGCGGCACGTTCGGCAGGCTGCCTGCGCCTTGCGTCGTGAGCATCGCCACGACCGACGCGATGCACAGCGCCACCGCGATCGGCACGTTGATCAGCACCAGCACGACGACGCACAGCAGCACCAGGAAGCCGGTCATGGGTGCCCCCCGGCGGCGGCCTTGTCGTCCCGCCGCGCTTCGTGCAGCACCTCGGGGAACACCAGCAGCTGGCCCACCACGAACAGCACGGCGCTGATCGGGATCACCGAATTCGCATACGCCACCGACACCTGGGGCAGCGACACCAGCTGGTCGCCGGCGAGGATCTGCAGGATCGACGTGCCCACCCAGGCCAGCAGCACGAAGAAGGCCATCGTACACAGCTGCGCCACCACGGCGGCCGCCACCCGCGGGCCGGCAGGCAGCAAACGCACGACCTCGGGCACGCCCATGTGCGCGTGCTTCAGCACCGCGAGCGCGGCGCCGTAGAACGTCACCCAGGCCAGCAGGATGGTGGCGACCTCGTCATACCAGACGAGCGAGTGGCCCGCGTAGCGGAACACCACGCCGGCCACCACCTCGGCGGCGAGCGCGACCATCAGCGCGATGCAGATCCACTCGAGGGCGCGCTCGTACCCCCGGCGAAACGTTTGCAGACTCACCCCCTACTTGCCCAGGGCGATGGCGCGGTCGATCACGTCCTTGGCGCTCGGCACTTCCTTGGCGAATTCGTCGTACACCGGCTTCGAGGCCGCGACGAAGGCGTCCTTGTTGGGCGTGTTGACCTGGATGCCACCCGTCTTCAGCTTGGCCAGCAGGTCGTTGTCTTCCTTCTCGGCGGTGGTGTAGACCCAGGCCTGGGTCTCCTTGGCGGTGTCTTCGAGGATCTTGCGCACGTCGGCGGGCAGGCTGGCCCACTTGGTGGCGCCCACCGTGGCATAGGCCGGCGTGTACACGTGACCGGTGAGCGAGAGGAACTTCTGCACCTCCTGGAACTTGGCGCTGTAGATCTGCGTGAAGGGGTTTTCCTGGCCGTCCATCACGCCGGTCTGCAGCGCGGTGAAGACCTCGGAGAACTTCATCGGCGACGGGTTCGCGCCGTAGGCCTGGAACATCTTGACCCGCCACTTGCCCTCGGGCACGCGCAGCTTGATGCCCTGCAGGTCGGCCGGCGTGTTGATCGGCCGCTTGCTGTTGGTGATGTGGCGGTAGCCGTTCTCCCACACCGCGAGGATCTTCAGGCCCTTCTTCTCGGCCTCGGGCGCCATCTTGGCCCAGAACACCTCTTTCTCGATGCGGCCCATGTGGGCACGGTCCTTCACCAGGTAGGGCATCTCGAAGACGCCGAAGATGTCGGACTCCGACGACATCACGGTCGACGGCAGCGCGATGTCCACCGTGCCGAGCTTGAGCTTCTGCAGCAGCTCCTTGTCGCCGCCGAGCTGGCTGGAGCCGAACACCACCACCTTGGCCTTGGCGCCGAGCTTGGCGTTGGCGCGCTTGGCGAATTCTTCGGCCGAGGCGGCGAACAGCGAGTTCGGCTCGCCGACATGGCCGAACTTGATCTCGATCTGCGCCAGGGCGGGCGCGGCTGCGCCGGCGGCGAATGCAAGCAGCGCGATGTGGACGGCGTGGCGGATGTTCATGCGATGTCTCCGAAAAGGGCTGCACCGATGATGACGGATCGCCACTTTGACCGGGCTCAGGTCTAGTACCTAACTTCGAGTGGGCGGTGCCGCACCGGGGCGCAGGTAGATCAGCCAGTACACCAGCGCCACCAGCACGCTGCCGCCGACGATGTTGCCGGCGGTCACCGGCACCAGGTTGTGCAGCAGGTCGCCCGCACCCAGCGGCGCGCCGAGCAGCGCGGCCAGCGGAAGGAAATACATGTTGGCGATCGAGTGCTCGAAGCCGGCGGCCACGAAGGCGGTGATCGGGAACACGATCGCCAGCACCTTGTCGGTCACGCTGCGCCCGGCCAGCGCCATCCACACCGCCATGCACACGAGCACGTTGCAGAGCATGCCGCGAACGAAAAGTTCCGTCCACGACAGCTGCACCTTGTCGGTGGCGATGCGCATCGCGGCGCGGCCGACCGCACCGTCGCCCAGGTCGGCATGGCCCGACAGCCACACCAGCACCGCCAGCCCGACCGCACCGACGAAATTGGCCGCGCACACCACCGTCCAGTTGACGAGCACGTCGCGCGTGCTGACGCGTCCGGCGGCCCAGGCCATGGCCAGCAGGTTGTTGCCGGTGAAGAGCTCGGCGCCGGCCACCGTGACGAGGATCAGCCCGAGCGAGAACGCCAGCCCGCCGAGCAGCCGCGACGCGGCGAAACCCAGGCCCGCATCGCTGGCCACCAGCGTGAACATCAGCGCACCCAGGCCGATGAAGGCGCCCGCCAGCACGCCCAGCAGCGCCAGCGTCAGCAGCGGCAGTCGCGCCTTGCCGACGCCGACGTCGCTGACGCGCGCCGCGATCTCCTTCGGTGAATACGCATCCAGGCCGAACAGCTCAGTCATCGTGCGGTGGTGACACCTAGTGGGTCTGCGTCAGGTTCGCGCACCGGTGGCGGCTGGCGTGACCGGCATTGTCCCTGGTTCGGCCAGGCGCACGGCTGCTGGCTGCTGCCACGGCTCTGTACACTGTGCGCCGGCGACCGACGGTCGCCTCACGACAGGCGGTCGCACCGCGCGGAGGATTCCTGAAGGCGACAAGCCGGCCTTGGACCTCTCTCCAAGCATGGATCAGGCATCACGGCCTGTCGAGCGCCACGCCAGGCGCCGCGGCGGACACCGAAGAAGCACCGCTGCGCGCCGAGCTCTATTCGGCCGATCAGATGGCGCAGCACGGCAAGAGCCTGGCGGCCCTGCACGAACTGGTCTCCTCGCGTGCGCCGGACCGCCTGTTGCCGCGGCTGGCGTCCAACGAGAAAGTGCTGGTGGAGGTGTGCGCGCTGCTGGCCCGCAGCGCCGAGACGCAGCGTCGTGTCACTCCGGCCGGTGAGTGGCTGCTCGACAACTTCTACCTGATCGAAGAGGAGATCCGCACCGCCAAGCGCCATCTGCCGCCGGGCTACAGCCGCGAGTTGCCGCGCCTGAGCCGCGGGCCTTCGGCAGGATTGCCTCGCGTCTACGATCTCGCGCTGCAGACGGTGGCCCACGGCGATGCCCGTGTCGGCCGCGGCACCTTGAGCCGCTTCGTCGCGTCGTACCAGAGCGTCAAGCCGCTGCAGCTCGGCGAGCTGTGGGCGATCCCGATCATGCTGCGTCTGGCGCTGATCGAGAACCTGCGCCGCGTGGCGGTGCGCATCGCCGCCGGCCGTGTCGAGCGCATCCTGGCCAACGCGTGGGCCGACAACATGCTCGACGTCGCCGAGAAGGACCCCAAGGGCCTGATCCTCGTGATCGCCGACATGGCGCGCTCGGACCCGCCGATGACCAGCCCGTTCGTGGCCGAGCTGGCGCGCCGCCTGCAGGGCCGCAGCGCGGCACTCGCGCTGCCGCTGACCTGGATCGAGCAGCACCTTGCCGAATCCAACCTGACCATCGAACAACTGGTGCACACCGAGGCGCAGAACCAGGCGACGGCCCAGGTCTCGGTGAGCAACAGCATCGGCAGCCTGCGCATGCTGGGGGCGATGGACTGGCGCGAGTTCGTCGAGACGCTGTCGCTCGTCGAGCAGGCGCTGCGCCGTGATCCCGCCGATGTCTATGCCCGCATGGACTTCACGACGCGCGACGAGTACCGCCATGCGGTCGAAAGGCTCGCCCGGGTCAGTGCGCTCACCGAGGCCGGGGTGGCGCAGGCCGCCGTCGAGCTCGCCGCCGATGCGATGGCCAAGGGCGCGACGGAGCCGAGCCGCAAGGCGCATGTCGGGCACTACCTGGTCGGCGCCGGCCAGGCCGATCTGGAGCAGGTGGCGCAGGTGCGCCACGGGCGCTGGAAGCGTGTGCGCCGCAGCGCGGGGCGGCAACTGGTGCGGGTGTACAGCCGCTCCATCCTGGCGTTGACGCTGCTGCTGAGCGCGGGCGCGGTGTGGTGGGCGTCCGATGGCCTGGCGTGGACGTTTGCCGCGCTGCCGCCCGGCTGGTGGCTGCTGCCCGCCGGTGGCGTGCTGCTGCTGGCGGCAAGTCAACTCGCGGTGGCGATGACGAACTGGGCGGCGGGTCTGCTCGCCACGCCGAGCATGCTGCCGCGCATGGACTATTCGTTCGGCATTCCGCCGGCGTCGCGTACGCTGGTGGTCGTGCCGACGCTGCTCGGCAGCGAGCGCGACATCGACGATCTGGTCGAGCAGCTCGAGGTGCGTTTTCTCGCCAACCGCGACGCACAGCTGTACTTCGGCCTGCTGACCGACTTCCACGACGCGGCGCACGAGCGATGCCCCGACGACGACGCGCTGCTGCGTCTGGCGCGCGAGAGGATCGAGGCGCTGAATCGCAAGCACAGCGAGCCGGTCAGTGGTGCGCACGACGGCGACCGCTTCTTCCTGTTCCATCGGCCGCGCCGGTGGAATCCGCGCGAGGGCGTGTGGATGGGCCACGAGCGCAAGCGCGGCAAGCTCGCCGACCTGAATGCGCTGCTGCGCGGGCGTGCCGGGGCCGGGCCCGGCGAACGCTTTTCGGCGATCGTCGGCGACACCGTGCCGTTGCGCGCGGTGCGCTACGTCATCACGCTGGACACCGACACGCAGCTGCCGCGTGACACTGCCTGGCAGTTCGTCGCGACGATGGCGCACCCGCTGAACCGCCCGCGCTTCGGCGGACCGGCCGAGTCGCAGCGTGTGGTCGGCGGCTACGGCATCCTGCAGCCGCGCGTCGGGGTCAGCCTGCCGAGCGCGAACCGCTCGCGCTATGCACGCCTGGTCGGCGGCGATCCGGGCATCGATCCCTACACCCGCGCCGTGTCCGATGTCTACCAGGACCTGTTCGGCGAGGGTTCTTTCATCGGCAAGGGCATCTACGACGTCGATGCGTTCGAGCATGTGCTCGGTGGTCGTCTGCTGGAGAACAGCGTGCTCAGCCACGACCTGCTGGAAGGCTGCTACGCGCGCTCCGGCCTGATCAGCGACGTGCAGCTGGTGGAGGAGTCCCCTTCGCGCTACGACGCCGATGTGAAGCGCCGCCACCGCTGGATCCGCGGCGACTGGCAGATCGTCGGCTGGTTGCTGCCGAGCCTGCGGGGTCCTGCCGCCGCCGGGGCAGGGCGCAGCGGCGTCGTCAAGGTGCGCAATCCGCTATCGGCGCTGTCGCGCTGGAAGATCGCCGACAACCTGCGGCGCAGCCTGACGCCCGCTGCGCTGACGCTGCTCTTCCTGCTCGGCTGGAGCGTGCTGCAGCCGCCCTGGGTCTGGACGCTGGTGGGCCTGGCGATCGTGTTCGTCCCGTCGCTGCTGGCCTTGTCGAGTGGCCTGCTGCGCAAGCCCGACGAACTGCGGTTGGGCCAGCACCTGTCGGCTCTGGTGCCCTCCACCGCGCGCCAACTCGGACAGGGCACGCTCAGCCTCGCCTGCCTGCCCTACGAGGCCGCGTTCAGCCTCGATGCGATGGTGCGCACCGTCTGGCGTCTGTGGATCAGCCGCCGCCGTCTGCTCGAGTGGCAAGCTTCGTCCGAGGTCGCGCGCCGCGGCGCCGGCGCCGGCATGTCGGATCTGCTGGGCACGCTGGCGCGCATGTGGATCGGGCCGGCGCTGGCACTGGTCGCGTTCGTCGGTCTCGCCGCCTACCGCCCGCTGGCGCTGGCGTTCGCCGCGCCGGTGCTCGGGTTGTGGTTGCTCTCGCCGTTGATCGTCTGGTGGGTCAGCCAGCCGTTGCAGCGGCCGCTACCCACGCTCAATGCCGAGCAGGTCGACTTCCTGCGCCTGCTGAGCCGCCGCACCTGGGCGTTCTTCGAGCACTTCGTCGGACCGCAGGACAACTTCCTGCCGCCCGACAACATGCAGGAGCATCCAGTCGAGCGCGTCGCGCACCGAACCTCGCCCACCAACATCGGCCTGTCGCTGCTGTCCGCTCTGGCGGCCTACGACTTCGGCTACATCACGCTCGGCCAGTTGATCGAGCGCACCCGCGCCACGCTCGACACGATGGATCGGCTGCAACGGCACCGTGGTCACTTCTTCAACTGGTACGACACACAGACGCTGCAGCCGCTGCGGCCGTGCTACGTGTCCACCATCGACAGCGGCAATCTGGCCGGCCATCTGCTGACGCTGCGCGCCGGCTTGGGCGCGCTGGCCGACGCGCAGCCGCAGCCGGCCCGGTTGCTCGACGGCCTGCGCGACACGGCACATCTGCTGCAGGCGGCCACCGGGCCGGCCCGTTCCGGCGATCCGCCGAGCCGTTTCGCGCTGGTGCTGAACAGGGCGATGCAGCAAGCGGAGCAGACGCCCGTTGCGCTGTGCGCGGCATTCGAGGCGCTGGCCCGCGCGGCGCAGGAGGTGGTCGAGTGGGTGGCCACGTCGTCGCGCAGCGCCGTCACCGAGGGCACGAGCGACGACAACACCGTGACGCCGCAAGCCGAGGCGCAGCGCTGGGCGCAAGCCCTGCTGGCCCAATGCGAGGCCGCCGTCACCGAGCTGCGCTGCCTAGCGCCGGGTACGGGCCCGCGCGGCGAGCCCCTGCAGCGGCAGGCCGACGCGCTGCCGGAGCGCAGTGCCACGCTGCAGCGCCTGGCCGAACGCGCCGGCGCGATGGCGCAGATGGACTACGGCTTCCTCTACGACCCGGCGCGGGGCCTGCTGTCGATCGGCTACAACGTCGACGAGCATCGCCCCGATGCGGGCCACTACGACCTGCTGGCCTCCGAGTCCCGCCTGGCGAGCTTCTTCGCCATCGCCAAGGGCGACGTCAACGGCGAGATCGCGGTGCTCGATGGCGGCGCCCGCAGCGCCGACGCCACCGCCGTCGCCAGGACGCGCGCCATGTCGCTGAGCAAGCCCGCGCTCGACGAGTTGATGGCGCACAATCCGCCGCTCGCCAAATCCGCGCTCGCATTCGTGTGTGCGCGACTGCGCGAGACCACGAACCAGCTCGAGGCCATCGCGTTGCATCCCTTGGAAGTGCGCGTCGCCCGCTTTCTGATGCAGGCGCTGCGCTTGAAGGGCCTCGATATCGACCAGCCGGAAGTCGTGCTCACGCTCGGTATGTCGCAGGGCGAACTGGCGCTGCTGGTCGGCGCGTCGCGGCCGCGCGTCAACGATGCCCTCGGCGCGCTGGAGATGGCCGGCGCGATCAAACGCGACGGAGCCAAACTCCGCTGCCGGCCGGACGCGCTGGCGGCGCTGGCCGGCCAGGACGAGGAGTGACGCGATGGCGCGTCCCA
>CALMQI010000322.1 GCA_937871935.1 uncultured Burkholderiales bacterium
GCCGTGGTTCGAGCTGCGCACGCCGGTCGGCGGCGACACCTTCACCGTCAACGTGTCGCGGGTGCTCTACAAGCCCGACGCCGCCACCGGCGAGCTGTACCTCGACGAGCATGGCCCGTCGCTGCGTGCGCTGTACGACCTGGGTGACCCGGCGCAGTCGCGCTTCATCCACAGCAGCGGGCAGAGCGGAATGCCGTGGGCTACGGCGTACCGCAGCTTCATGCCGCTGTGGGTGGGTGTCGACTACGTGTCGGTGTTCACCCGCGAGGCGCCGGTGGCGACGCTGCAACTGCAGCCGGCCCGTTGACGCGACGACACGCAGCGGGCAACGTCAGACCGCGCCGTACAGCACCTTGCGCTGCGCGGTATAGCGCCACCACGGCGCCGGCGCGCCGCCGCGCATGAAGTCGGTGACGGCCATGAAGGTGTCGAGCACGCAGGGGTCCTGCCGCTTGCCGGTGTGGGCGCACAGCGCCTGGTACAGCACGAACGGGTCGCGGTGCGCCAGCTCGCGCGGGTGCACGAGGCCGAGCGCGCGCAGGTCGGCGGCCATGGCCGTGCCCACGTTGGGCAGCTGCTCGAAGGTCTCGCACTCGGCGGCGTGGGTGGCCTTGCGCGGCCTGACCCGAGGCGATGGGCTCAGCAGCGTGTTCACATCAGCATCGTGTTGCGGACCAGGCCGACCGCCACGCCCTCGAGCTCGAAGTCGACATCGCCGAACGGCACCACGATGGTCTTGAAGTCCGGGTTCTCCGGGATCAGCTCGATCGTGTTGCGCGTGCGCCGCAGGCGCTTGACGGTGACCTCGTCGCCCAGCCGCGCGACGACGATCTGGCCGTTCTTGGCCTCGCGCGTCTTCTGCACCGCGAGCAGGTCGCCGTCGAGGATGCCGGCGTCGCGCATGCTCATGCCGCGCACCTTGAGCAGGTAGTCGGGCCGGCGCGGGAACATGCTGGCCTCGACCAGGTAGGTCTGGTCGATGTGCTCCTGCGCCAGAATGGGGCTGCCCGCCGCCACGCGGCCCACCAGCGGCAGCGCCAGCTGCGCCAGGCTCGGCAGCGGCAGCGAGAACTGCTTGCCGCGCGACTCGTTAAGCGCGCGTAGAGTGTCGGGCTTCAGGCGAATGCCGCGCGAGGTGCCACCGACCAGCTCGATGACACCTTTGCGCGCCAGCGCCTGCAGGTGCTCCTCGGCCGCGTTGGGCGAACGAAAGCCCAACTCGGCGGCGATCTCGGCGCGCGTGGGCGGTGCGCCAGAGCGCTCGATCGCGCTTTGCACGAGATCGAGGATCTGTTGTTGTCGGGCGGTCAGCTTGGGGCTTTCTTCCACGTGGGGCTCCTGAGCATGCATCCAGTGGCTGTATTTTTATCCAGATGTGCCGAAAATGCAAAACAAGGTGGTGATCCTGGGTACCGGCGGCACGATCGCCGGGGTGGCGGACGATGCCGGCAACGAGCTGCGCTACCGCTCGGCGAGCCTGGGCATCGAGCAACTCGTTGCCGCGGTGCCCGAGCTGGCGGCGCGGCCGCTCGAGGTCGAGCAGGTGGCGCAGGTCGACAGCAAGGACATGACGCATGCCATCTGGCAGACGCTGGCCCAGCGGGTGGAGCACCACCTGCGTCGCGTCGACGTGTCGGGGGTCGTCATCACGCATGGCACCGACACGATGGAGGAGACTGCGTACTTCCTGCACCGCGTGCTGGCGCCGGGCAAGCCGGTGGTGCTGACCGGCGCCATGCGGCCGGCCAATGCGCGTCAGGCCGACGGCCCGCGAAATCTGACCGACGCAGTCGCCCTGGCCGCCGACGAAACGAGCGGCGCCCAGGGTGTGCTGGTGATCATGCAGGGTGTCGTGCACGGCGCGGCCGACGTGCGCAAGGTACATCCACACCATGTGGACGCCTTCGCGTCGGGCGATGTGGGCGCCATCGGGCGACTCGATGGCGGTGCACTGCACCGGCTGCGCGCCTGGCCATCGGGCGACGCGCTCGGCCTCGAGCTCGTCGAGCGCGACGTCGCCGAATGGCCGGCAGTGGAGATCGTCACCAGCCACGCCGGCGCCAGCGGTGCGCTGATCGACGCGCTGGCGCGCAGCGGTGCGCGCGGCATCGTCGTGGCCTGTACCGGCAACGGCAGTCTGCATGCCCAGGTCGAGCAGGGGCTCGAACGTGCGGCGTGGGGCGGCATCCTGGTGCTGCGCGCCACGCGCTGCATCGACGGCGCGATCCTCGACAGCGCCGCGGTGACGTCGAAGTGGCCGGCGGCCGCCGCGCTGACGCCGGCGAAGGCACGCGTGGAGCTGATGCTGCGGCTGATGGCCGGCGCGGGAGCGCCGGCGGCCTAATCGCATCAGCCTGCGGCGGCGGCGTTCAGGGCCTCGATCTGCCCCTGCAGTTCGAGCCAGCGTTCCTCGAGCATCGCGGTCTCGGCGGCGTTGTAGTTCAGCCGCCGTCCCGCCTCGGCGAGCTCTGGGCCGGCGAGCGAGCCGGCCACGAGGGCGGCTTCGATCTCGGCCTTCTCGGCGCCGAGCTTCTCCAGCTTGGCATCGATTTGCTGCAACTCGTGGCGCAGCGGCCGCGTGCGGTTGGCGACCTGCGCGCGCGACTGGGCCTGTTGCTTGCGCTCGTCGCGACGGCTGCCGGCGGCAGGCGGCGCCGGCGCCGGCGCGGCGGGTTCGCCGCCCGGTCGGGCCGGAGGATCGGTGCCGCGCGCGCGGGCCCGCGACACGTCGAGCAGCCAGCGTTGATAGTCGTCGAGATCGACGTCGAGCGCCTCGACGCCGCCGGCGGTGACCAGCCAGAACTCGTCGCACACCTCGCGCAGCAGCGCACGGTCGTGACTCACGATCATCACCGTGCCCTCGAATTCGTTGAGCGCCATCGACAGCGCCTCGCGCGTGTTGAGATCCAGGTGGTTGGTCGGTTCGTCGAGCAGCAGCAGGTTCGGCTTCTGCCAGACGATGGTGGCCAGCACCAGGCGCGCGCGCTCGCCGCCCGACAGCGTGCCGACGCGCTGGTGCACCATGTCGCCGGCGAACGAGAACTGCCCGAGAAAATTGCGCAGCTCCTGTTCGCGCGCATCGACACCCAGTGTGCGCGCCAGGCGGGTGAACATCTGCAGCGCCGTGTCGTCCTCGTGCAGCAGGTCCATCTCCTGCTGCGCGAAGTAGCCGATCGCCAGCCCCTTGCCCTGCGTCAGGGTGCCGGCCAGCGGCGGCAGCGCGCCGGCGATGGTCTTCACCAGCGTCGACTTGCCCTGGCCGTTGGCGCCGAGGATGCCGATGCGCTGGCCGGCGAGTACGGTGCGGTTGACGTGTTGCACGATCGGCGTCGAGCCGTAGCCGCAGACGAGATCGCGGATCGCGAGCATCGGGTTCGGCAGGCTCGCCGGCTCACGGAACTGAAACTGGAACTCGCTTTCGGTGAGCACCGGCGCCAGCCGCTCCATGCGGTCGAGCGCCTTGACGCGGCTCTGCGCCTGCTTGGCCTTGCTCGCCTTGGCGCGGAAACGCTCGATGAAGCGCGTCAACTGCGCGATCTTTTCCTTCTGCCGCTCGAGGGCCACCTGCGCCTGCGACAGCCGCTCGGCGCGCGCCTCCTCGAAGGCGCTGTAGTTGCCGGTGTAGCGCGTGACGCTGCCCTGGTCGACGTGCAGCGTCACGCGGGTGATCGCATCGAGGAACTCGCGGTCGTGGCTGATGATCACCAGCGTGCCCGCGTAGCGTTTGAGCCAACTCTCCAGCCAGACCAGCGCGTCGAGATCGAGGTGGTTGGTCGGCTCGTCGAGCAGTAGTGCATCCGACGGGCTCATCAGCGCGCGCGCCAGCTGCAGCCGCATGCGCCAGCCGCCGGAGAAGCTGTTCACCGGCTGGTCCAGCTGGCTGCCGAGGAAACCCAGGCCCATCAGCAGCGCCTGCGCGCGGGCGCGGGAGTCGAACGACCCGGCTTCCTCGAGCGCGAGGTGCGCCTCGGCCATCGCGTGGCCGTCGGCCTGGCGCTCGGCGTCGACCAATGCGGCTTGCGCGCGCATCAGCGGCTCGTCGCCCTGCAGCACGAACTCGGTCGCGCCGTCGTCGGTTTCGGGCATGTGCTGCGCCACTTCGCCGATGCGCCAGCGCGGCGGCAGCTCGACGTCGCCGCGGTCGGCCTGCAGGCGGCCGGCCAGCAGCGAGAACAACGACGACTTGCCGGCGCCGTTGCGGCCGACGAGGCCGACCTTTTCGCCGGCGTGCACCGTGAGGCTGGTGCGCTCGAGCACGACCTTGGCGCCGCGGCGCAGCGTGACGTCGCGCAGCGTGATCATCTCGCGGCCTCCAGCCCGGCGCGCGTGACCAACAGCACCGCGTCGTCGCCGGCGCTGGTGGGCAGGCCGATCACCTCGAGTCCGCTGAACGCGGCGTCGAAATGCGTTCTCTCATGGCCGATCTCGAGCACCAGCAGCCCGTCGGCTGCCAGCCGCGTCGGCGCATCGGCCAGCAGGCGGCGCACGAAGTCCATGCCATCGGCGCCGCCGGCCAGCGCGAGCGCGGGTTCGGCCCTGAATTCGGCGGGCAGGGCGGCCATCGATCGGGCGTTCACGTACGGGGGGTTGCACAGGATCAGGTCGAAGCGGCCCAGCCCGTCGCTCCAGCCCGCATCGTGCCAGCTGGCGTGCCGCCATTCAGAGCGGTCGCTGAAACCAAGCCGTTCGGCGTTGCCCTTCGCCACTGCCAGCGCTGCGCTACTGGCGTCGATGCCGATGCCGCGGGCTTGCGGAAAGGCCGACAATGCCGCCAGCAGCAATGCGCCCGAACCCGTTCCCAAATCCAGCACGCACTCCGCCGCCTGCCCTTCCACCGCCGCCTCGATCAGCGTCTCGCTGTCACCGCGCGGGATCAGCACATCGGGCGTTACCGCCAGCTCCAGATCCCAGAACGCCTGCCGTCCGGTGATATAGGCCACCGGCTCATGCCCCATTCGCCGTTCGAGCAATCCCGCAAACCCATCCGGCACCGCCAGATCCGCCTGCCGCAGCAGCATCTCCGACCGCGATATCCCGAGCGCATGGGCCATCAGCAGCTCGGCATCG
>CALMQI010000323.1 GCA_937871935.1 uncultured Burkholderiales bacterium
GGCCTCGCGCACCCAGTCGGGGTAGCGCTTCAGCGTCTCGCCGAACCAAGCCTTCACGCTGTGGCGGATGTGGTCACGAATCTCGTGCGCATCGACCAGGCCGCAGAAGGCGATGGGCGACAGCGGGCTGCAGCCGACGACGCGCAGGCAGCTCACGAACGAGAACGGCGCGCCGTCCTTCTCGCGCTCGGTGAACACCCAGCGCAAGGTGTCGAACTTCTCTTCGAGCGGGGTTTCGGGGTCTGCGAGGTGGCGAACCTCCTGCAGCAAACGCCAATGCAGGAAGACAACGTCTTCCTCGCTCCAATCGACGGGCGATGTGTCGTCGTCGAGTGCAGCGCCGAACGCGTCCCGGTCTGGAGCACTGCCTGCGCGCCGCAGCAGCGGTGCGCAGGACGGCGCCGGCTGTCCCGGCGTCGCTGGAAAGACAGAACTGAGTGATGTCGCTGGATTCAGCATCGTTGCCTCCTGGAAAGGACGGAGGCAACGCACAGCACGGCTGAGGGCGTAAGCCCCCAGGGGTGGATGAATGGCTACAGGGCTGGCTTGAGCCAGCGGCAGGTGCCGCCGGGGATCGGTGTGCCAGCTACCGACCGGAGAAAGCTTGCGACGGGAGGGGCGAGGCGCAGGGTCGGGCCCTCACCTCGAAAGCTCGCTTCGATGCGGTCGCTGGCGACAGCCCCAACGGGCCGGCGCTGAACTCGACGATGAAACTCCAGGGCTTGCCGTGTTTGAGTGCAGGGCCAGCTGCTGCACGGCGCCAAGGTATCGGCGTTGCCGGCCGCGGTCAACGGAGAAAGCGCGCCAGCTGCGCGCTGATGCCGAAAGGGCGCTCAGGCGCCGTCCATTCCGCGTGGCGGTTGCGAACGGCCTTGCGCAAGATCGCTGCGAACCAGGCGGCCGGGAGCGCGAACATGTCGGATGTTCAGATCGTCAAGATGGACCAGGGCGGGGTCAACGCCCGCATCATCGCCAAGGAGACCAAGGCCGACTTCCGTCGGGTCGAAGCCGCCAGTCTGAAGATGCCGGCCCGGTTCACAAGCGCTGAAGGCAAACGCTTCTTCGTCCGGCACTTCAATACGTTGCAGCTCAACGCGCATTTCATTTCGGTGATCGCCCGCACACGGCTGGACCACGGCGACATCGCCAAGGTCGAGGCGGCGATACGCACGCAGATGGAGGCCGTGACCGACACCCTCAACAAAGCCATCGACGGCGCCGAGGCGCTGTTCAAGGTGAACGGCATCACGAGTGCTGCCACCTACGACACGGTGCCCCTGGACATCGAGGTCGGTGTGTTGTCATCGAACGGACGGCGCTTTCTGGAGGTGCTGGGCAAGCTCGACCAGTTGATGCCTTTGCTGCAGACGCTGGAGATTCATGAGGTCATCACGACACAGGCGGTGGACATCCAGCGGGCCAGTCTGAAGCGCCAGGTGCGCGACGTTGCGGGTGCGGCCCGCAATCTGGCCATGGGCCTGCGGCGGCGGATGAATGCGATGGGTGGCCGGGAGGGTGTCGCAGCGTCTGTCGGTGCCGGGGCTCCGGACGATGAAGCGCATGAAGTGGCGAGCACGGAGATCGGGGCAGATCCAGTCCCCGAGACTGTGCACGTGGCCGACGCGGTCAGCGAAGCCGCGCACGCGAGCGAAGGCCAGCAAAGTTGATTTCGGTTTGTATCGAAACCGCCATGCGCAAGCGCTGGCCTCGCGATGCGCTTTCGGCAATCGACGGTGGCGGCTTCTTGAGCCGCTTTCCGCCCAGAGCTATCGTGTCAACAAGTCGCACCCCGTGGCGGCCCGTGCGCAAAGCGCACAGGGCCGCCGGGCGGCGATGGCGTCGCAGTCGATACCTGCCTTTCCTTGATCGTGCCCGCCACCCTTGTCTGGGGTGCCGTTGGCTACGCCATCGGCTGCCACGCCGGCGGATGATCGTCCTTCCATGTCCACACCGTCTCGACCGGGACGCCAACGGTGTGTTGTCGAGTCCAGCGTTCCTATCGGCCAGCGCAACCCTGACCTAGCGCGGCCGCAGCAGAGTGGGTCATGACTTCCATCGGCGCCCAGCCGTGAAGAGGCCAGATCGTGCCCAAGTCCAATCTCTCACCTGCCGTTGCGACAGCCACCCTCGCACCCCAACCCCCACCGCCAGCCCTACCGGAAACGGGCTTCCTGCGTCAGCCGCAGGTGCTGGTCTTCGTGCCCATTTCCAGGTCAACGCTGTGGCGCCGCGTCCAGGCGGGCACGTTTCCGGGGCCGGTCAAGCTTTCGGCGCGCGTGACCGCATGGCGTGCCGAGGACCTGCGGCGCTGGATAGCCGACCAGGGAAGTTAGTGGGGCGGGCGTCGCCACCTATGGCGACGCCATTGCGGAGAGCAGCGCAAACGCCTCGCCGGCCCTTGCGGTCGGTACGAACAAGTGGTCGTGGTGGTAGCCGGCGACCGCGTTGCAGGGAATGCTAGCTTGGGCCAGGCTGCCTGCCAGTGCTGCAAGGAAACCGACGGCCTCCAGAGACGAGTGCACGGTCAGGGTGATGAGCCTGGCTTCGAACACGTACTCCACGGCACGGTGTTCGGCCTGCCCCTTCTCTACGATGACCGTGAGGCCCTCGGCCTCACGAAAGGTGCATATCGGGCTCATGCCCGGTGGTATCTCGAAGTCTGGAAAGTTGCAGTAGACGAAGGTTTCCGAGTGCATCTGCGGCGCCATGTCGCGCTGCAGCCTGGACAGGTCACGTTCACCGGTCATTGGAGGCTCTCCTGGGCGTTCAAGTTTGGTCACGCCTCTGTGAAACATTATGTGCGCCCCAACTCTGGTTGGCGATGCGTGCGGACCACAGGCAGCCGTTACGTGCGGACGTTTAGCGAGTCTGCCAAGTGGTCAAAGTTTCTAA
>CALMQI010000324.1 GCA_937871935.1 uncultured Burkholderiales bacterium
CCCGGATCGGCAGCAATGTGCTGGCCTATGCGACCAGCCGCGAGCTCAAGGAAAAACTCGAGAAGCCGCAGATTGTGGTCAGTAACGCCGGCGGCCGCTCGCCGCGGGGGGCGCTGGTCGTGCCCAAGCTCAGCCACAGCGGCGGCGCGGACGACGCCCCGGCTGCCTTGAACAACTTGCTGACGATCATGGAGCGGCAGCTTCAAATGCGGGTCGATCTCGAGAAGCGGCTGCGCGAGCGCGTGGTGGGCCAGGACGAAGCCGTGAAGCAGGTCTCCGAAGCGATTCGCCGCGCGCGTCTCGGCCTCGCGCATCCGAACCGGCCGCTCGCCTCGTTCCTCTTCAACGACGACAGCGCGCTGATCCGCATCGACATGTCGGAATACATGGAGAAGCACTCGGTCTCGCGCCTGATCGGCGCGCCGCCGGGATACGTCGGCTTCGAGCAGGGCGGCCTGCTCACCGAGGCGATCACGAAGAAGCCCTACGCGGTGCTGCTGCTCGATGAAATCGAGAAGGCGCACCCGGACATCTTCAACATCCTGCTGCAGGTGATGGACCACGGCACGCTGACCGACAACAACGGGCGCAAGGCCGACTTCCGCAACGTGATCATCGTGATGACCACCAACGCGGGCGCCGAGACGATGAACCGCGCGGCGATCGGCTTCACCAACTCGCGCGAGCGCGGCGACGAGATGGCCGACATCAAGCGGCTGTTCACGCCCGAGTTCCGCAACCGGCTCGATGCCATCGTCAGCTTCCGCTCGCTCGACGAAGAGATCATCCTGCGCGTGGTCGACAAGTTCCTGCTGCAGCTGGAGGGCCAGCTCGCCGAGAAGAAGGTGGAGGTCACCTTCACCGACGGCCTGCGCAAGCATCTGGCCAAGAAGGGCTTCGACCCGCTGATGGGCGCGCGCCCGATGCAGCGGCTGATCCAGGACATGATCCGCCGTGCGCTGGCCGACGAGTTGCTGTTCGGCCGCCTGGTCGATGGTGGCCGCCTGACGGTGGACATCGACGACAAGGGCGAGGTGCTGCTGGACATCCAGCCACCGCGCAAGAGCGACAAGCCCAAGACCGAGGCAACCTCCGCCTGAATATCGCCCACCCCCGAGGCGCCTGCGGCGCCTCCCCCTCGAGGGGGCACCGTCGGCGGACCGGCTGGGCCGGATCCGCGGCGGTCACTGGGCTAGCCGGCCCTCATGTGGTCGGTGCCGCGGGATCCTGCTTGAAGTAGCCCGCGAAAAGCGCATACAGCGCCGGGTGTTCGTTGCGCATATCGCATGGCGCGACGAAGAAGGCCTCGACGGCTACCGCGAAGAACTCCTCGACACCGGTGGTGCCGTAGGGATCCAGCGCCGTGTCGTCGCCTGCATCCACGCGCTCGCAGAAGGCCTCGTACTCGCCTTCGATGGTTCGGGCCCACTGGCGTCGTGCCGCCGCGCTGGGCAACACCGGCACACCATCGGGCGCGCCGTCGGCCATGTCGAGCACGTGGGCGAACTCGTGGATCACCACGTTGTAGGCCCAGTCGGCGCTTTCGCCGGCGGCATGCACATCGGTCCACGACAACATCAGCGGACCGCCTTCCATCGCCTCGCCGCTGAGCACCTCGTCGTACTCATGCACGACGCCATCGTCGTCCATCATCTTGCGGGCGGCCACCACCTCGTCGGGATGCACGACGATGCCGACGAAGCCGGCGTAACCGTCGAGACCGAGACGCAGCACCGGCAGGCAGGCTTGCGCGGCGATGCACACCGCCATCTCGTCGGTCACCGTCAGGCCGCCGGCGCCGGCGAATTCCTTCTGATCGAGGAACAAGCTGCTCAGCCGTCGCAGCGCGGCCCGGTCGTCGGCCGGCAGGCTCACCAGGAACGGCAACGAAGCCAGCGTGCGTGCCCACAGCGGGTCCGAGATGGCCCGCCGTTCGACGATGCGGGCCTCGCGCCTTGCGCGCCAGCGCGCCAGCCAGCGGGTCATGCGGTGCGGCCGCCGAGTGCGATCGCCGGCCGGCGCGAGAGCCCCTGAGCCGAGAGCCGCAGCACGTCGCCGCGCGGCACGTCGCCGTCGAAGTCCCAGTCGCTCAGCACGTGCCGGCAGGCTGTGGCGGAGAGTTGCGTGGTGCCGGGTCGGTGGGTATGCCCATGCACCAGCGTGTCGCTACCGGTGGCGTCGAGCAGCTGCAGCGCGGCGGCCGGGTCGACGTCGGACCATAGTGCGGATGGGTGCTGCGACTGGTGCGCCGTGCTGGCATCGCGCATGGCCCGCGCCAAGCGCTGGCGCTCCGGCAGCGAGCGGGACAGAAAGTCCGCCTGCCAGGCGGGGCTGCGCACCGTCGCGCGAAAGCGCTGGTAGTCGCTGTCCTCCAGACACAGCGCGTCGCCGTGCGTCAGCACGAGGGGGCGGTCGAACGCCCTAAGCACGGTGGCGTCGGGCAGGGCCTCGAGACCGCTCGCCGAGCACATGTCCTCACCGAGCAGGAAGTCGCGATTGCCGGGCATGAAGGCCAGGGAGCGCCGCGTCGAGGCCTCGCGCATCACGTCGGCACACCGTCGTTCGAACGAATCTGTGCGCGCATCGTCGCCGACCCACACCTCGAACAGGTCGCCGAGCATCAGGATCGCGTCGGCGTCGCTTGCCAGCAACTGCGTGCGCCAGGCCTCGAAGGTGCGCGGTGCCTGCGCGCACAGGTGCACGTCCGACAGCAGCTCGATCGTGCGCCAATGGGCCGGCGCCAGCCGATGGTGCAGCGGCACTGCTGCGGTGGCCGTCATCGCACGGCCGGCCTGCCTCAGGCGCTGCCGGGCCACCCCAAGGCGGCTGCGCGCCTCCTGGGGGGACAGGAGCGCCGGGACGCGGGGGTCGTCATCTCACACGACCTCGGTGGCCTTGACGATCAGCACGTCGGCCAGCGGCACGTCGTCGTACCCGCTGCGACTGCCGGTGGCCACGCGCTCGATCGCGTCGACCACGTCGTTGCCGGCAACCACCTTGCCGAACACCGCGTAGCCCCAGCCTTGCGGCGTCTGCGACTTGTGGTCCAGGAATGCGTTGTCGGCGGTGTTGATGAAGAACTGCGCACTCGCCGAGTGCGGCGCCGACGTACGCGCCATCGCCACGCTGTAGTGCAGATTCTTCAGGCCGTTGTTGGCCTCGTTGGAGATCGGCTCGCGCGCGGGCTTCTGCTTCAGCCCGCTCTCGAAGCCGCCACCCTGGATCATGAAGCCTTTGATGACGCGGTGAAACACCGTGCCGTCGTAGTGGCCGGCGCGCACATAGGCGAGGAAATTCTCCGTCGATGTCGGCGCCTTGGCGTCGTCGAGCTCCAGGCGGACGACGCCGGCGCTCGTGTTCAGTTCCACGATCTTGCTCATCACTGCTTCTCCAGGGTGGCCTTCTTGATGACCACGGGTTGCTGGGGCACGTTCTGGTGGCCCGCCTTGTCGGTCACCGGAACGGCGCGGATCTTGTCGACCACGTCCATGCCGCTGACGATCTTGCCGAACACGGCGTAGCCGTTGCCGTCGGCGGCGTTGGCGGCATCGAGCCGGGCATTGTCGACCACGTTGATGAAGAACTGCGACGTGGCGGACTCCGGCACCATGGTGCGCGCCATCGCCAGCGTGCCGCGCACGTTGGACAGCCCGTTGCGGCTCTCGAGCGGGATCGGCGCGCGCGTGGGCTTCTGTTTCATGTCGGCGTCGAAGCCACCACCCTGGATCATGAAGCCGGCGATCACGCGGTGGAAGATCGTGCCGTCGTAGTGTCCGTCCTTCACGTACTGCACGAAGTTGGCTGCCGACTTCGGCGCCTTCTGGGCATCGAGCTGGACGACGATGTCGCCATGGCTGGTGGCGAGGCGCACGGTCTGCGCCCAGGCTCCGTGGGCGGCTGCCGCCGTCAGGGCCAGAGCGATGAGGCTACGAGCGAAACCTGGCATTCGAAAGACTCCTGTTCATGGATGGAGAAGACGTGCAAGTCGTCAGGGTCGAATCGTCGCCAGCTCGCGTGCGAGCCGCAGCTTGCGTTGCAGCGAGGGTTCCGCGCGGCCCGAGCCGGTGGCGCGTTCGTATGCGCGCTGTGCCAGGCGGACGAACACGTCGCCGAGGTTCTCGTGTGCAGTGAAGTACGAAGGGTCGTGCCGCAACGCGTTCTCGAGCAGTTCGCGCGCCCGGTCGATCTGGCCTTGCGCCGCATGCAGCACGGCGAGGTTGTTGTAGGGCTCCGGCAGGTCCGGAAAGTCCTCGATCATGCGATTGAACGCTTCCATCGCCTCGGCCGTGCGCTGCATCTCCGACAGCATCACGCCGCGCAGGAAGCGCATCGCCGCGTCGCGGGGCCGCTCGGCAATCACCTTGTCGGCACGCTGCAACGCCTGTGCGGTGTCGCCGCCGCGAAATAGCCGCTCGACATCGAGTGTGTCCTGAGCGGTTACCGCGACCGGCGCGCAGGTCAGCAGGGCCAGGACGCAATGGCGCCAGTGGAGTCGCACGGAAGGGGCTGTCAAGGGTGGAGCGCCGCTATACTGAATCGATTGTATCGAGACGACGAGTGCGGGCGTCCAGGGCCGATGAGCCTCCAGATCTACAACTCGCTGACGCGCCGCGTCGAACCCTTCTCCCCGATCGAGCCCGGCCACGTGCGCATGTACGTGTGCGGCATGACCATCTACGACCTCTGCCACATGGGCCACGCGCGCATGATGATGGCCTTCGACGTGGTCTACCGCTGGCTGCAGGCCTCGGGTTATCGCGTCACCTATGTGCGCAACATCACCGACATCGAGGACAAGATCATCAAGCGCGCCGTCGAACGCGGCATCAAGATCCGCGCGCTGACCGACGAGATGATTGGCGCGATGCGTCAGGACCTCGCCGCCATTGGCACGGCGCCGCCCACACACGAGCCGCGCGCGACCGACTACGTGCCGCAGATGCTGGCGATGATCCATACCCTGCAGGGCAAAGGCCTGGCGTATCAGGGCAGCAGCGGCGACGTCAATTTCGCTGTGCGCAAGTTCCCGGACTACGGCAAGCTGTCGGGCAAGAGCCTCGACGAGTTGCGCGCCGGCGAGCGCGTCGCCGTCTCGGAGGGCAAGGACGACCCGCTTGACTTCGTGCTGTGGAAGGCCGCCAAGCCGAGCGAACCGGCCGACGCGCAGTTCCAGAGCGACTACGGTCCCGGCCGCCCGGGCTGGCACATCGAATGTTCCGCGATGAGCTGCGCGTTGCTGGGCCAGACCTTCGACATCCACGGTGGCGGCATGGACCTGCAGTTCCCGCACCACGAGAACGAGATCGCGCAGAGCGAAGGTGCGCTCGGCAAGCCCTTCGTCAAGTATTGGCTGCACAACGGCTTCCTGAACGTCGACAACGAAAAGATGTCGAAGTCGCTCGGCAACTTCTTCACCATCCGCGACGTGCTGAAGCGCTACGACGGCGAGACGCTGCGCTTCTTCATGCTGCGCACGCACTACCGCAGCCCGTTCAACTTCAGCGACGCCCACCTCGACGACGCGCGCACCGCGCTGCGGCGGCTCTACACGTCGCTCGACGGTGTGACGCCAGCGCCCGTCGGCGCGCTCGACTGGTCGGCCCCGGCGGCGAGGAACTTCCGCGCGGCGATGGACGACGACTTCAACACGCCGGCCGCGCTGGCCGTGCTGTTCGAGCTGGCCAACGAGCTGAACCGTTCGCGCGATCCGGCTGTCGCCGCCACGCTGCGCCAGCTCGGCGCCACGCTCGGCATCCTGCAGCAGTTGCCGCGGGCCTATCTGCAGTGTGGGGCGGGACTCGACGCTGCGGCCATCGAGACACAGATCGCCGCTCGTGCGCGGGCCAAGGCCGCGCGCGACTTCGCCGAGGCCGACCGCATCCGCCGCGAGCTTGCCGCGTTGGGCATCGAGCTCAAGGACTCGCCGCAGGGCACCACCTGGGTCAAGGCCTGAGGCGCACCGGTATGGTCACTCGCGCCACTATTGCCGTGCCCGACTACTGGGACGACGCCTGCAAACACCTCGGCAAGCGCGACCGCGTGATGCGCAAGCTCATCCCCAAGTTCGGCGAGGCGCGGCTGCAGAGCCGCGGCGATGCGTTCACGACGCTGGCGCGCTCGATCGTCGGCCAGCAGATCTCGGTGAAGGCGGCGCAGTCGGTGTGGAGCCGCTTCGTCCTGGCGCTCGACGCACCGTCGACGCGCATCACGCCAAAGTCCGTGCTCGCGGCCGACGGCGCCGCGTTGCGCGGGGCCGGTTTGTCGGCGCGCAAGAGCGAGTACCTCGTCGACCTGGCGCGCCACTTCGAGGACGGCAGCGTGCATGTCCGTCAGTGGCAGCAGATGGAAGACGAGCCGATCATCGAGGAGCTCGTCGCCATCCGCGGCATCGGCCGCTGGACGGCCGAGATGTTCCTGATCTTCCACCTGATGCGCCCGGACGTACTGCCGCTCGACGACCTGGGCTTGCTCAAGGGCATCAGTGTCAACTACTTCAGCGGCGAGCCGGTGTCGCGAGTCGAGGCGCGTGAGGTGGGCGACGCCTGGGCCCCCTTCCGCTCGGTGGCCACATGGTACATTTGGCGCAGCCTCGACCCGCTGCCGGTGGACTACTGAACAGCCCGATGAGCAAACGACATTTTCTCGAGTTCGAGCAGCCCATCGCCGAGCTCGAATCGAAGATCGAGGAGTTGCGGTTCGTCTCCAACGAATCCGCCGTGGACATCTCCGAGGAGATCGACCGCCTCGACAAGAAGAGCCTTCAGCTCACGAAGGACATCTACTCCAGCCTGACGCCCTGGCAGGTGACGCTGATCGCGCGCCACCCGCAGCGGCCCTACACGCTGGACTACGCCAACGAGATCTTCACCGAGTTCGCCGAACTGCACGGTGACCGCAGTTATGCCGACGACGCCTCCATCGTCGGCGGCCTGGCGCGCTTCAACGGTCAGCCGTGCATGGTGATCGGCCACCAGAAGGGGCGCGACACCAAGGAGCGCGGCCAACGCAACTTCGGCATGTCGCGGCCCGAGGGTTACCGCAAGGCGCTGCGCCTGATGAAGACGGCCGAGAAGTTCGGCCTGCCGGTCTTCACCTTCGTCGACACGCCGGGTGCCTACCCCGGCATCGGCGCCGAGGAGCGTGGCCAGTCCGAGGCGATCGGCCGCAATATCTTCGAGATGAGCCAGCTGCAGGTGCCGATCATCACCACCATCATCGGCGAGGGTGGCTCGGGCGGCGCACTGGCCATCAGCGTGGGCGACCAGGTGCTGATGCTGCAGTACGCCATCTACTCGGTCATCTCGCCCGAGGGCTGCGCGTCGATCCTGTGGAAGACGGCCGAACGCGCGGCCGACGCGGCCGAGGCGCTGGGCATCACCGCGCATCGCCTGAAAGCGCTTGGTCTGGTTGACAAGATCGTCAGCGAGCCGGTGGGTGGGGCCCATCGCGACGTCAAGCACATGTGCGCGCAGCTCAAGCGCGGTCTGGCCGACGCCCTGCGCCAGGTGGCCGACCTCGACACCAAGGCGCTGCTGAAGCGGCGCTACGAGCGGCTCATGTCGTACGGCCGCTTCGCCGACAGCAAGGAGCGTTGACCACGCCCCGGGCTGCGCTGCGCGGCACCGTCGCCGTTGCCTACAGCGCGGGCCGTGACTCCACCGCGCTCCTGCATGCCACTGCTGTGGCCGCCGCCGCACTGGGGTTGCAGGTGGTCGCGCTGCACGTGCACCACGGCCTGATGCCGCAGGCCGACGACTGGCTCGCGACGGCGCGCCGTCAGTGCGCGCGCTGGCAAGCGGCGGGGCTGCCGGTGAAGTTCGTCGCGATTCGCCTGGCCACCGCGCCGGCGCCGGGTGACAGCGTCGAAGCCTGGGCCCGCCGCGAGCGCAGGGCAGCGCTGGCCCGCATGGCGCAGGACGAGGGCGCGGGTCTAGTGCTGCTGGCGCAACATCGGCGCGACCAGGCCGAGACCGTGCTGCTGCAGGCGCTGCGCGGTGCCGGTTCGGCGGGCCTGGCTGCTATGCCACGGGCTTGGCAGGCGCAGGGCCTGAGCTGGGCGCGGCCCTGGCTCGATCAGCCGCGCGAGGCGATCGACGCCTACGTGCGGACGTATCGGCTGCGCCACGTCGACGACACGTCGAATGTCGATCCGCGCTTTGCGCGCAGCCGCCTGCGCCAGCAGATGTGGCCCGCGCTGGTCCAGGCCTTTCCCGACGCAGAGGTGGCGCTGGCCGCGGTGGCGCGGCGAGCGCAGGAGGCCGACGCCGTGCTCGACCTACATGCGTCGGTCGACCTGGCGGCGCTGATCGATGGCGACGGCCTGCGTCTTACGCTGTGGCGCACATGGCCCGCGGCGCGGCAACGCCAGGTGCTGCGCGCGTGGCTGCACGAGCGCCTGGGGCAGGGCGCCGCCGAAGCACTGGTGCAGCGTCTGGGCAGCGAATTGCCTGGCAGTCGAGCCGGTCGCTGGCCGGTCGATCGATATCGGATGGTGGTGCTGTACCGTCATGTCTTGCAGCTGCGCGCCGCGCCGGCGGCCCGCCCCGCGGAAGGGCTGGCGTCGGTGTCGATCGACCTCTCGCGTCCGGGCCGCCATGCGTTGCCGGCCTGGGGCGGCGTGATCGAAGTCCGCCGCGCGCGGCGCGGCGGCGTGGATGCATCTGCCCTGCGGGCCTGCGAACTGCGCGCACGCCGCGGCGGCGAGCGCTTCCAGTCGCACGCGGCCGGGTCGCCGCGCGGCCTGAAGAAGCAATATCAGTCGGCCGGCGTGCCGCAGTGGGAGCGCAGCGGCCCGCTCGTGCTGTCGGCCGGCCGGCTGCTCTACGTGCCAGGCCTGGGCATCGACGCGCGCTGGCTGCAGTCCGGCGAAGGAGGTCTCACGCTCGCCTGGCGACCCGACCCGCCAGGCCTGCTGCAACGCAACAGCTAAAATCGCGCGTTTCCGCGCAGCTCGCTGCGTTTCGACCACAGCGCCACCGCTCGATGCCGTGGCGCATCGACCTCCTCGCATCGTCATGGCCCTGATCGTCCACAAGTACGGCGGCACCTCGATGGGCTCGACAGAGCGCATCCGGCAGGTCGCCAAGCGCGTCGCCAAGTGGGCGCGCGCGGGGCATCAGATGGTGGTGGTGCCATCGGCCATGAGCGGCGAGACCAATCGCCTGCTCGGTCTGGCCAAGGAGGTGTCGCCCGAGAAGGCCACGGCGCAGACCATGCGCGAACTCGACATGATTGCCGCCACCGGTGAGCAGGTGTCGGTGGGCCTGCTATCGCTGGCGCTGCAGGCCGAGGGCCTGCCGGCGGTGAGTTATTCCGGCTGGCAGGTGCCGATCAAGACCGACAGTGCCTACACCAAGGCCCGCATCGCGAGCATCGATGACGCACGCGTGCGCGCCGAGCTGGCCGCCGGCAAGGTGGTGATCATCACGGGCTTCCAGGGCATCGACGGCGACGGCCACATCACCACGCTCGGCCGCGGCGGCTCCGACACCTCCGCGGTGGCAGTGGCGGCGGCCATGAAGGCGGCCGAGTGCCTGATCTATACCGACGTCGACGGCGTCTACACCACCGACCCGCGCATCGTGCCCGAGGCGCGCCGCCTGGCCACCGTGAGCTTCGAGGAGATGCTCGAGATGGCGAGCCTCGGCTCCAAGGTGCTGCAGATCCGCTCAGTGGAGTTCGCCGGCAAGTACCGTGTGCCGCTGCGCGTGCTGTCGAGCTTCACGCCGTGGGACAATCCGATTGCCGAGGAGTCGGTGTCGGGCACGCTGATCACATTCGAGGAAGGCCTCAACATGGAACAAGCCGTCGTCTCTGGCATCGCCTTCAACCGCGACGAAGCCAAGGTCACTCTGATGCGCGTGCCCGACAAGCCGGGCATCGCCTATCAGATCCTCGGTGCGGTGGCCGAGGCCAACATCGACGTCGACGTGATCGTGCAGAACGTGTCGCACGACGGCAAGACCGACTTCTCGTTCACCGTGCACCGCAATGACTATGCACGCACGATGGATTTGCTGAAGACCCAGGTCGCCCCGCCGCTGGGCGCCGGCGAGGTGATCGGCGACCCGAAGATCTGCAAGGTCTCGATCGTCGGCATCGGCATGCGCAGCCACGCCGGCGTGGCGGCCAAGATGTTCCGCACGCTGTCGGAAGAGGGCATCAACATCCAGATGATCACCACCAGCGAGATCAAGACCTCGGTGGTGATCGACGAGAAGTACATGGAACTCGCGGTGCGCGCATTGCACCGGGCGTTCGATCTCGAGGCGCCACAGGCCGTGTGAACCAGCACTGGCGGCGTGGCCCGTGGCGATAGAATCGCGCCCGAAGGCCTGGAGACGTGACCGAGTGGCCGAAGGTGCTCCCCTGCTAAGGGAGTATGCGCCAAAAGCGCATCGAGGGTTCGAATCCCTCCGTCTCCGCCGCAGCCCTTCATCGGACGGTTTGGCTAGCGCGGCGCCGCCCCCGACGACGAGGCTGCTTGCGCCGACGGCACGGCACCCGCGCCGTCGGCTCCGGCCGCGGTGACGCGCCAGATCACGTTGCCCACGTCGTCGGCCACCAGCAGCGCACCGCGCGAGTCGAGGGCCACGCCGACCGGGCGGCCGCGCGCCTTGTCGTCGCCATCGACAAAGCCCGTCAGCACGTCGATCGACGCGCCGGCCGGCTTGCCGTCCTTGAACGGCACGAAGATCACGCGGTAGCCGCTGCGCGGCTTGCGGTTCCACGAGCCGTGCTGGCCGACGAACATGCCGTCGGCAAAGCGGGCCGGCAGGCTGGTGCCGCGCGACGACGCGAGCCCGAGCGAAGCCGTGTGCGGCCCGAGCGCGTAGTCGGGCACGAGAGCCTTGGCCACCATCTGCGGCGCGGGCGGATCGACGCGTTCGTCGACGTGCTGACCAAAGTAGCTGTACGGCCAACCGTAGAAGCCGCCGTCGCGCACCGAGGTCATGTAGTCGGGAACCAGGTCGCTGCCGATCTCGTCGCGCTCGTTCACCGCGGTCCACAGCGTCTTCGTCTCGGGCTCCCACGCCAGCCCGACCGGGTTGCGCAGTCCCGACGCATACACGCGGTCCTGGCCGGTCTTCGGGTCGATCTCGAGGATCGCCGCGCGCTTGGCCTCGGCCGCCATGCCGTTTTCGGCCACGTTGCTGTTCGAACCGACACCGACATAGAGCTTGCTGCCGTCTGCGTTGGCGATCAGGCTCTTGGTCCAGTGGTGGTTGATCGGGCCACCCGGCAGGTCGGCGACCCTGGCCCCCGTGCCTTCGATGCGGTCGGCGCCGGTGCGATAGGTGAAGCGCATCAGCGCGTCGGCGTTGGCGACGTAGAAGTCGTCGCCGACCAGCGCCATGCCGAAGGGCGAGTTCAATCCCTCCAGGAAGGCGGATCGTTGGTCGGCGACGCCATCACCGTTGGTGTCGCGCAGCAGCGTGATCCGGTTGGCGCTCGGCACGCCGCTGCCGGCGCGTCTCATCACCCGCTTCATCACCCGGCCTTTGATGCCCTTGCCGTCCTCGGGGCGCGGTGGGGCGTTGGTCTCTGCCACCAGCACGTCGCCGTTGGGCAGCACATGAAGCCAGCGCGGATGATCCAACCCGTCGGCAAAACGCGCCACCGCGGTGCCGGGGGCGGCAGTCGGCGCGGCGCCCTGCGGCCAGCCCGCGGCCTCGGCGATGTGCACGGTGGGAATGAGGGTCGACCTGGGTGGCGGCAGTTTCGGGTTCGGGCCGGTGCCGTCGCTGACGTGCAACTGCGCGGTTTCGCCGCAGCCGGCGACCAGCAGTGCAATGCAGGCCGCGGGGAGGAGGCGATCGACGATCGTGCGAACAACGCTTCGGGGCATGCGCATCTGCGGGCAAGCACCGCGCCCGGCATGCTGGTAGACGCCGCCGAGGCGATCAGGCGCCGGCCAATCGGCCCAGCCATTCATGCAGGGCGATGTTCACCCTGTCGAAACCGGCACGGCTCGGCAGCCAGTCGTGCCAGTCCCCGCGGGAGGGCGCATCGAGCCCCATCGACGCCGGCGTCAGCTTCATCGGCGTCGATGCGCGCTGGGCGGCCCGTTCGAATGCCGCCAGTGCCCGCCTCATGTGGAAGCCGTGGGTCACGAGCACGATGTGCTCGATGCCCTGCGTGCGCATCAGCGGCAAGGTGCGCGTCGCGTTCTCGTTGGTGTCGCGCGATTCGCTCTCGGTCCAGCGCAGCGGTTGGCCGAACTCGGCTGCCGCCATGCGCGCGGCGATCTCGCCCTCGGCGGACCCAGGCTGGCTGCCGTGACCCAGGCCGCCACTGAACGCCACGGGCAGCGAGGTCTGGCGTGACAGCCACAGGCCGTAGCGCAGGCGTTCGACGCCGAAGTGGTTGAGGTCGGACACACCGTACTCGGGCGCCAGCGACTTGCGTCCGCCGCCGAGCACGACAATGGCGGTTTTCGGTGCCTTCTTCAAGCTGGCGATCTGGTCTGTCCCGAGGGCGGGCGGCGGCCTGAGCAGCAACTCGGTCAGCGCAGTGGCGGCGACCGGGGTGCACATCCACCACGTGCCCAGCGCGCCGGCCAGCAGCAGTGCCCAGGCGACGCTGCGGCTGCGGCGCATCAGGCCGCCGCCGACCAGTACGAGCAGCACGAACGGCGTGGGCGGCAGCAGCAGCGCGGCGATGGCCGGCTTCCACGACTCGATGCCCAGCGTGACCAGCAGATCGTTCATGCACGGGGTTCGAGCGACGGCTGCGTCGTCGCGCTACATGCCCGCGTAGTTGGGCCCACCGCCGCCTTCGGGCGTGACCCAGACGATGTTCTGTGTCGGATCCTTGATGTCGCAGGTCTTGCAGTGCACGCAGTTCTGCGCGTTGATCTGCAGTCGCTGATCGCCGCCATCGGCCGCGACGAACTCATAGACGCCGGCCGGACAGTAGCGGCTCTCGGGGCCGGCGTAGCGCGCGAGGTTCACGTCGACCGGCACCGACGCATCCTTCAGCGTGAGATGCGCGGGCTGGTTCTCCTCGTGATTGGTGTTGCTGATGAACACCGAGCCGAGGCGGTCGAAGGTCAGCTTGTTGTCGGGCTTGGGGTACTCGATGCGCGGGCACTGGTCGGCCGGCTTCAGCGCGGCGTGGTCGGGCTTGTCGTGGCGCAGCGTCCAGGGCGGCGACTTGATGCCGAGCTTGGGCAGCAGCCACTGCTCGATGCCGGTCATCAGCATGCCGATCGTCGGCCCCTTCTTGAACCAGGCCTTGAAGTTGCGCGACGCCTGCAGCTCGTCGAACAGCCAGCTCTTCTCGAACGCGGCCGGGTAGGCGGCCAGCTCGTCGCCCGAGCGGCCCGCCAGCACCGCGTCGACCGCTGCCTGTGCCGCCAGCATGCCGCTCTTGATGGCGGCGTGGCTGCCCTTGATGCGGGCGGCATTCATGTAGCCGGCATCGCAGCCGATCAGCGCACCGCCCGGGAACACGGTCTTGGGCAGACACTGCGGCGTGCCGTTGTTGATGGCGCGTGCGCCATAGCCGATGCGCTTGCCGCCGTCGAGGTGGGCGCGGATGGACGGATGCGTCTTCCAGCGCTGCATCTCCTCGAACGGGCTCATCCACGGGTTCTGGTAGTCCAGACCCAGCACGAGGCCGCAGGTCACCTTGTTGTCCTGCAAGTGGTAGAGGAAGCCGCCGCCGAACGTGTTGTCGGTGATCGGCCAACCGCTGGTGTGCACCACCAGGCCGGGCCGGGCCTTGGCCGGGTCGATCTCCCACAGTTCCTTGATGCCGATGGCCCAGCTCGGCGGGTCGCGTCCCTCGTCGAGCTTGAAGCGCGCAATCAGCTGCCGGCCGAGATGGCCGCGCGCGCCCTCGGCGAACAAGGTGTACTTGCCGTGCAGTTCCATGCCGAGCTGGAAGCCCTCGTGCGGTGCGCCGTCCTTGCCGATGCCCACGTTGCCGGTGGTCACGCCCTTGACTGCGCCGTTGTCGTGGTAGAGCACCTCGGCGGCCGCGAAGCCCGGGAAGATCTCGACGCCGAGCGCCTCGGCCTGCGTGGCCAGCCACTTGACCACGTTGCCGAGGCTGATGACGTAGTTGCCGTCGTTGTGCAGGCACTCGGGCACCAGCCAGTCGGGCGTGCGCCGCGCGCCGGTCTCGCTGAGAAACAGCACGTCGTCGGCGGTGACGATCTGGTTGAGCGGAGCACCCTGCGCCTTCCAGTCGGGCAGCAGTTCGTTCAGGGCGCGCGGGTCCATCACTGCGCCGGACAGGATGTGCGCGCCGGGTTCGGAGCCCTTTTCGAGCACGACCACCGATACGTCCTTGCCGGACGCCGCCGCCAGCTGCTTGACGTGGATCGCGGCCGCCAGGCCGCCTGGGCCGGCACCGACGACGACCACGTCGTATTCCATGGCTTCGCGCGGGCCGTAGGCGGCGAGGATTTCCTGTGGCGACATCTTGGCGTGCTTTCCAGTGGGGCGGCGCGTCGAGCGCGGCGGCGATTCATTCTACGAGGGGCAGGTGGCCGTGCCTCGACACGTCCGCGTCGTCGCTTCGGGCAAGCGAAGCGCCCGACGCGCGTGCTATCTTTGCCGCCAGCCAACCGATTGCATACGAGGAGTCCGGCGTGAGCTACAGCATCGACCTGTCTGGCCGGGTGGCCTTCGTCACCGGCGCCTCGAGCGGCCTGGGCGCGCAGTTCGCGCGCACGCTGGCGAAGGCCGGCGCAGCCGTGGTGCTGGCCGCGCGCCGCATGGAACGGCTGAAGACGCTGCGCGCCGAGCTCGAGTCGGATGGCGGCGATGCCCACGTGGTCGCGCTCGACGTCACCGACACCGACAGCATCAAGGCAGCGGTGGCGCATGCCGAGACCGAGATGGGTGCGATCGACATCCTGGTCAACAACTCCGGCATCGGCTCGACCCAACGGCTCACCGAGGTGACTCCCGAAGACTACGACGACGTGATGAACACCAACACCCGCGGCGCCTTCTTCGTTGCGCAGGAGGTCGCCAAGCGCATGATCGCCCGCGCGCAGGGCGCGGCACCGGGCACCTTCACCGGCGGGCGCATCGTCAACATCGCCTCGATGGGCGGCTTGAGGCCGATGAGCAAGATCGGCGTCTACTGCATGAGCAAGGCGGCCGTTGTGCACATGACGCGTTCGATGGCGCTCGAATGGGGCCGCTATGGCATCAACGTGAATGCGCTGTGCCCGGGCTACATCGACACCGAGATCAACCATCACCAGTGGGCCACCGAGGCCGGGCAGAAGCTGATCGCGATGCTGCCGCGCAAACGCGTGGGCCAGCCGCAGGACCTGGATGCCGCGCTGATGATGCTGTGCGCCAACGAGAGCCACTTCATCAACGGCGCCGTGCTGGCGGCCGACGACGGCTTTGGAGTCTGAATGAATCCCCCCCGGAGCGCCTTCGGCAAGCTCGGCGATATGTGATGTTGCGTGCATTGACGCCACTGGAGGCCCGTGTGCTGGGGGTGTTGGTCGAGAAGCAGGCGACCGTGCCCGACACCTATCCGCTGTCGCTCAATGCGCTGGTGGCCGGCTGCAACCAGAAGACAGCGCGCGACCCGGTCATCGCCGCCAGCGAGGCCGATGTGCTGGTGGCGGTGGATTCGCTCAAGAGCCTGAGCCTGCTGGTTGAATCCAGTGGGTCGCGGGTCGCACGCTACGAGCACAACGTGCCGCGTGGCTACAGCGTGCCGAGCCAGTCGGTCGCGCTGCTCGCGACGCTGATGTTGCGCGGACCGCAGACCTCGGCCGAGCTGCGTGCCAACTGCGAGCGGCTGCATCGATTTGCCGACGTCTCGTCGGTCGAAGGTTTCCTCGACGAACTGGTCGCCCGCCAGCCGCCGCTGGTGGTCAAGCTGCCGCGCGCACCGGGCTCGCGCGAGGCGCGCTGGGCGCATCTGCTGTGCGGCGACGTCGTCACACCGGTGGCGGCCGCCGCGGCCGCTGCGCTGCCCGACGAGGCGGGCGTCTCGGTCGGCGAGCTGGCCGCGTTGAAGGCCGAGCAGGCGCGCCTGGCGGCGCGGGTCGAGGCGCTGCAGGCGATGGTGGATCAACTGAGTGCCGAGCTCGGTGTCGACAGTACGCCCAAGGCAGGTTGAGGTGCGGTTTCACGTCCCCGAACACAAGAAGCTCGTCTACCAGATGTCGATCCCGATCCGTTGGGGCGACATGGACGCGATGAGCCACGTCAACAACACGCTGTACTTCCGCTACATGGAGACGGCGCGCATCGACTGGTGCCTGAGCCTGAATATCATGCCCGAGCAGTCGAAGCAGGGCATCGTGATCGTCAACGCCTACTGCACCTTCCGCCAGCAACTGCGTTATCCCGGCGACGTGCTGGTGAAGATGTACGTCACCGACGTCGGGCGCAGCAGCTTCGGCACCTACGTGACGATGGAGCGTGCCGACGCACCGGGCCCGATCTGGGCCGACGGCGGCGCCAAGATGGTGTGGATCGACTACACCACCAACAAGTCGCTGCCGATGCCCGATTGGCTGCGTGAGCGGGTGGGTTGATGACGGGGGCTCAGGCCGCCAGGAGTTTGTTCACGAGCTCCGGCGTCGTGGCAGCGCCAACCTTGCGCATCAGCCGCGCGCGATAGACGTCCACCGTGCGCGGGCTGATCGCCAGCGACTTGCCGATCTGCTTGCTGGTCAGGCCGTCGATCAGCAAGGCAGCGATCTCGCGCTCGCGGGCGGTGAAGTCGACCTTCAGCTTGCGCCGCGACGACAGGTCCTCGAAGGCCCAGATGCCGGCGGCGTGCGGCTCCTGCGGGTTGAGCGCGCGGCCCGACACATGACACCAGAAGAGCTCGCCGCGGCGCGGCCCGTCGAGCCGCTTCATCACCCGGTCGTCGCCGTACCAGCCTTGCTCGTCGAGGCTGGCGACGATGCGGGCACCGGTGCGCTCGAACTCGTCGTGCGTGGGATACAGCACTTCGAACGAGCGGCCGATCAACAGTTCGCGCTCGGCCCCGAACATCGCCAGCACCTTCTCGTTGCAGTCGACGATCTGGCGCTGGCGCGACAGCACCAGGCCGATCGGCGCCAGATCGAAGGCCGTACGGTAGTCGAGCGCCGGCGCGCCGGCCTGCGCGCTCACAACAGCGCGTAGGTGGTGGTGGCGTGGACTGCGAGCTGGCCCTTCGCGTCGGCGATCTGGATCTCGCCGAAGACCAGGGTCTTGCCCTTGCGCAGCACACGCGCTGTGATCGCCGCGGCGCCCGAGTCGCCGGCAATCGGGCGCAGGAAGCTGGTCTGCAACTGCACCGTCGTCATCGGCCGGAAGCCGCCGAGCGCGGCGCTGATGGCCAGCACCATGGCCGTGTCGGCGGCGGCCATCAACGTCTGCCCGCACAGTACGCCGCCGCCGTGCACGTGGCGCGGCGCCACCGGCAGCGTGAGATGCACCGCGACGTTGGTGATCGCGTCGACGCGAAGCGCCAGCTCGCGCACCCAGTCGGCGAAGAGTTCGCTGTCCAGCAGCGCCTGCAGGTCGGCGACCTCGAGTGAGCGTGCGGTGTCCATGGCGAGGGTGGAGGCATCAGAGAGGATTAGGCGATTTTACGTACCGCATACCTAATCGATTAAGTAGTACGCTCCCGCCCTCGGTACGCAAGGAGACACCTCGCATGAACAAGCTCTATCCGAGCGCGCAGGCCGCGCTCGACGGGATCGTGCGCGACGGGCAGTTGATCGCCGTGGGCGGCTTCGGCCTGTGCGGCATCCCCGAGGCATTGATCGACGCGCTGCAGGCCAGTGGTGTGAAGAACCTGACCGCGATTTCCAACAACGCGGGCGTCGACGGCTTCGGCCTCGGCAAGCTGCTGGCGACGCGGCAGATCAAGAAGATGATCTCCAGCTACGTGGGCGAAAACAAGGAGTTCGAGCGCCAGTACCTGGCCGGCGAGCTCGAGCTCGAGTTCACGCCGCAGGGCACGCTGGCCGAGAAGCTGCGCGCCGGCGGCGCCGGCATTCCGGCGTTCTTTACCCGCACAGGCGTCGGCACCATCGTGGCCGAGGGCAAG
Source organism: uncultured Burkholderiales bacterium (assembly GCA_937871935.1). Classification (GTDB taxonomy): domain Bacteria; phylum Pseudomonadota; class Gammaproteobacteria; order Burkholderiales; family Burkholderiaceae_C; genus JAEUPI01. The sequence goes on from CALMQI010000324.1 coordinate 18,034, forward strand.
GAGTTGCGTGTCTTCGACGGCCACCAGTACGTGATGGAGCGCTCGTTGCTGCCCGAGGTGTCGCTGGTGAAGGCGTATCTCGCCGACAAGAGCGGCAACCTGCAGTTCCGCAAGACGGCGCGCAACTTCAACCCCAACGTGGCGATGGCCGGCAAGGTGACGATCGTCGAGGTCGAGAAGATCGTCGAGACCGGCTCGATCGACCCCGATCAGGTGCACCTGCCGGGCATCTTCGTGCACCGCATCGTGCTGAACGCCAAACCCGAGAAGCGCATCGAGCAACGCACCGTGCGCAAAGCGGCGGCTTGATTCAGGAGCATCACATGGCATGGACCCGCGACGAGATGGCAGCACGCGCTGCCAAGGAACTGCAAGACGGCTATTACGTCAACCTCGGCATCGGCCTGCCCACGCTGGTGGCCAACTACGTGCCCGCCGGCATGGAGGTGTGGCTGCAGAGCGAGAACGGGTTGCTCGGCATCGGCCCGTTCCCGACCGAGGACGAGGTCGACGCCGACATGATCAACGCCGGCAAGCAGACCGTCACCACGCTGCCCGGCAGCAGCATCTTCAGCAGCGCCGACAGCTTCGGCATGATCCGCGGCGGCAAGATCAACCTGGCGATCCTGGGGGCCATGCAGGTCAGCGAGAAAGGTGACCTCGCCAACTGGATGATCCCCGGCAAGATGGTCAAGGGCATGGGCGGCGCGATGGACCTGGTGGGCGGCGTGAAGAACGTCGTCGTGCTGATGGAGCATGT
>CALMQI010000325.1 GCA_937871935.1 uncultured Burkholderiales bacterium
CCTACACGCCGCCGAAGATCGGGGCCGACGACATCGCGGTGCTGCAGTACACCGGTGGCACCACCGGGGTCAGCAAGGGCGCGGTGCTGCTGCATCGTAATCTGGTGGCCAACCTGCTGCAGGCCGAGGCCTGGTACCAGCCGGCGCTGAAGAAGATCCCGCCCGGCGAGCAGATCGTCACCGTGTGCGCGTTGCCGCTGTATCACATCTTCGGCTTCAACACGAACATGATGCTCAGCATGCGCATGGGCGGCTGCAACCTGCTGATCGCCAACCCACGCGACATCGCCGGCATGCTCAAGGAGCTGAGCACGACCAAGTTCCACAGCCTGCCGGCGGTCAACACGCTGTTCAATGCGCTGGCCAACCATGCGGACTTCGACAAGGTCGACTGGAGTTCGCTGAAGATCAGCGTCGGCGGCGGCATGGCGGTGCAACAGGCGACCGCGCGGCTGTGGCTGCAGAAGACCGGCTGCCCGATCTGCGAGGGCTACGGACTGTCCGAGACGAGCCCGTCGGCCACCTGCAACCCGGTGGACGCCACGGCGTACTCGGGCAACATCGGCCTGCCGATGCCCAACACCGAGCTGGCGCTGCTCGACGACGACGGGCGCGAGGTGCCGATGGGCACACCCGGCGAGATCGCGATCCGCGGCCCGCAGGTGATGGCCGGCTACTGGCAGCGGCCCGACGAGACCGCCAAGGTGATGACGGCCGACGGCTTCTTCCGCACCGGCGACATCGGCGTCGTCGACGAGCGTGGTTACTTCCGCATCGTCGACCGCAAGAAGGACATGATCCTCGTCAGCGGCTTCAACGTGTATCCCAACGAAGTCGAGGACGTGATCACGCAGATGCCGGGCGTGCTCGAATGCGCCGCCGTCGGCATCGCCGACGAGAAGGCCGGCGAGGCGGTCAAGGTGGTGGTCGTGCGCAAGGATCCGTCGATCACCGAGGCGGCCGTGCGCGCGTACTGCGAGGCCAATCTCACCGGCTACAAGCGACCCAAGGTGGTGGAGTTCCGCAACGACCTGCCGAAGACGCCGGTGGGCAAGGTGCTGCGCCGCGAACTGCGTGACGCCGCCCGGCCGTAGTGCGGCCGCGCGCGCCGCGCCGCGCGTGTATGTCGACCGGACGCTCGGCCCCGGTGTGGACTGCACGCTCGGCGCGAACGCCTCGCGTCACGTGCAGGTGCTGCGCCTGCAGCCGGGTGCGGCGCTCGTCGTGTTCGACGGCAGCGGCGGGCAATGGCAGGCGCAGATCGTGCGCATCGGTCGCCGCGACGTGGTCGTGCGCGTCGGCGCGCACGAGGCGCTCGAACGCGAGATCGCCTGCCGCGTGACGCTGGCGCTCGGCATGCCGGCCAACGAGCGCATGGATGGGCTGATCGAAAAGGCCACCGAACTGGGCGTGCACTCGATCCAGCCGCTGGTGTGCGAGCGCTCCGTGCTGCGGGTGGCCGGCGAACGCGCCGAGCGCAAGGCGGCGCATTGGCACGCGGTGGCGGCAGCCGCTTGCGAACAATGCGGCCGCAACCGTGTGCCGGCGATCCAAGCTCCGTTGCCACTGGCCGACTGGCTCGGCCAAGGCGACGTCGGTGCCGCGCGCTGGCTGCTCAGCCTGACCGGCGACGCCAGGCCGTTGCCACCGCCGCCGCTGCCCGCGGCGGTGTGGGCGCTCAGCGGACCGGAGGGTGGCCTGTCGGCCGCTGAAGAGGCCGCGGCGTGCGCCGCAGGATACCAACCCATCGCACTGGGCGCGCGCGTGCTGCGCGCCGACACGGCGCCGCTGGCCGTGCTGGCCTGGATTGCCCTGGAGGCACCTTGAACCGCAATCTGCTGCTGCTGACCCTGTGCCAGGGACTGTTCTTCACCAACAACGTCACCTTCGTCGCGATCAACGGTCTGGTCGGCCTGCAGATCGCGCCGCGCGGCTGGATGGCGACGCTGCCGCTCACCGCCTACGTCGGCGGCGCCGCGCTGGCCGCGCAGCTGGTGGCCCGCCACCAGCGCGCCTACGGCCGGCAGCGCTGCTTCCAGAACGGCCTGCTGGTGGCCATCGTGTCGGCCGGCGTCTGTGCCGTGGCGGCGATGACGCGCAACTTCGGCCTGTTGCTGGCCGCCACGCTGGCGGCGGGCTACTACAGTGCCAATGCAGCGCTCTACCGCTTTGCCGCCGTCGAGCTCGTCGACGGGCCTCACAAGGCGAAGGCGATCTCCTGGGTGCTGACCGGCGGCATCCTGGGCGGCGTGATCGGGCCCTCGTTGGCGAGCGGGACGCGCGACGTGCTGTCGCAGCCGTTCGCCGGTGCCTACGTGGCCCTGATGGTCGTGGCGGCGATCTCGTGGCTGGTGATGTCACGCATTCAGTTCCCGCCGCTGGTCGATCCCGGCAGCGCTGCGGTGCCCGGGCGCAGCGTGCGCGAGCTGGCGCGCCAGCCCGCGTTCGTCGTCGCGATCGCCGCCGCTGCGCTCGGCTACGGCGTGATGAACCTGCTGATGGCGGCGTCGCCGATCGCGATGCAGCAGTGCGCGCACCCGTTCAGCGCTGTTGCGCTGGTCCTCGAGACGCACGTGCTCGCGATGTTCGTGCCGAGTTTCTTCACCGGCCATCTGATCCGCCGCTTCGGCGTGTTGCGCGTGATGACGGCCGGCGTGCTGCTCAACCTGGCCTGCGTGCTGTTCGCGTTGTCGGGGCAGGACGTGATGCACTTCGTCGGCGCGCTGGTGATGCTGGGCCTGGGCTGGAACTTCCTCTACATCGGCGGCACCACGTTGTTCACCGAGACCTACCGACCGCAGGAGAAGACGCAGGCGCAGGCGACGATGGACACCACCGTCGCTGCGACGATGGCCGTCACCTCGTTCAGCTCCGGCGCGCTGGTCACTACCGGCGGCTGGCAGTGGATGAACCTCGGCTCGCTGCTGCCGATGGCGGCCACCGCGGCGGCGTTGTTCTGGCTTGCTCGTCAGCGCGCCCGCGCGCAGAATCGCCCGTCCGATTGATCGAACAGGGAAAATGATCATGGGTTTGCTGGACTCGGTACTCGGTGCGGCGATGGGCGGCCAGGGCGGCGCAGCAGGCGGCAATGCCGCGTTGCTCAACGCCGTCGTCAGTCTGCTGGGCAACGACTCGGCGCAGGGCGGCCTGGGCGGCCTGGTCACCAAGTTTCAGCAGAGCGGCCTCGGCGACGTGGTCGCCTCGTGGATCTCGAGCGGGCAGAACATGCCGGTGTCGGCCGACCAGCTGCGTGGCGCCCTTGGCGACGACACGCTCGGCCAGCTGGCGCGGCAGTCCGGCGGTTCGCCGGCCGACGTGCTCGGTCAATTGACGCAGCTGCTGCCGCAGGTGGTGGATCAGCTCACGCCGCAGGGTCAGGTGCCGCAGGGCGGGCTTGGCAACGTGTCCGACCTGCTCGGCATGCTGATGCGCCGTTAGGCAGGCGGCGGCGACGACGCTTCGCGCTCGCGCATCGAGCCGCTCACGAGGTCGAAGCGGAACAGGCGGCACTCGATCGGGCCGTTCCATAGCGGCACGCGCCGGCTCTCCTTCAGCCGCATCACGCCGGGCAGCTTGGGATCCGGGCTCAGGATCCACGCGGTCCAGCCGCCGTAGTGGCGCTTCCAATGCGTGGCGAGCTGGCTGAAGAACGCTTGTGTGTCGCCGGCGCCCTCGGCGCTTTCTCGCGCCGGGCGCGCGGGTGCTTCGCGTGGCATGGCGCCGCGCCCCTTCGGCGCCAATCGTTCGCCGTAGGGCGGATTGATCATCAGCGTCCCGATGGGCGCCGGCGGCGGGCGCTGCAGCGCATCGCCGGCCTTGAACGTGATCGCCGCGGCCACACCGGCGCGCTCTGCATTACGAAGCGCGAAATCGGTCATGCGAAACGACACGTCCCCGGCGTGGATCGGCATGGGTGCGCTCTGCACGCGCGCCGTCGCCGCGTCGACCATCTGCCGCCAGGCCGGTAGCCGTTCGCGAAACGGCAGCAACTGCTCGAACGCGAAGCGCCGCGCCAGCCCCGGCGCGCGGCGGCAGGCGATGTGCGCCGCCTCGATCGCGATCGTGCCGGCACCGCAGCAGGGGTCGAGCAGCAGCCCGTCTTCGGCGCGGCCGCGCCAGCCGGCGGCGGCCAACATCGCGGCGGCGAGCGTCTCCTTCAGCGGCGCCTCGCCCTTGTCGGCGTTGGCGTCGCGCCAGCCGCGCTTGAACAGCGCCTCGCCCGACAGGTCGACGTACAGGCTGGCCTGTTCGGCGTCCAGGTGCAGCAGCAGCGACAGGTGCGGATGCCGCGTGTCGACGTCGGGCCGGGCGCCGAGCGCGTCGCGCAGCTGGTCGCAGACGGCGTCCTTGATGCGCAGCGCGGCGAAGTTCAGGCTCTTCAGCGGGCAGTGGCGGGCGCTCGTGTCCACGCGCAGGGTCTGCCGCGGCGTGATCCAGTCCTGCCAGCGCACGCGGCGTGCCAGCGCGTACAGATCGTCTTCGCTGCGGTAGCCGCCCTCGGCGACGCGCCACAACACCCGCTGGGCCAGGCGGCTTTCCAGGTTGAGCCGCATCGCGGTGTCGGCGTCGCCGGCCAGCAGCACGCCGCCGCGCTGGCGTTGCGGCGCGGCGGCCGGCAGCAGCGCCGCGATCTCGTCGACGAGCAGATCCTCCACGCCACCGGCGCAGGGCAGGAACAGCGATGCCGCGCTCACAGCTCGCGGCGCAGGTTGGCCGGAGCGATCTTGAGGGCTTCGCGGTACTTGGCGACCGTGCGACGCGCCACCTGGATGCCCTGCTCGGAGAGCATCTGCGACAGCTGGCCGTCCGACAGCGGCGCCTTCGGATCCTCGGCCGCCACCAACTGGCGCAGCAGCGCGCGTACTGCGGTGCTCGACGCATTGCCGCCGGCGTCGGTGTTCAGCGACGAGCCGAAGAAGTACTTCAGCTCGAAAGTACCGAATGGCGTGGCCATGTACTTGGCGGTGGTGACACGCGAGATGGTCGACTCGTGCAGACCCAGCTCGTCGGCGATCTCGCGCAGCACCAGCGGCTTCATCGCGATCGCGCCATGCGTGAAGAAGCTCTTCTGTCGGTCGACGATGGCCTGCGACACGCGCACGATGGTGTCGAAGCGCTGCTGGATGTTCTTGACGAACCAGCGCGCCTCCTGCAGTCGGGCACTCAGGCCGGCGCCGGTGCCGTTGCGCTGGCCCCGGATGGCCTGTGCGTAGACGTCGTTGATGCGCAGCTTGGGCATCACGTCGGGGTTGAGCTGGATGCGCCAACCACGGCTGCCGCGCTGCACGAACACGTCGGGCACGACGATGCGCGAGTCGGACTGGCCGAACGCGCGCCCCGGTTTCGGCTCGCAGCGCACGATCAGCTCGCGCGCCTCGCGCAGCAAGACCTCGTCGCAGCCGGTGGCGGCCATCAGGCGCTTGACGTCGCGCCGTGCTAGCAGGTCGAGGTGGCGGCGGCAGATCACCACCGCCAGCGCCTGTGCCGGGCCAGTCACGGCTGTCATCAGAACGGCACTTGCCGACAGCAAGGCAGCCGACAGCGCCAACGCCGCACGCACGCTGATCCAGCGCAGCAAGATACCGAAGCCCAGGCCAGCGACCGCGGACGTCATCGAGAAAGCGCCGACCGCCGTGACGGCTGCGGTGGCGCTCAAGCCGAAGAAATCACGCAAGAACGAGAAGTCAAAGCCCGCTGCGCGCGAGGCCAAGACCGCCACCGATCGATCGACCGGCGTGGCTGACCTAACCCCGCCTGGGCCGGTCGACCATGTGCTGCTGATCGCCGACCGTGACGATGACGACGGCGACGATGTGCTTGCCGCCGCGCTTGACGGAGGTGACGAGGTTGAAGCCCGAGGCGCAGATGAAGCCGGTCTTCAGGCCGTCGGCGCCCTCGTAGTTGGTGAGCAGGCCGTTGTGGGTCCTGAGCTTGCGCTTGCCTACCTTGGCATCGACCATCGACCACATCGCAGCGTGCTCGGGATAGTCGCGCAGCACGGCCTGCGCGAGCTTGGCCAGATCACGCGCGGTGGTCACCTGGTCCGCCGCCGGCAGGCCGTTGGCGTTGGAGAACTTGGTGCGGGTCATGCCGAGGCGGGCGGCCGTCGCATTCATGCGCGCCACGAACGCGTCCTGCGTGCCGGCAACGATGAGATCGAGCGACGAGAGTTTCTGCTGCTCAATGGTTGGGTTCAGCACATATTCGCCGTCGATGTAACCAACGCGCGCCGCTCCGACCGGGCCCATGAATGGAATGCCGGAAAGCGTGA
>CALMQI010000326.1 GCA_937871935.1 uncultured Burkholderiales bacterium
TGGTTGACGGACTCCTCTACCTTCACGGTGGTACGGCCAGAGGGGGGCAGGTCAGCTTGATACAAGTGACTTGCGGCATGCAGGACAGGCGTCCGACTGTGACCCCCTTCAATCCGCGAAACGGCCGTTGCTAGGATCTAGGATCGCCTACCACGGCGGTCCGGTGACGCTGCTGCACGTGCTTCCGTGCTTCCGCCGGTCCTGGGCATCGTGGGCACCGCCGCGATAAAGAGCGTGCTGTTTCCGATCGTGCATCACTTAGGGTCCAGTTCCTCCGGGCCGCGCGTTGGGCGGTCGGTCTCGAACATCTACTTTGGCAACATCATCGGCGCCACGTTGGGCCCCGTGATGACCGGCTTCCTGACCTGCCACCGCGCGAGGATGTGCAACTGAAGAACTAGGCAGCCCTACGTTGTTCGCGCATCACCGCAAGAACGGGCCGCGCCCGCTCTTGCGGTGCGCGCTTACTGGACCGTGCAGAACCCGGTTACCGCTATCAGGATACCGGTGCGACGTGTGGATTGCACGGAAATGAACCGAAGCGCTCAGGCATGCCGAGCAGTATGAAAGAGTTGATTAACTCCCGGAGTGACGGACTGTCCGGTCGGGCGGCGACCGCCGCCAGTTGCTCTTTCGTCATCATCGTTCGCCTTGGAAGGTACGAAAGCATGGCGTGGTTTTCGTAGGCGAACCAAACGCCGGGAAACCTAAAGACCAGCTCGATGTCACCGTGCGACGTTTGTCGGCACTCGTATATTGGGTTGATCTCCAGCTTGCCTACTGCGTGAGGGCGCGATGCTTCTGCCAGGTGAGTCCTCCGATCCGCATCGCGCTGAGCGTGCCACACGAATGACAGCCACTTGGATCGAGCGAGGTCGGAGGGCTCTCGCGGCTCCTGGGATAGTGGATCGGACTGCTCCAAATAGCATCGAACCAGTTGATCCTCGTCGAAGATGAATAAGTCCTCGCAGTTGAACTCCCGTCGGTAACTCTCGAGATCCTCTTCCTTGCCCTCGTTCGGCATCACATTGGCGTTACCCACACGGGTTAGGACGCACATGCGCGCGGGCGCGCAGCGCTCGATCTCCGCGAGCAATCGGTCCCGGTGCCCGATATAGTGGTAAGCGTCGGAACACACGCAAGCGGCCAACGAGTCGTCAGCGAAGGGCAGACCCTCGCTGGCATCGGCGCACACGAATTGTGCGGTTGGGCACATCCAGTGTCTGGCAATCCACAGCTGGTAGAAGTTCATGTCCAGCCCGACCGCAGGCGCCGGCGTACGTCGGTGTGCGAGGTAGTGGGCGAGGTGTCCGATGCCGCAGGCGATGTCAAGGACCGCGCGCGAGCCGTCGCTGCTGATGCATTGCGCCAGTGCGAGCGCGGCGAGGTGTCTCGGCTGACAAAAGCGGTGCTTGAAGTAGTGTCCCAGCGCTGGGTCAAGCGGACCGCCGGAGGCATAGTACGCACGCAGCACATCGTACGCGCTGGCTACATCACGCCGGTCCACGACCTGCGCCGCGAAGCGGCGCCCCCCTCGCGATCGCCCGAGCCAGGAGCCGAGCGCGCCACGTGACAGGCGCCAGCCGAGTAGCTGGCTCCACGATCGCGGCAGGTCTGCGTAGGCGACGCAGCGCATCAGCGCCTCGCGCGTGCGGCCCGCTTCGAGCATGGCGACCAGTTCGGCAATCTCGATGCCTTCGGTTTGGGGGACCGCCAGCGTGTGCTCGAGCATCCGGACCGGTGCTCGTTGGAGGATCGGGATGCCGTCGATCACCGGAAACCGCGAACAGCGGCAACCCAGGATGCCAAATTCAGCGCGCGCGACCGGACCGCCTGCCACCTCCTCGAAGGTGAAAGCATCTCGGCAGTAAGGGCAGCGCAACAGCGGCAGTAGCGGCAAGGTTGACATCGGCGTGCAACGGTGCGGACGGGCCTTCAGCGCGACGACGAATCCGACTGGCGCTCCGAAGCCACATCTGCGCTGATCCGTTCGAGCCAGATTTCCCGCCAGAACGGCACGATCCGACGGGGACACATCAAGCGCCGCTCGCTGTACTGACTGGTGCAAAAGGCACCCTCTAGTTGGACCGATGGCGTTGGCATGCGCGTGATCTTGCCAGTCTGCTCGTTGATGATTTGCGAAACGCGGGCGACGACCCGAAGTTCCTGACCACAATACCGCACCATCTCCTTGTCGAAGCTGAGGCCCCGGTTGCGGTTGAAGTGATTGATAGTCGCCAGGATCTCTACATGTGGCTTCACGCGTACAGTTTCGCCCACCTCCAGGTCCAGCACTTGATGCGGCGTGGGACATCCGGGAGCAACCAGGCCCTGTCCATACGGGCTCGGTGATCCGCGAAACAACCGGTGCACGCGTTCGTACAGGGTCGTCGTCGCGCGGTATCCCCAGCGCAGTTCCCGAAGGCGGTAGATGCAGGCAAGGACGAGGATCCTGAACGCCTCTCTCAGTGCCACGTTGCCGCTGGTCACGTCGGCGACGTACTGCCGCGGCGTCCAACGTCGCAGCGGCCAACTGGCCTCCGGTAGACGCGTGGCTTGGCAGCGGTAGGTCGGATCCTTCGGATCGTCGCCAGGCTGGCGAACGCTTTGCATCAGCAGCGCCTCGTCGCAGTCGCCTGCTGTCGCTTTGGCGCCTGAGCTGGACGGTGTGTCCGACACGGGCTTAAGCCACGCTTCCTTCCAGAACAGCAGGCACCTGGCCTGGCAGCCACCGTGCGCCGAACCATTGCAGCGCAAGCCCTCGAGGTGCACCGCTCGGGGAACGCGTCGCCCGCCAGTCTTGTTGACGGTGTCGCAGGTCTTGTGCGCGCTCGCGAACACCTGGTAGCGCCGGCCGCAGTGCGCCAACATCTCCGGCATGAACGGCATGCCGTCGAGCGCGCCGGTTCGATCCAGTGTGCGCAGGATGTCCCTCTTCGAGCGCACCTCCACGAATTCGCCTGCCTTGTATCGCGATCTGAATCCCATTCGTTGGTTCCTCAATCCCTGGCGTTGCCGGACACCACCGGCGGCGCCTGCTCAGTCGCCTGCGTCGCGGGCGACTGGCGCGCCCGAACGAGCGCACCGCGGATCAGTTCGGCGATGCGCTCAACCAGATCGTCCCATTCGTGAAGACGGGCGAAGCGGCGCCGCGCGTCGCGAAGCGGCGCCGCGCGGGCGGACTCTCTCATGCCGGCATCGACCGCGTCGAGCCACTCCTGGGGGCCGCTCGCGAACGTAACCTCGGCGCCTGAGCAGATCACGGCATCCAGCGGCGACGACACGGTCGGCAGCCCGGTCGCCAGATACTCGTTGAGCTTCAGCGGGAAGATGTACTTCGTGTAGTCATTGACCTCATAGCACATCAGGCAGACGTCAAAGTGCTGAACGTAGGCAGGCAACTGATCCACCGTCTTCGATCCGAGGAAGTGCACGTTGGGCAATTTCCGCAACTGCGCCACCAGGTGCTGCTTGCCTTCGACGTTGAGTACTGGCCCTACGAGCACGAAGGCGTAGCTCGGTCGCGCGTGCGCCAGACCGACCAGCAGGGCCAGGTCCAGTTGCTTCTTGATCACGCCGGCGTAGCCGATTCTTGGCCGCGGGATGGCGGCGATGTCCGGCATGGGCAGTTGAGGTGCCGAGTAGCGCGCGAAGTCGACGCCGTTGGGGATCATCTCCGTATGCCGGTTGATGCCGCCCTTCTTCGCCAAAAGGGCCGGCGAGTGCACGATCACCTGGTCGACGCGGCGAAGCAATTCGACTTCGTGCGGCCGGTTTGGCTGGTCGTCCGCGTCGAATGTGTACTCGTCGTCGACGTGGTAGCAGCTGGCATCGTGCTCGACGAGGTCGAGCGCCTCCGCGAACTGGTCGCGCCACAGGTACAGCACGATCCGGGTCGCGCCCTGCCCCAGCAGCCGCCGGCGGGCCGCTGACAGGCGGGAGCGGAGCATCGCCCGGGACATCCACCGCGGCCTCTCGAAGCGGGGATGGTGCCAGCCCGGCGACAGCACTTGGAGTCCTGGAAGCGGCACCTGCCATCGATCGGGGCGCAATCCCAGTCGGCCCGAGGGCAGCCAGAACTCACGCCAGCCGGGGGCCGGCTCCAGCCAGACCACGGGAAACCGCGTCGCCAGCCGCCTCAGCACATGGTGGCGAGAGACCACCGTATCGGCCCAGTCGTCCGGTACCAAGGCGACGACACCGATCGACGGGTCGAAGCTCATTCGATGGCCTCGCCGACGGAGAGTGGGCGCACTGGGCAGTCCCACGCGGCACGCGGATAGAGGTTGGCGGCACCGCGTACCTCGGGATCGGTCGTCACGAAAAACGTGACGGCCGGCACGGCCTGATCAAACACGCGGTCGATGTCGGTGCGATGGAGATAGACGCCGACATGGAAGGTCGAGGTGGCCAGGTGCAGCGTCAGAGCGAAGGTCGCACCCTTGCGTTCGCCTGCGTCCAGGTCCAGCGGTGGCGTGTCGGCAAGCGCGTCGGTCGACGTGTAAAAGACGTTCTCCATGCCTTCGTCAAGGATCGCCAATACAACGGCGACCTTCCGGGTCGGCCGACGTGCGACGAACTCGACCACCACAGTAGCTTCTTCGCCCGACGTGAAGTGGTGGGATTCGCAGTCGCCGCGCAACAGCGAGACTCGCGTGATCTCGACGTCCGTATCGCGCGACTGCTGCAACTTGGCGCGTTCGCGGGCGAGGTAGGTCTGGATCACTTCTGCCGTCGGCCCGTCGGCGACGATGCGACCGCCGTCGAGCAGGATCGTCCGTTTGCACAGCTCGGATACGGCCTTGAGGTTGTGCGAGACGAAGACGACCGTGGCGCCCCCATGCGCAATCTCGCGCATCTTCTGCAGGCTCTTCTGCTGGAACAGGAAGTCGCCCACGCTCAGCACCTCATCGATGACCAAGATGTCCGGTTCCAGGTGCGCCGCAACGGCGAAACCCAGGCGCGCGAACATTCCTGAGGAATAGCGCTTAACCGGGGTGTCGATGAAGGGAGCGAGACCCGCAAAATCGACGATCCTGTCGAACTTGCGTACCACCTCCGCGCGGCTCATGCCGAGGATGACGCCACTGAGGTACACATTCTCACGGCCCGTGAGGTCGGGATGAAAACCAGCTCCGACCTCAATCAGCGCCGACAGGCGGCCGTACACCTCGATGCGGCCTCGCGTTGGCGTCATGATGCCCGCAAAATGCTTGAGCATTGTGCTCTTGCCGGCCCCGTTGTGCCCGATGACGCCCAGCGTCTCGCCGCGCCGGACTACCAAGTCGATACTGTCCAGCGCAACGAACACGTCCCCGGCGGGCGTGTACCGGCCGCGACCGCCCAGGCGCCGGACCAGCGACGGCAGAAGATCGCGGAGCGAATCTTGCCGCTCGCCGCGCCGAAAGTGCTTGGACACGTGGGAGAAGCGGATGGCGATGTCGTCCATGGCCTCAGATGTTGTCCGCGAAAGAGGGCTCTGCAGCTCGAAACACGAATGCGGCCACCGTTGCCAGCAGGAGCGACGAGCACAAGCTATAGAGTGTCCAGCCCAGATCGGGCGCTTGGGCCCGCACGACCGAGGCAAACAACCCCTCTAGCACCGGCGCGACCGGGTTGAGCAGGGCCCAGGTCTTCCACGGGCCGAGCATCTCGGCCTCGTAGAGCACAGGCGTGAAGAAGATCGCAAACATCAGGAACACCTCGACCAGGTACTTCACGTCGCGATAGAACAGGTTGGCAGTGGCCAGCAGAACGCCCAGCCCGCCGACCATCAGCACCAGGATGAGAAGCAACGGCAGCGACCACAGCGCGTGGGTCGACAACGGCACGCCGATGATCGCGAGCGCGACCACGATGGGTATGAGCGCGACGCCGAAATCGAACAGCGCCGAGAGCATCGCGGAGATGGGAAACACAATTCGCGGGCAGCGAGCGCGCGTGACGAGGTTGCTATTGGACGTGAGGCTGTTAGTGGCGAGGCGTACGCCCGAAACGAAGAACGCCCAGGGTGACGCCTTCAGGACCATCGCGGCAATAGCCTCCGTCTCCAGAGGCGCGCCCGCGATGCGCGAGAAGGCCGCCCTAACCATAAGACCGCCGAGCACGACCATTGTCGGCATCAGCAGGGCCCAGAAGAAGCCCATGACCGACTGCTTGTAGCGGATCGTGACCTCGCGCGATGTAAGCATGACCAGTAGCTCGATTGTCTGCTGCAGGGGTGCGCGGCGCGTTCGCCCGAAGGGCAGTGGCGGTCTTGTTCTCATACGCGGGCCGTGGACGCTAGACGCCGCCGCAGCGACCGGAAGGCTCGGTCCAGTGTTCGCTTCGGGTTCAGCACAAGATCCGCGAGCGCACCTGCTGCGGAGCAGGCCAGGCGAAGCCGACTAGGCCTGTAGCCGATCTGCTTCCAGCCCCTGCGTTGATAATCCCAGAAGTCTCTGCCTTGGGGCCTCAGCAGCGCCTCCCCCAGGAACCGCAGGTAGGCTGCCTCATGGTCGAGCCGGCAGAGCCGGTACTCGGCATCATCGAGATATCTCGGCCCGAACCGACGCACGATGATCAGCTTGTCCAGCAATCCGGGACCGAACGTGCGCGAGCGAGACATGATGGAGTCGTTGTCAGTCCGCGTGAACGAAAGCACCTGGTGTACGAACCCGAATTGATGCCGGTCGAGCACGTCGTAGCAGGCTTCGGTGTCTTCGTGCATCCTTCCTTCCTCATAGAAGGGTTCGCGCGCGCGAATGAGAGAGGATCGCACAAGGATAGTCGACGGCGAACCGAAGAAGTGCAGCCCTTCGAGCATCTGCTTGCGGCAAATCTCCCGACCCGGCGTTACCACACTGGTGTGCGGCAGGCCTACCTCCTTGACGGCTGTTCCGGCCAGCCGGTATGAGCTGACAATGCCTATTTCGGGATGTGAGTCAGCGAGGGTCACCATTTCTTCAAGGCAGCGCCTGAATAGCCAATCGTCAGCCTGCACCATCTTGCAATACTCGCTGTGCGGCGAAATCGCTGTCAGCGCGGCGTTGTAGTTTTGCACCTGGGTCAGGTGCCCAGGGTTCGAGATCAGGCGGATTCTGCGGTCGAGCGTTGCGAAGCGCTCGGCAATCCTGCGCGATCCGTCGTTGCTGCAGTTGTCCAGCAGCACGTACTCAAAGTCGGCGAACGATTGCGCGAGGACACTGCGTATGCACTCTTCCAAGTACTCGGCCGTGTTGTAGAACGGCGTGACGACGCTGACGCGCGGGCTCATCGACTTCAGGAGGTTCGGTTTCGTTTCGCCCGCGCCTCGGCTAGGTAGCCTAGGTCACGGTACAGCGCCCACTTTCCCAGAAAGACGCCTCGTTGGTCACGTCGGAGCGCGTGCCTGGCGATGGCCAGAACTGTCTCGCCCAAATTGCGGAATACCCAGCGCGGAACGCCGAAGAGCAGGCGACGGTCCTGCGCCTCCGACTCCGGGCGGAAGCGGAAGGTACCGCGGCCAAAGCGTATCGCCCGACGCATGACCCACGACTCTTCCATCTGGAAGCCGCGGATCACATGGGCGACCACGGCGTTGCTAACGAACCAGCAGCGATGGCCGTTCCTTTCCAGGCGGCTGACCAGTTCGGACTCGCTTCCCATCGCATAGCTGGCGCTGTGCCGCGGCCCGATGGAGGTGTCGAAGCGCCAGCCGTCAGCGAACAAGCGAGCGCGCACCGCCATGTTTGGTCCCCAGACCATAGACGCCGCGATCGGGCCGTCTCGCATGGCCGAGTCGGTGAGCGCGTAGGTGATACCTTGTGGGACCCACTCCAGCAGCCAGGACTCGGGCTCGCGTTCCCAGCGCGGGACGATCGCGCCGCCGAAGACATCGAAGCGCGGCTGCGCGTCGACGGCGGAGCGCAGGGCCACTAACCAGTCCTGCCGGGGAAGGGCGTCGTCGTCGGTTAACACCACCAAGTCGCCTTCGACCTCGGTCATACCGCGATTGAGCGCGTGGTTCTTGCCGGCTTGCGGCTCGGCAAGGCAGGTTAGCGGCAGCATCGTCGCGTAGCGTGACAGGATCGCTGGGGTGTCGTCGGTGCTCGCGTTGTCCACCACAACAAGCTTCCAGCCGCCTTCGACCGGATCGAGGCAGCGATACGCCTCCAGCAGCGCAGGTAGCGTGCGTGCACCGTTGTGCGTGGCGAGCATTACCGTGATCATCGACCGCCGATCATGCGTAGCGGCGGAATACCGGCCGCACCGAGCGACCGTCCAGGTGGCGTTCGACGCCGTCTTCTAGCGCGCGCCGATATGCCGCCAACGCGCCGTGGGCAGCCTCCACCGTGGCGTCGATGTCGGCCTCGGTGTGCGAATAGCTGACTACAAACGACGGCGCGATCACGCCGCGCCGGATCAGCTGCTGCAGGAACAGCGTCCGGAACGCTTGGCTTGGGCGCCGATCGGCGTCCCGCGTGACGAACAGCAAACTGCAGTCGCGGCCAGCGAGTTCGACATGCTCGCGCAGACCGTGATCGGCCACCGCACGGTCGAAGCCCTCGCGAAGCCGCCGCCCACGGGTGTGCAGTGTCTCGACCACCGGATGCGACTCATAGAACCGCATCGTCGCGATCGCCGCGGCCAGTCCGTGCCCTTCGGCGCCGTGGGTCGACGACAGCAGGAAGACGCGGTCCCGGTCGTGGGCCGAGCCACCGAGCCGCATCACTTCGCGCGAGCCGGCGAGCGCCGAAACCGAGAAGCCGTTGGCCATCGCCTTTCCGAAGGCCGACAGATCTGGCGTCACGCCATGCACAGCCTGCGCGCCGCCGAGATGCCAGCGGAAGCCGGTGATCATCTCGTCGAACACGAGTAGCGCACCTTGGCCATGGCAAAGGTCGCGCAGCGACCGCAAGAAGCTCGGCCGCGGAGCATCGATGCGTTCTGCCTCGAGCACCACGCAGGCGATCTGCCTCGGATGACGGTCGAAGAGTTCCTGAACTGCAGCGAGGTCGTTGTACGGGAACTTAAGCGTCTGTTCGCGGACGCCGGACGGAATGCCCGCCTTCATCGGCGTCGACCCGATGAACCAGTCGCTAGTCGAGAAGAAGGGTTGGTCGCCGCAGATCGCCACGACGAACCCGGCCCCCGCCGACAGCCGCACCTCGCGTACGTCCAGCACGTGGCCCT
>CALMQI010000327.1 GCA_937871935.1 uncultured Burkholderiales bacterium
TCCTGATCGAACTGGACGACGGCGGCGGGGCCGAACTGGTCAACGGCCATCTGGTCCGGTCCTGGTCTGACCACCAGCCGCCGCTCGGCCTGGAACCGGCGGCGATCGAGAACGGCACGGTGGTGACCACCGGCGAGGTCGACGAGCTGCTGTGTGTCTCCCGCTGGCTCGACGAGCGGGCGGGGCAGTTCCGCCTCGCCCATTGCGAGGGCGGCTTCGCCTCGCCCTACCCCCGGCTGCCCACCTTCACGCCGGGACGGCGAGGACGGCGCCCGGTAGCCTGAGGGCGTGTCGGAGCTGCTCACCGCCCTCCTCAGCATCGGCATCGTGATCGCCGTGGCCATCGTCGTGCCTGTGCTGGTCGTGCGCTGGCGCCTCCGCCGCCGGAACCGGGTCCACCCGAAGGTGGCCTCCCCCGCCCCGCTGCGCTGGCTGGTGCGCCACGACCTGATCGTGCCGGCCTGACGGCGACGCACCCATGCGTCGCGTCGAGAAAAAAGTGTGAAGCAAGCCGATAGGCCGGATTCTGTGCAGCCGCGGCCTCCGAAGAAACCGCGGCCGTGACCGCCATTCATCTGGGCCAGGCGATCACTCGCCCGGCTCGGTGCCACCTACCCGCCGGCTCCGCGGGCCGCCTCAACGCCGGCCTATTTGGTGTTGCTGCACGCAAAGATTGCCGCGTTTCACCCCCTTGGCTTCCTGCGGCTTGCGCCGCGCTCCGCCAAGGGACTCGTCTCTGTGGCTCTGATTCGCACCTCACGGTGGGGAGGCGTTACCTCCTGCGCTGCCCTATGCAGTCCGGACCTTCCTCCAGTGCGGCCTTTCGGCTGATTGCACCAGCGGCGGTCTGGCTTGCTTCACAGTACGATTATCGCGCCGCTGACGTCGCACACAGGAGCCCCGCATGAAGGCCAACAGCATTCTCGACACCATCGGCAACACGCCGCACATCCGCGTCAACCGCCTGTTCGGCAACCTCAACGAGGTGTGGATCAAGTCCGAGCGCGCCAACCCCGGCGGCTCGATCAAGGACCGCATCGCGTTGTCGATGGTCGAGGACGCCGAGAAGCGCGGCGCGCTCAAGGCCGGCGGCACCATCGTCGAGCCGACCTCGGGCAACACCGGCATCGGCCTGGCCATGGTGGCGGCGGTCAAGGGCTACAAGCTGGTGCTGGTGATGCCCGACAGCATGAGCGTCGAGCGCCGGCGCCTGATGCTGGCCTATGGCGCCACCTTCGTGCTGACACCGCGCGCCGAAGGCATGAAAGGCTCGATCGCCAAGGCGCAGGCCATCGTGGCCGAGACGCCCGGCGCGTGGATGCCGCAGCAGTTCGAGAACGCGGCCAACATCGAGGTGCACGTGCGCACCACGGCCGAGGAGATCGCCCGCGACTTTCCCGACGGGCTCGACGCACTGATCACCGGCGTGGGCACCGGCGGCCACATCACCGGCTGCGCCCAGGTGCTGAAGAAGCGCTGGCCGAAGCTGAAGGTGTTCGCGGTCGAGCCGAAGGCCTCGCCCGTCATCAGCGGCGGGCAGCCGTCGCCGCACCCCATCCAGGGCATCGGTGCCGGCTTCGTGCCGAAGAACCTGCACACCGACCTGCTCGACGGCGTGATCCTGGTCGACGCGGAGGACGCGCGCGAGATGGCGCGCCGTGCCGCCCGCGAGGAAGGCGTGCTCGTCGGCATCTCCAGCGGCGCGACGCTCGCCGCCATTGCGCAGAAGCTGCCCGAGTTGCCGGCGGGCTCGCGCGTGCTCGGCTTCAACTACGACACCGGCGAGCGCTACCTGTCGATCGAAGGGTTCCTGCCGGCGGAGTAACACCCACCCCCGGAGCGGCCTGGCGGCCGCCTCCCCCTCAAGGGGGCTCCGCCAGCGGCCCGGCGGAGCCGGATCCGCGGCAGCTGCTTGGCTGCGCCTCAGGTATGCAAGCGCCAGCGCAGCGTTTCGCCGCCGCGCAGCGGTTTGAGTTCGGCATCGCCGAACGGCACGCTCTCTGGCAGCGACCACGCCTCGCGTCGCAGCGTGACGGTGCCGCGGTTGCGCGGCAGGCCGTAGAAGTCGGCGCCGTGGTGGCTGGCAAAGCCCTCGAGTTTGTCGAGTGCGCCGGCGGCCTCGAATGCTTCGGCATAGAGCTCCAGCGCGGCCGGCGCGGTGTAGCAGCCGGCACCGCACACCGACGCTTCCTTCAGCGCGGCAGCGTGCGGCGCGCTATCGGTGCCGAGAAAGAATCTGGTGCTGCCCGAGGTAGCCGCCTGCACCAGCGCAAGGCGATGCTCCTCGCGCTTGAGCACCGGCAGGCAGTAGTAGTGCGGCCGCAAGCCGCCGAGGAAGATCGCGTTGCGGTTGTACAGCAGGTGGTGCGCCGTGACGGTGGCGGCCGTGTGCGCGTCGGCCTGCACCACGTACAGCGCTGCCTGCAGGGTGGTGATGTGCTCGAACACCACCTTCAGCGCCGGCAAGTCGCGCCGCAGCGGGAGCATCACGCGTTCGATGAACACCGCCTCGCGGTCGAACACATCCACCGCCGGGTCGGTGACCTCGCCATGCACCAGCAGCAGCAGGCCCTCGCGCTGCATCGCCTCGAGCGTGGCGCGCACGTGGCGCATGTCGGTGACGCCGGAGTCGCTGTTCGTCGTGGCGCCGGCCGGGTAGAGCTTGAAGGCCACCACGCCGGCCGCCTTGGCGCGCCGCACCTCGTCGGGTGGCGTGCGGTCGGTGAGATACAGCGTCATCAGCGGGTCGAAGTCGCTGCCGGGCCCGGCCTTCGGCCGCGCGGCCAGGATGCGCTCGCGGTAGGCCAGTGCCTGCTCGGCGGTGGTGACCGGCGGCTTGAGGTTCGGCATCACGATCGCGCGCGCGAACTGCGCCGCGGTGGCCGGCAGCACCGCGGCCATGGCGGCGCCGTCGCGCAGGTGCAGATGCCAGTCGTCGGGGCGGGCGATCGTCAGGACATCGGCGGTGGGCATACGGCGATTGTCCATCCGCCGCAACGCCGCCCGCCGTCGACGCCTTAGCGCGCCGCACCCGCACCGATGTGCTTGTCCAGGAACGTCAACACCTGGTTGTACAGGTCCACGTTGTTCTCGAGTTTGCCGAAGCCGTGACCCTCTTCGTCCTTCTGGATCCAGACGACGGGCTTGTTCAGCGCCTCCAGCGCCTTGCGCATCTTCTGCGGCTGCTCCAGCGGAACGCGGATGTCGTCGACGCCGCTGTACATCAGCACCGGAGCCTTGATGCGATCGGCCAGGTAGGCCGGCGACACCGAGCGCATGGCCTGCGCATCGGCCGCACTCGCGGGGTTGCCGGCCAGTTCGTACCAGAACTGGAGTCCGCCCCGGTCGTCGCGCGGAATATCCCCGTAGCTCGATGTCAGCAGCAACTCGATGTCGGTCACCGCCAGTCCGGCGATTGCGCATCGATACTTGTCGGGCGTCTTGGCCACGCCCATCAACGCGGCGTAGCCGCCATAGCTGGCGCCCGACAGGCAGATTCGACCCGGATCTGCGTAGCCTTTCGCAATCGCCCAGTCGGTCACGTCTTCGATGTCCTCCTGCATCGCCTTGCCCATCTGGCGCATGCCCGCATTGAAGATCTTCGCGCCGAACCCCGGTGTGATGCGGAAGTTGGGCACGACGACCGCGTATCCGCGCGAGGCCAGCAACTGGCCCTCGACGCTGCCGAAACTGTTGTATCCCCACCGGTCGGCACGGGCATGTGGGCCGCCGTGGACGTGCACGACCGTGGGCAGGCGCACGCCCTTCTTGTGCCCCGGCGGCAGGAACAGATAGCCCAGCATCTCCAGGCCGTCGCGTGACTTGTAGAAGAACGGCTCCATCGCGACCAGGTCACCCGGTTTGAACCAGGGTGCGCTGTCGAACAGCGGTTCGAGCGCGCGCCGATCGGTGTGCAGGAAGAACCATCGCATCGGCTGTCGATCGCTGTACGAGCGCACGAGCAATCGCTTGCCCTTGGGATCTCCCGTGAAGGTGTTGACGGCGCCAGGCAGAGCAGCATCGATCGTCGCCTGGATGCGTGCGTAGTCGTCTTCGAGCCAGATGGTCTCCAACTTCTCGCCGTCGACCGCGAACCCGACCAGCCGTCGCGACTTCGGCTCGACGATCGGGCCCGCCACGCGGTTGCCGCTGTGGTCTGCACCCATGTCGAAGCGCCCGTGCGCTGCGAGTCGCTCACCGAGTTGCCGGGTCTTCGGGTCGTAGAGGTACAAGGCCATCGTGTCCCGGCCAGGATTGGCAGCCACGATCAAGGTCTGGTTGTCATCGTCGAAGGCAACAGGTTCGATGCGCTCGCCGGTGCGGCGCTGGCGAAACAGCTCATGCCAGGGGTCCTTTGCAGAGGCCCGATAGGACACGATCTGCTCCACGCTGTCCTTCACCCACGACACAGCGACTCGAGGCACCGCCGCGCGATCGAGCACCCATCGATAGACCCGCGGCGGACGCCCCTCGGAGAGCAACGTCCTGCGTCCGGTGCGCACGTTGAGCTGGAAGATGTGGCTCGAACCGCCTGCCTCGTATTCGTCGACGATGATCTCCTCGTCGCTGCCTTCGACCGGCGCCAGATAGGTCAACGCGCGAAAGGTGATCTGCAGGTTCCTGATCCGCTCTCGCCAGGTGGGCAGCAGCTTTCGCGTTTCCTTGCCGTCGCGGCTGATCATGAACATGCCGCCGCCGTCCCAGTACTCGGGGCCCGTCGGTGAACTGATGCGGCCCAGCGAGAACACGAGCCGCTCGCTACCCACCCAATGGACGTCGACCACGTCGAAGTCGTCAAGTCCCGTGAGCAGTTTCGCCTCGCGCGTCTCGACGTCGACGACGGCCAGATTCATGCGGTCGCGCACGGGCACGGTGACCGCAAAGTAGCGGCCGTCCGCCGACAGCACAGGCCCCCGGTAAGCCGGCGGCCTGAGGAACGACTCGACTGCAGGTGCGGCCTGCACCGCGGCGGCCCATGCGCTGAAGCCCAGCGCCACGGCCATGGCCGCCCTGACGAACGAATGCCAACTGGATCGCATAGCGGACCCTCCCCGAGCAACCCCCTCCGGCAGGCGGCGCGTGCCGCCTGGCGTCTCAAGCAGCCACCGGCTCCTCGGCCTGCTGCAGCCGCCACATCTGAGCATAGCGCCCGTCGCGGTCCAGCAGGTCGGCATGCGAGCCGACCTCGACCACGCGCCCCTGCTCGAGCACCACGATCAGGTGCGCATCGGCCACGGTGGACAGGCGGTGCGCGATCACCAGCGCGGTCTTGCCCTGGGCAGCGCTCTTTAGTTCGGCCTGGATGGCGCGCTCGTTGGCCGAGTCGAGCGCCGACGTCGCCTCGTCGAAGATCAGGATCGGCGGGTCCTTCAGCAGCGTGCGCGCGATCGCCACGCGCTGCTTCTCGCCGCCCGACAGCTTGAGCCCGCGCTCGCCGACCATGGTGTCGTAGCCCTTGGGCGTGGCGGCGATGAAGCCGTGGATGTGCGCCGCCTGCGCCGCGGCGACCACCTCGTCGTGGGTGGCGCCGGTGCGGCCATAGGCGATGTTGTAGCCCACGGTGTCGTTGAAGAGCACCGTGTCCTGCGGCACGATGCCGATGGCGCGGCGCAGGCTGTCCTGCGTGACGGCGCGGATGTCCTGCCCGTCGATGGTGATGCGCCCGCCGCTGACGTCGTAGAAGCGGTAGAGCAGCCGCGCCAGCGTGCTCTTGCCGGCGCCCGACGGGCCGACCACCGCTAACGTCTTGCCCGGCGGGATCTCGAAACTCACGTCGTGCAGGATCGGCCGCGCGGGGTCGTATGCAAACGACACGCTCTCGAAGCGCACCACGCCATCGCGCACCTGCAGCGCCGGCGCGCCGGGCGCGTCGGCCACCTCGCGCTCGCGCTCGATCAGCGCGAACATGCGGTCCAGGTCGGTCAGGCTCTGCTTGACTTCGCGGTACAGCACACCCAGGAAGTTGAGCGGGATGTACAGCTGGATCAGGAAGGCATTGATCATCACCAGGTCGCCCAGCGTGAGCCGGCCGTCGACCACGCCCTGCGTGGCGCGCCACAGCATCGCCACCAGGCTGGTCGCGATGATGAGCTGCTGCCCGGTGTTGAGCAGCGACAGCGTGGCCTGCGACTTGACCTGCGCCTTGCGGTACGACTCGAGGCCCTCGTCGTAGCGGCGGGTCTCGAAGGCCTCGTTGTTGAAATACTTGACCGTCTCGTAGTTCAGCAGCGCGTCGATCGCGCGGGAGTGCGCCTTGGAATCGAGCTCGTTCATCGTGCGGCGAAACTGCGTGCGCCACTCGGTCACCGTGACGGTGAACACGATGTACAGCGCCAGCGCCGTGAGCGTGATCCACACGTAGCCGGCGTCGAAGCGCCAGCCCAGGAAGCCGAGCACGAGTGCGACTTCGACCAGCGTGGGCACGATGGTGTACAGCGAATACTGCACCAGCGACTGCAGCGCGCGGGTGCCGCGCTCGATGTCGCGCGACAGGCCGCCTGTCTGCCGCTCGAGGTGGAAACGCAGGCTCAGCGCATGCAGGTGGCCGAACACCTCGAGCGCGATCTGCTTGGACGCGCCAAACGAGGCTTTGGCAAAGACCAGCTCGCGCAGCTCGGTGAAGAGCGAGGTCGACAACCTCAAGCCCGCGTAGGCCAGCAGCAGCCCGACCGGCACCACCAGCACCGCGCGCGGATCACCCGCCTTGAGGTCGAACGAGTCGACCAGGTGCTTCAGCAGCACCGGCACGCCCACGTTGGCCAGCTTGGCCAGCAGCAGGAACGTGAGCGCCGCGGCCACCCGCCAGCGGTAGCGCCACAGGTAGGGCCACAGGCGCTTGAGGATGCCCAGGTCGGACCGTGCGGCGCCGGGAGGCGCAGGCTCGGCTAACGCCGCGGAATGACCGGATCGTCGCATCGGGCGCGTGAAAGAATGCTTGGCATCGCGAATGAAGCAGGACAGAGGTGGTGACGATGAGCTCGAGTACAAGCCCTACCCAGCGCCTGACCGCACCGACTAGTTTGCCTGATGGCTCGGAACTCGCCTTGCGCGTGATGCCGATGCCCGCCGACGCCAACGCCAATGGCGACATCTTCGGCGGCTGGATCATGGCCCAGGTGGACATCGCCGGCGCCGTGCTGCCCGCGCGCATTGCCAAGGGCCGCATCGCCACGGTGGCGGTGAACCAGTTCGTCTTCAAGCAGCCGGTGTCGATCGGCGACCTGCTGTCGTTCTATGCCCGCGTGGTGCGCATCGGCAACACATCGGTCACCGTGCACGTAGAGGTGTACGCCGAGCGCAACCCGGCCAACCTGCAGGTGGTAAAGGTCACCGACGCCAACATCACCTACGTGGCGATCGACCACGACGGCCAACCGCGCCAGATTCCGAAGGAGTAGACGCCAATATGTTCAAGTTCCTGCGCGTACCCGACCGGCTGTTTGCGCTGGTGATGTGGATCGTCTCGTTCGTCTTCGCCGGCTTTCTGGTCGGCCTGGGCGGCAAGATCGTGGCCGACCTGCCCCGGCTGGAACACACGATCACGCAGGACCAGTTTGCCGACCAGGCGGCGCTGGCGGCCGCGCGCACGGCGAGCAAGCAGCTCGACCGGGAGCAGCGCGACATCACCGACGAGCTGGCGCGCGCGCGGCTGGCGCTGACGGCGGCGGTCAACGCGTATCAATCAGCGCGCTCGGCCTATGCCAACTGGATCGCCACCCGCACCGCGACCACCGACCCGCAGCAGGACCCCGAGGTGATCCAGCGCACACGCGACCTCGATGCGCTGAAGGCGCGCGAGCGCGCGGCGCAAGCGGCCGTGGAGACACTCGACTCGAAGCTGCTGGTCGCGCGCCAGGCGCTCGCCGCCCAGCACCGCACCGAGGCCGAGCTGCTGCAGGCCGCCGACAGCGCCTACCGCAGCGCGATCTTCACGCAGCAGCTGCGCGTGTTCGGCGCGCGGCTGGCGCTCACACTGCCCTTGCTGGCCATTGCCGGCTGGCTGATCGCAAAGAAGCGCAAGAGCGACTACTGGCCGCTGATGCGCGGCTTCGTGCTGTTTGCGGTGTTCACCTTCTTCTTCGAGCTGGTGCCCTACCTGCCAAGCTACGGCGGCTACGTGCGCTACGGCGTCGGCATTGCGCTGACGGTGATTGCCGGGCACTACGTGATCAAGGCGATGCGACGTTATCTCGAGCGCCGCAAGCTGGTGGAGCAGCAGACCGAGAGCGAGCGGCGCAAGGCGCTGTCGAACGACGACGCGCTGAAGAAGCTGGCCGCCAACGTGTGCCCCGGCTGCGAGCGCCCGGTGATGAGCACAGGCGAGGTGAAGGCCGACTTCTGCGTGCATTGCGGGTTGAAGCTGTTCAACGGCTGCGCCAGCTGCGGCACCCGCAAGAACGCGTTCTTCCGCTATTGCATGAAGTGCGGCAACGCGGACGAGGCGCCTGCCGGCGCCGTGCAGCGGGCCTGAGCCGGCCCGGCTGCGACCCCACGCGGCGCACGGACGATGCGCCGGCCGGTGTCTGCGCGCCCGTGCCACAGGCGGCCCCTGGCCGCGCAACGGCGCGGGCAGGAATGAAGTGTGCGCGCCGCCCGTAAACACCTCGCGCATGGGATCCCGATGCGCGCACCACGACGCCCACCGCCCCGGTGGCAGCGCCATCAAGCAACCTCAAACCGGAGTCCGAGCAATGACCCAGACACTTCGTGACCTGGCCCTGCCCTGCGCCCTCGCCGCTGGGTGGACCCTGATGGCCCTGCCCGCGCTTGCCGACGACGGCCGGCGCCAAGCCGCCGTGGTGCAAGCCAAGATGAACAGCTACGAGGAGGTGCCGTCCGTCTCCAGCACGGGCAACGGCACGTTCAAGGCCCGCATCGACAAGGCCACCGGCGAGGTCGACTACGACTTCAGCTACGAGGAGATGCAGGGCACGGTGCTGCAGGCGCACATCCACTTCGGCCAACAGGGCGTCAACGGCGGCATCTCGGTCTGGCTGTGCCAGTCGGCCGTCAACCCCGCGCCGGCGGCGGTGGCCGCCACTACGCCGACGTGCGCCAGCCCCGCCGGCGTGTACAGCGGCCGGATCACCGCGGCCAGCGTGGTCGGGCCGGGTGGCGCACAGCAGCTGGGCGCGAGCGAGCTGGA
>CALMQI010000328.1 GCA_937871935.1 uncultured Burkholderiales bacterium
GGGAGCCTCGCCACCATCGGGGCAATATGGCCCTCCTCGTTCCGGCAAGGGATCACAACACTGACCGACGGCTCGGACTTCATCGAGCCCGGGTGTCGGCTAAGCCGGGGCCGCGCGACCATGCCGAACATCAAGGAGAGAGCGTCGACCATCGGAAGATGGCCCACCCACCGGTTGAGGGCCTCCGAAAGCAACGGGACGTAGATGGGAAACACCATCTGGCGGTCCTCCCGCACGAGATCCCAATCGGAGAGGTGGAGCATCGTGCGCACCTCCTCCTGCGGGATCCAGGCGTCGGCGGGTTGCGCCTGCTTGAGGCCGAGAACCTCGGCGAGCCGCAGGACGGGTTGCCAGAGCCTCGAATAGCTGTAGATGATCACCCGGGTCTTCGAGTGGGAAACGGCGTGCAACGCGTCGAAAAGACGACGCACGTCACCCAGAAATGTCAGGACATTGACGATCAGGATGACATCGAAGGGGCCGCGCGCCTGATTGAGCGTGGACGCCTCGCACGCGTCGCCTTCGAAGAAATGGAGATCCTTGTGGCGCGCGCGCGCCGCCGCCACGGCTTTGCCCGACAGGTCGATGCCGACGCCGAACGATGGCGATACCGCCGCGAGCAGGTCGCCCGAGCCACAGCCGATCTCGAGAACCCTCTGCCCCGGCGCCACCCGCGCCTTGAGCACGCGCGCGAGGTAGTCGTAGTAATACGAGCGGTTCTCCCGGGCCTTCGCGAGCTCCTCGTGGCGCGACTCGTAGAACGACCGAACCTCGTCCCGGGCGTTTTTTGCTAGTGGGGAGAGTTCTTGTTGTTCCGGTACCACTCGATTGTCCTCTTGAGCCCTTCTTCGAACGAGACGCGCGCCTTGAAGCCGAACGCGGCCTCGGCCCGCGAGGTGTCGAGGCAGCGGCGCGGCTGACCGTCGGGTTTGGTGGGGTCGAACCGGAGTTCTCCCTCGAATCCGCTGAGCTTCTGGAGAAGTTCGGCGAGGTCGCGCATCGTGATTTCGAAGCCCGCGCCCAGATTCACCGGCTCCGGGGCGTCGTACTTTTCGGTCGCGTCGACGATCCCCCGCGCCGCGTCTTCGACAAACAGGAACTCACGGGAGGCGTTCCCGGTGCCCCAGACCTCGACATGGTCGGCCCTGGCCTCGATCGCATCCTCGAACTTCTTGATGAGCGCGGGGATCACATGGGACACCGACGGGTCGAAGTGGTCGAAGGGACCGTAGAGGTTCACGGGCAGGACGTAGATCGCGTTCATCCCGAACTGCTGCCGATAGGCCTGGCCCTGAACGAGCAGGGCCTTCTTCGCGACGCCGTAAGGCGCGTTTGTCTCCTCGGGATAGCCCTCCCAAAGGTCGTCCTCGCGGAACGGAACGCGGGTGAACTTGGGATACGCGCAGACGGTTCCAATGGTCACGAACTTGGCGATGCCGTGAACGCGTGCTTCTTCGAGCAGCTGCGCGCCCATCATCAGGTTCTCGTAGAAGAACGTCCCCGGGTTTTCCCGGTTCGCTCCGATGCCGCCCACCTTCGCCGCGAGGTGGATCATGATCTCGGGCCGGGCCTTGAAGCCGGCCTTCGTCGCATCGGCCGCGGCCTCAAGGACGGCGCGGGCCTGCATGGCGGTGATCTCGGGGTACATGATGCCGAGCCGGCACCCCCGCAGCCCAAGCATCGGATTCACCTCGGAGAGCGACTCGATGGTCCGCTCCACTTCCGCCACCGTCTTTCCCATGTCGGCGGTGAGCGCCGCGATTTCGGCGGACTCCTTGGGGAGGAACTCGTGCAGCGGCGGATCGAGCAGCCGGATCGTCACCGGCAGCCCGGCCTCGGCGCGCGCGAGCGCCTGCCGTGGATCGAGCGGTTCACGCGGCGCATCGCGCAAGGTCCGATGGCGCAACGCCAGCAGTTGCTCAAGGCCACGCGGCGCCTGATGGCCGCCGACGGCCGCACCCATGCGCTCGATCGGCTGCGCTGGCTGGTGATACGCCATGTGCTGGGCGACGCGCGTGCGCTGGCGCAGCCGGCCGCGGCGGATTTCGACCTCGAAGGGCTCGACACCGCGACCGCGCGCGACATCGGCCGCTTCAGCGCGTTCCTGTCGCGCATCGTGCCGACGCCGGAGATCGACCTCGACGTCATCTCCGGTGCGCAGGCCAGCGGCGAGCGCTGGTGGGCCGCCGTGATGCAGCCCTGGCCCGACGTGGGCGCGACGCGCAAACTGCCCGACACCGATGCGCTGGTGGCCGCGCTGCATCAGGTGCAGTCGCTGCCCTGGATGCTGCGACCGGTGCTCGTGCGGCGCTGGGTCGACGCGGCGGTCGAGTTGTCGCCGGCCGGCCGCCTGGGCGAGCCGGCCGCCGAGGCCCTGCGCATCGCCGCCACGCTGCTCGACTGCCCGCTGCCACCGGCGTTGGCAAGCCGCTTCGTCGAGTGCGACGGCGGCGGCTGAATACCCGTTCACCTGTCGGCGGGTCTGCCTGCGCCGCATCGAGGTCGTCGACCTGCCCTACCCACAAGGGCTATGGGTCATCACCCATCACGGTGATGGACGTCATCGGCATGCTTGAGCGTAATCCACGCACCCGGCGCAAGACCGATGCGGGCCATCCCTGAGCGGGGCCTGATCTTCCGACTTTATGATTTGATCCCCGAAGGAGCATTCGATGCAGACGAGACGCGAGGTGCTATCCCGCAGCGCCGCATTGGCCGGCCTGATGGCCGGTGCCGGCCTGCTGCCGCAGGCCGCACAAGCCGCCTGGGCGCAGGCGGCGTTCGAGGCCAAGACCATGGCCGACGCGGTCAAGGCGCTCGGTGGCGGCGCCCCGACCGAGAGCAAGGACGTCACGCTCACCGGACCGGACATCGCCGAGAACGGTGCTGTCGTCCCTTTGGGCTGCGCCTGCGCGGTGGCCGGCGTGAAGCGCATGCTGCTGCTGGTCGAGAAGAACCCCAACGCGCTGGCGGCGGCGTTCGACGTCAGCGACGCGGTGGAAGCCAGCTTCTCCACCCGCGTCAAGATGGGCCAGTCGTCCAACGTGTATGCGGTGGCGATGATGGGCGACGGCAAGGTGCTGTTCGCGCAGAAGGAAGTCAAGGTCACCCTGGGTGGCTGCGGCGGTTGAAGCAGAAAACCAGGAGAACACAGACATGGCAGATCCGATGCGTATCCGAGCCCAGGCGGCCGGCGACAAGACCACCGTGCGGGTGCTGATGAGTCACGAGATGGAAACCGGCCAGCGCAAGGACAGCGCCGGCAAGGCGGTCCCGGCCTGGTTCATCCAGGAGGTCACCGCCACGCACAACGGCAAGCCGGTGCTGACGGCGCAGTGGGGCCCGGCCGTCTCGAAGAACCCGTTCCTGCAGTTCACCATCAAGGGCGCCAAGGCCGGCGACAAGGTCGCGGTCAACTGGGTCGACAACAAGGGCGACAAGCGCACCGACGAAGCGACGGTGTCCTGAGCGAGCCCGGTTGGCGGCGGCCGCGCCGCCTCCAGCGTCCAGCCGAAGCCGCCAGCGAAGCGGCACGGTGCACCCCCCGATTTCCTGGAGACAAGTTGGCATGAGAACGATCGTTGTGTGCGTGGCTGCCGTCCTGGCCACCGGTGCCGCCCTGGCGCAGCAGAAGTCGGCCGCCGATGGCATCGCCGAGTACCGCAAGATGCTCGAGGACGGCAACCCGGCCGATCTGTTCGAGGCCAAGGGCGAACAGCTGTGGAAACAGAAGCGCGGGCCGAAGAACGCGTCGCTGGAGCAATGCGACCTCGGCAAGGGGCCGGGCGTCGTGAAGGGCGCCTTCGTCGAGCTGCCGCGCTACTTCGCCGACACCGGCCGCGTGCAGGACCTCGAGGCGCGCCTGGTCACTTGCATGCAGGTGCTGCAGGGCTTCGACGGCGCCGAGGTGGCCAAGACGGCCTTCGGCCGCGGCGAACAGGCCAACGTCACGGCGCTCGCCACCTACATTGCCGCCGCCTCGCGCGGGCTGCGGTTCAACCTGCCGCAGGGCCATGCCGAGGAGCGGCGCAGCTACGAGATCGGCAAGCGGGTGTTCTTCTTCCGCGGCGGGCCGTACGACTTTTCCTGCGCCTCGTGCCACGGCGAGGAGGGCAAACGCATTCGCATGCAGGACCTGCCCAACCTGACGAAGAACCCCGGTGACGGCATCGGCTTCGCCGCCTGGCCGGCCTACCGGGTCAGCAATGGCCAGATGTGGAGCATGCAACTGCGGCTGAACGATTGTTATCGACAACAGCGCTTTCCGTTCCCGGGCTTCGGTTCGGAGGCCACCATCGCCGTCAGCACCTACATGGGCGTCAACGCCAAGGGTGCCGAGTCGATCGCCCCGGCGATCAAGCGTTGATCTGCAGGAGCGCATCGATGAAGCCGTTTTTGATTTCCGCTGTCGCCGTCGCATCCGTGGTGATGGTGACCGGCTGTGCCACGTCGCCCTCGCCGGCCGAACTCGACCGCCAGACGGTGGCGGTGATGAAGGCGTCGTTCCGCGACCAGGGCATCGCCAAGATCGAGCGCCTGAACCAGGATCTCGGCCAGCAGGCCTGCTCGTCGGCCACGCCACCGAGCGCCGAAGTGGCCAAGCAGATCGAGGCTGCCTCACTGGCCAGCGTGAAGCCGCCGTCCAACGGCCAGTATGTCGGTGACTGGCGCGAGGGCGAGAAGCTCGCACAGAACGGACGCGGCATGACCTGGACCGACGCCTCGGCCGACGCCAAGTCCAACGGCGCCAATTGCTACAACTGCCACCAGATCGACAAGAAGGAAATCTCGTTCGGCACCATCGGCCCGAGTCTGTGGAACTACGGCAAGCTGCGCGGCGTGAAGGACCCGGCCGATCCGGCCTCGACCGCGATGGTGCAGTACACCTGGGGCAAGCTGTGGAACAGCAAGGCCTACGCCGCCTGCTCGAACATGCCGCGCTTCGGCCACATGGGACTGCTCAACGAAGAGCAGTTGCGCCATGTGATGGCGCTGCTGCTGGACCCCAAGTCGCCGGTCAACCAGTGATTGCTGATGAAGCCCGCGACCGCGGGCTTTTTCGGCGATCAAAGATAAGTCGACGCTTATCATGAACCTGAGCAAACGCGAGTTCCTGCAGATGCTGGGTGCGGCTGCGGCCGCCGGACTGCCGCTGTCGCGTGTGGCCGATGCCGACGCCGCCAGTGCACAGGCCGCGTTATACGACCTGCCGCCGGCTTTCAAGGGCGCCGGTGCGGTGTCGCTGCTGCACTTCACCGACTGCCATGCGCAGCTGAACCCGATCCGTTTTCGCGAGCCGAGTGTCAACCTCGGCATCGCCGGCATGCAGGGCCACTGGCCGCACCTGGTGGGCGAGCGGCTGCTCAAGGCGGCGGGCGTGAGCGCCGGCTCGGACCTCGCGCATGCCTACACCTACCTCGACTTCGATGCGGCGTCGCGCCGGTTCGGCCGTGTCGGTGGCTTCGCGCAGCTGGCTACGCTGGTCAAGCAAATCAAGGCCAACCGCCCGGGCGCGCTGCTGCTCGACGGCGGCGACACCTGGCAGGGTTCGGCACTGTCGTTGTGGACGAACGCGCAGGACATGGTGGAGGCGGGCAAGCTGCTCGGCGTCGACGTGATGACCGGGCACTGGGAGTTCACCTACGGCATGCAGCGCGTCAAGCAGATCGTCGAGGGTGACTTCAAAGGAAAGGTCGACTTCGTCGCGCAGAACGTGAAGACGCTGGACTTCGGCGACCCGGTGTTCGCCCCCTACGTGATCCGCCCTGTCAACGGCGTGCCGGTGGCCATCGTCGGGCAGGCATTCCCGTACACGCCGATCGCCAACCCGCGTTACCTGGTGGCCGACTGGGAGTTCGGCATCCAGGACGCCAACATGCAGAAGATGGTCGACGAGGCGCGCGCCAAGGGAGCGCAGCTGGTCGTCGTGCTGTCGCACAACGGCATGGATGTCGACCTGAAGATGGCGTCGCGCGTGCGCGGCATCGACGCAGTCCTCGGCGGCCACACGCACGATGGCGTGCCGGTGGCGGTGCCGGTGAAGAACACCGGCGGCACCACGCTCGTCACCAACGCCGGCAGCAACGGCAAGTTCCTCGGCGTGATGGACTTCCAGGTGCGCGACGGCAAGATGAGTGATGCGCGCTACCGGCTGCTGCCGGTCTTCTCCGACGCGCTGGTACCCGACGCGGCGATGCAGGCGCTGATCGCGAAATGGCGCGCGCCGCATGCGGCCAAGCTCGACGAGAAGCTCGCCGTCACCGACGGCCTGCTGTACCGCCGCGGCAACTTCAACGGCAGCTGGGACCAGCTGATCTGCGACGCGCTGATCGATGTGCAGGGCGCGGACCTCGCGTTCTCGCCGGGCTTTCGCTGGGGCACGAGCCTGCTGCCGGGCGAGGCGATCACGCGCGAACTGCTGATGGACCAGCTGGCGATCACCTATCCCTACGCGACGCTCACGCCGATGAGCGGCGAGACGATCAAGACCGTGCTCGAGGACGTGGCCGACAACCTGTTCAACCCCGACCCGTACTACCAGCAGGGCGGCGACATGGTGCGTGTGGGCGGCCTGACCTACACGATGGATCCGAACGCGAAGATGGGCTCGCGCATCAGCGACCTGCGGCTGGGCGACAAGCCGGTCGAGGCCGGCAAGACCTACAAGGTCGCCGGCTGGGCGCCGGTGGCCGAGGAGGCGAAGAACGCGCCCGGCGTGAAGCCGGTGTGGGAGGTGGTCGAGGCGTGGCTGAAGAACCAGGGCGGGCGCGTCAAGCCGCGGCGCGTCAACACGCCGAAGCTGCTGGGCATGGCCGGCAACAGCGGCATGGCCGGGTAGGACACCGCGCCTGTCAGCTGCCGCGACGGCGGCCGCTCAAGAAGCCGCTCAGGCGGCCTGCTCCTCGCGCCACAGCGTGTACTTCAGCATCGCCACCGAGCCGATCACGATGCCGGCCAGCGCAATGAACGAACCCAGCGCGAGTGTGGAGATGCCGGTCACGCCCTGGCCGATCGTGCAGCCCAGCGCCGTCACGCCACCGAAACCCATCAGCAGCGCACCGACCAGCTGGTTGCGCAGATCGGACAACGAGGCGAAACCCTCCCAGCGGAAACTGCGCGACCACAGGGCATAGGCCGCGGAGCCGAGCGCAACGCCGACCACGCTGGCGATGCCGAAGGTCACGTGCAGTGACTTGTCGGTCCACAACAGCAGCAGCTCCAGCGAGTACGCGAGCGGACCGACGAAGCTGAATGACTCGATCGTGCGCGAGTTGGTGGCGAAGAAGCTGTCTTCCAGCGTGTCCGGGTTCTCGCCGTAGCCCAGATGTCCGCTGACGTACCAGCCGGCGACCACCAGGGCACCGAGCGCCACGCCACCGAAGATCTGCACGCCGTTGCCGCGGAAGCGCTTGTCCTTGAAGACAAAGGCGAGCAGGCCGGCTGCGATTACCGTCATCGTGCCGATGGCGGCTGTTTTCGCATCCAGCCCGGTGGCGCGCGCCAGCGCGGTGGTGAGGCTCTGGTCCTTCCAGCCCCAGTCGCCGAGGTTGATCGCCACCGGATCGAGCCAGCTCGCGCGCCACTGGCCGAACAGGCCCTTGAGTGTCATGTACGAGGCGATCGCCACGAAGACCAGTACGACGATCGAGCGCACGCTGCCGCCGCCCACGCGCACCAGGTTCTTGTTGGCGCAGCCGCCGGCCATCGTCATGCCGACGCCGAAGCTCAAGCCCCCCGCCAGCAGCGACAGCCACGACAGCACCGGCCGCTGCACGATCGACTTCGACAGATCGAACTGGCCGCCGAGCGCCAGCGCGCCGGCGCCGACGATGGCCACCGCCATCGCCAGCAGCCACATGCGCATGCGGCCCCAGTGGCCCATGTTGACGATGTCCGACAGCGCACCCATGGTGCAGAAGTTGGTGCGCGCCGCGACCACGCCGAAGGCGAAGGCGAGCACGAAGCCGCCCCAGACGACGACCGTGGCGAGCGAGCTGGCGGTTGCGGCCATCGCCGTGCGTCAGATGAACAGGCAGACGTCGGTTTCGCCGGCGAACTTCATGAAGGTGGCGGCGCCGCCGTATTCGATGCCGTCGATGAAGTCGGACTTCTCGAAGTCGAACAGGTCCACCGTCATCTGGCAGGCGATGAACTTGACGTCGGCCTCCTGGCAGACGCTGCGCAGCTCCTCGAGCGAGGCGACACCCTTCTTCTTCATCTTGGCCTTCATCATCGAGGTCGCCATCGCCTCCATGCCCGGCAGCACCGTCACCAGCACCGGCATCGGCACGGGCATCGGCATCGCCGGATTGCCGATCGGGCTGATCGCGATACCCGACAGATCCTTGCGCAGCAGCTGCAGGCCGTAGAAGGTGAAGAACACCTGCACTTCCCAGCCGAGTGCCGCCGCCGTGGAGGCGAGGATCAGCGGCGGGTAGGCCATGTCGAGCGCACCCTTGGTGGCGATGATCGCCATCTTCTTCGCAGCCATCGAATCTCCTGTGGTGGCAGGGAGCCTGGACGTGTCAGGCTTTCTTCAGCAGAAAGACGTACTTGTTGTTCTCGGTACCCGAGGACAGCAGCGTGTGGCCGGTCTGATCGGCAAACGCCTGCATGTCGCACACCGATCCGGGGTCGGTGGCGATCACGCGCAGGACTTGCCCCGAGCTCATGTCGGCGAGCGACTTCTTGGTCTTGACGATCGGCATGGGGCAGGCGAGGCCCGAGGCGTCGAACTCTTTGTCGTATTGCATGTGTGTCTCCTACGGGAGGTCCCGTGCCAGTGCCTCGTTACAGCGCATGCGTGTCACATCGACGCAGCCTGCGGCAGCATCTATTACGTGGTAGAGGCGCGATGGCGTCTATTACCGCTATGGGTGATGCACGATAGCCCATGTGGGTAGTGTGGCAAACGCGCGTGCAGGGCACGCTCTCGCATCGACACTCGAAGCGCCGGGAGAGCCGATGAAGCCGATGTTGTTTGCCATGATGTCATGCACCGATGGATGCGCGGTGCGACGGGTGGTTGTGCAGGCATGCCTGGGGTGGGCGTTGCTGATGCCGACTCCCGGCAGCGCCGCGTCGGAGGCGGAGCGAGCCAAGGAGATCGTCGAGGGCAAGTGCTTCATCTGCCACGGCACCGACGGCGAAAGCTCGAGCCCGGTGTTTCCGCGGCTCGCCGGGCAGCATGCGAGTTATGTGGCGCGCCAGCTGGCCGACTACAAGTCGGGCCGCCGCAAGAGCGACACGATGCGCCCGATGGTCGAGGACCTGTCACCGTCTGACTTTGCGGCGCTCGGGCGCTATTTCGAATCGCGCCAGCCGATCGCGCATGCGGCCGACGATGCCGAGTTCGCGCAGGTCGGGCGGTTCATCTTCCAGCGCGGCAATCCGTACTCGGGCATTCCGTCATGCGCCAGCTGCCACGGACCGGACGGCAAGGGCAAGCAGGACCAGGGCGCGCCCAACCTCGCCGACGAGATCTGGCTCTACGGCGGCAGCAAGCCGGCAATCGTCGAGAGCATCAGGACCGGCCGTGGCGGCATGATGCCGGCCTGGGCCGGCCGCCTCGATCCCGTCACGCTCAAGTCGCTCGCCGTCTACGTGCACAGCCTCGGTGGCGGCAAGTAGGCCCAAGGAGTTCCCGCGAGTGTGTGCTGTGGATGCGGCTTGGTACTGCTTTAGCTCTAGACGACGGCCGTGCGTCCGCAGCGCGAGAAGGCACGCGAGCTGGCGGCGACAAGCCCGATCCCGATTGCGCAAGATCAAGGACGCGAAGCCACGCTGGGGCCCACGCTTGCCATAGCAGCACACCGCCGTGGCGGCACCTGACGTTTCTCGCCAGGTGGGTGCCGAGAGTCGCTCGATGACGCACATGGACCAGTACATCATTCCTGCCGGGAGCCCAGACGCCGCCCCCGGCGTCGCGCGGCTGGACGTTAAAGCGGTCAATCGCAAGCAAGACCGCCTACTCTACGCCGAGCGAGCGAAGATATACCCGAAGCTCGCCCACGGCCGCTTCCGCACGGCCAAGTGGTTGGTGATGGCGGTGACGCTCGGCATCTACTACGCGCTGCCCTGGCTGCGCTGGCACCGCGGGCCCGATTTGCCGGATCAGGCCGTGCTGCTCGACATGGCCAACAACCGCTTCTTCTTTTTCTTCCTCGAGATCTGGCCGCAGGAGTTCTATTTCGTCACCGGCCTCCTTGTGCTGGCGGCCTTGACGCTGTTCCTCGTCACCTCGGTCGCGGGCCGCGTGTGGTGCGGCTACACCTGTCCGCAGACGGTGTGGACCGATCTCATGATTGTCGTCGAGCGCTTCTGGCAGGGCGACCGCAACGCCCGAATACAGCTCGACAAGAGACGCTGGGGCCCGGTCAAGCTCTTCAAGCAGGGCATGACGCACCTGTCCTGGCTCGCCGTCGGCTTGGCTACCGGCGGCGCCTTCGTGTTCTATTTCCGCGATGCGCCGACGCTGGCCGCCGAGTTCCTTGCCGGCACGGCCCCGACGATTGCCTATCTCTTCCTCGGCATCTTCACGCTCACGACCTACGTGCTGGGCGGCATCGCCCGCGAGCAGGTCTGCATCTACATGTGCCCGTGGCCGCGCATTCAGGGCGCCATGGTTGACCACGAGACGCTGCTGGTCAGCTACCGCACGCATCGTGGCGAGCCGCGCG
>CALMQI010000329.1 GCA_937871935.1 uncultured Burkholderiales bacterium
ACCGTATCGGCATCGCCCTGATCGGCGGCCCCACGCGCGGCATCGACACCAGGCGCGGCACGATCGAAGCGGCGATTCTCCCTTCGGCGCATGGCGCGGTGATTGAGCTTCACGCCGACGATGCGGCGGCGGCGTTCGAGAACGGCGATCTCGTCGTCACCCGCGGCACTGGCCTCATCGCCGCGCGCCCCTCCGATGTTGAAGCGAGCGTCAATGCCGCGATGTTGGAAGAGACGCTCGCCGACGCCAACGCCGCGCCGCTGCAGCGCGAGATGGAGCTTGCGGATGTGCGCGCGCGCATCGGGGCCCTCACTCGCGCCGCCGCAGCCGAAGGCGTTCGCGAAGGCGCGCCCGTTGCCGCGCGCATGGAACTCGCGCGCTTCCTGCTGCGCCATGAATTGGCGGCCGAAGCGCTGGGCGCGCTGCGGATTGCGGCGATCAACCAAGGCGAATTGATCGAACTCGATCCAGAATACCGGCTGATGCGGGCGGCCGCCAATCTGATGATGGGCCGCGCCACGGCGGCGCAGCTTG
The DNA here is from genome assembly GCA_937871935.1 of uncultured Burkholderiales bacterium. Classification (GTDB taxonomy): domain Bacteria; phylum Pseudomonadota; class Gammaproteobacteria; order Burkholderiales; family Burkholderiaceae_C; genus JAEUPI01. The sequence goes on from CALMQI010000329.1 coordinate 535, forward strand.
ATCTCAGCGCATCCGCGCTCGCCAATAATGCGTCGGCTGCGCTATGGCGCGGCTATTCCGCTTTCCTGCGCAAGGATTGGAGCGAGGCGCGGCTGCAGCTCGAGCGCGGCGTGTTCACGCGCGGCGAGTCACCCTGGCGCTACCTGCGCCCTCTGAGCGCCCATTTGTTCCTGTCGACCAATGAGGCCGATGTGCGTTCGGCCCTGGCAGCGGGCGTTCCGGCCGCACGCGTGTTTCCGCATTCGGCGCGCGCGTCGACAGCGCACCCGAACGAGGTGCGCATCGCTTTCGATGGCGATGCGGTGCTGTTCAGCGACGAGGCAGAGCGTGTGTTCCAGGCCGATGGCCTGGCCGCCTTTCAGGCGCATGAACAACACCGCGCTGCCAAGCCCCTTGCGCCCGGACCCTTCAAGCCACTGCTCGAAGCCTTGCAGCGCTTGCAGCACGAACCCGCGAATCAGATGCGCATTCGCACTGCACTCGTCACGGCGCGCAGCGCACCGGCGCATGAACGCGCCATCCGCACGCTGATGGACTGGAACATCGAGGTCGATGAAGCGATGTTCCTCGGCGGCCTGCCGAAGGGCGAGTTCCTGCGCGAGTTCGAGCCCGACTTCTTCTTCGACGACCAGACCGGCCATGTCGAGAGCGCTGCCACGCATGTGCCGTCCGGGCACGTGATCGCCGGCATCGTCAACTGAGCCGCCGGCATAAGCGGCACCTCACGAGCTGCGGTAGCGGCGCAGCGCCTCCAGGTCGAGCACCCGCACGCCGCCATACTCGATGCGGATGCAGCCGGCCGCCTGCAGCGTGCGCAGTGCCTCGTTGACCCGCTGGCGCGACAGGCCGACCAGATAACCGAGCTCCTGCTGCGTGATGCGCAGCAGCTCGCCCACGCCCGGGTACAGCACCGGGTGGAACAGCGACGCCAGGCTGCGCGCCACGCGCATGTCGGGGTTGCTCATGCGGTCGATCTCGCGCGCGCCGATGAACTGACCGAGCCGTTCGTTCAGCTGGCGCATCACGAAGCGATTGAAGCCGATCGAGCGGTCGAGCAGCCAGTCGAAGGTCTGCACCGTGATGCCGGCCACCAGGCTGCGGCGCAGCGCCTGGATGTTGTAGCGGTAGGGCTCGTGCTTCAGCACGGTGCCCTCGCCGAACCAGCCGCCCGGCGGCAGGCCGGTAAAGGTGATCGGCAGGCCCAGCTCGCTGTCGTTGCTCATCTTGAGCAGCCCGTCGATGAGCCCGAACCAGTAGCTCACCGGCCGGCCGACGCGGCAGACGAACTCGCCCGCCTCGGCCTGCAGCACGCGGAAGTCGGCCCTCGCCAGCGCAGCCTCCTCGGCATTGAGCGTGCGCATCCACGGCACCGCCTGGAGCTCGTCGGGCGTCGGGGCTCGCGAGCGGGCCAGCAAGGCGTTGGCGGACGATTTATTGCTTCGGTTCACTGGGGAAACACCGATGGGGGAGGACCCTAGGATTGTCGTCAGACCGACAACTTGACGTCAAACACGCTCCTACTATCGCGCACAGCCCGCCGCACCTGCCGTGCGGCCGTTGGGAGCCTGCCGTGCAGACCACGTTTCCCCGCCTGATGCTCGACCATGCCCAGCGCCGCCCAGGCAGCGCCGCGCTGCGCGAAAAGGAATACGGGATCTGGCAGACCATCACCTGGCAACAGCTCGCCACGCTGGTGCGCCAGCTCGCCTGCGGCCTGGCCGAGGCCGGGCTGCAGCGCGGCCAGCACATGGTGGTGATCGGCGAGAACCGGCCGCGCCTGTATGCGTCGATGCTGGCGATCCAGTCGCTGGGCGCGGTGCCGGTGCCGCTGTACCAGGACGCGGTGGCTGGCGAGTTCGTCTTCCCGGTCAACAACGCCGAGGTCGCCTTCGCCGTCGTCGAGGATCAGGAACAGGTCGACAAGATGCTCGAGTTGCGCGAGCAGTGCCCGCAGCTCGGCCGCATCTGGTACGACGACCCGCGGGGCCTGCGCCACTACAGCGAACCCGGACTCGTGTCGCTGGACGCGCTGATCGAGGCCGGTCGCGCCTACGACGCCGCGCATCCCGGCTTCTACGACGCCGAGGTGGCCAAGGCCCGGCCCGACGACGTGGCCGCGATGTTCTTCACCTCGGGCACCACCGGCAACCCGAAAGGCGTGGTGCACACGCACTTCACTCTGCTCGACCGTGCCAACGCCGGCAAGACCTTCGACAAGCTGACCGAGAACGAGGAAGTGCTGGCCTACATGCCGCCGGCCTGGATCGGGCAGAACATCTTCTCCTACGCGCAGTGGCTGGCCTGCGGATACATCGTCAACTGCCCCGAGTCGGCGGCAACGGTGACGATCGACCTCAAGGAGATCGGGCCCACCTACTACTTCGCGCCGCCGCGCATCTTCGAAGGCCTGCTGACCAGCGTGACGATCCGCATGGAGGACGCCAGCGCCATCAAGAAGTGGCTCTACAAGACCTGCATGGCGGTGGCTCGCCGCGTCGGCCCGGCGCGCATGGACGGCAAGCCGCTGTCGATGGTCGAGCGCATCAAGTACAAGCTCGGCGACTGGTTCATCTTCGGTCCGCTGCGCAACACGCTCGGCTTCTCGCGGGTGCGCGTGGCCTATACCGCCGGCGAGGCGATCGGCCCGGACCTCTTCACGTTCTACCGCTCGATCGGCATCAACCTGAAGCAACTGTACGGCTCGACCGAGACCGCGGTGTTCGTCTGCCTGCAGCCCGACCACGAGGTGAAGGCCGACACGGTGGGCGTGCCGATCGACGGCGTCGAGATCAAACTAGCCGACAGCGGCGAGATCCTGGTCAAGAGCCCCGGGCTGCTGAAGGAGTACTACAAGAACCCGGCCGCCACCGCCGAGGTGCTCGATGCCAGCGGCTGGTACCACACCGGCGACGCCGGCTTCATCGACGCCGGCGGCCACCTGAAGATCATCGACCGCGCCAAGGACGTCGGCCGCATCGTCGGCGGCCCCAACGACGGCGCGATGTTCGCGCCCAAGTACGTGGAGAACAAGTTGAAGTTCTTCCCGTACATCAAGGAGGCGGTGGCCTTCGGCGACAAGCGCGAGAAGGTGTGCGCCTTCGTCAACATCGACTTCGACGCCATCGGCAACTGGGCCGAGAAGCGCAACCTGCCCTATGCCGGCTACACCGACCTGGCGCAGAAGCCCGAGGTCTACGAGTTGATCCGCGGGTGCGTCGAGCAGGTCAACGCCGACCTGAGCCAGGACGACAAGCTGGCCGGCAGCCAGATCAGCCGCTTCCTGGTCCTGCACAAGGAACTCGACGCCGACGACGGCGAGCTGACGCGCACACGCAAGGTGCGGCGCGGCTACATCGGCGACAAGTACCAGGTGCTGCTCGACGCGTTGTACGGCGGCAGGACAGAGCAGTTCATCGAGACCGCGGTGAAGTTCGAGGACGGTCGCAGCGGCAGCGTGTCCGCCACCTTG
>CALMQI010000330.1 GCA_937871935.1 uncultured Burkholderiales bacterium
ACTGGGCGTCGTCGTAGGCGCGCATGCCGGTGAGCAGCGCGCGTTCGGCCGGGCGCTCGATGACTTCGGCCAGCCCGGCCGAAGGCGTCGGCGCAGCACAACCACCCAATAGCAGCGTCGCAGCCAGCGATGGCGCGATCCACATCAACCCAGGTGCGAGCTTCATCGAACCCTCCTCACGAACCGAAGCGATGCCGTACGACCACTGGCTGATCCGCCGTGACGCGGACAGTGGTCGTGAACGGCGGGAAGTCCTCGTTGCGCACGGTGACGACGTGATTGCCGACCGACAGCGACAAGCGTGCCAGTGGTGGTGTGACGCCGGCCGGCACACCGTCGACCTCGATCTGGCCCCACGGCGTGATCGCCAGCTGCACCACGCCACTGGCCACGACGGCTGGTTGGCCTGGCGCGACGGGGGCCTGCACCTTCGTCGCCGGACGGGCCTGGCGTTCGCGGGAAGCCGACTGCACGGGCGAACGCTTGGCCTGCGGGTCGGGCTCGGATCGTGTAGGCGCTTCGGTGAGGGCCGCCGGGGTAGACGCGGCCGCGTCAACGCGCGACGTGTCGAGTGGCGATGACGCGACCGTTGGTACGACTGGGTGCAGGGCCGCAGCCACCTGGGGTGCAGCCGTCGCCAGCGGCTCATCGACCGCCGGGTTCGTCGAGCCGTGCCAGAACCACCACGTGCCTGCGGCGAGCGCGATGGTGATCGTCGCCACCGTGGTGAAGATCGGTCGCTGCCAGACGCGCGGCGCGGCTGCATCGTCGCCGACGAGGTCGCCCTCGGCTTCGAGCCAGTCGCGCAGGTCGCGACTGAGCTGGCGCGCCGAGCGGTACCGCTGTTGCGGCTCGCGGGCCATGGCCTGCTGCACGATACGCGACAGCGAGGCGGGCACCTCGGGCCGGACCTCGTGCACCGGCATCGGCGTCGAACGCTCGACAGCGTCGACGATCTGCGCCAGCGACTGACCGTTGAAGGCCTTACGGTGCGCCAGCAGCTCGTACAGCACGACGCCGAGCGAATAGACGTCACAACGGCGATCGACGGTGTCGCCGCGTAGTTGCTCGGGCGCCAGGTAGTGCGGCGAGCCCGCGACCATGCCTTCGAGCGCCGGGATGACCTGGCCGTGCGCGACGCGCGCGATGCCGAAGTCGACCACCTTGGGCAGCGTGCGGCCGACCATGAAGATATTGGCCGGCTTGATGTCGCAGTGGATCACACCCTTGCTGTGGGCATAGGACAGCGCGTCGGCCACGCGGCGAACAATCTGCACCGTCTGCACGATGTCGGGTCGCCAGTTGTTGGCCATCAGCTGGCGCAGGTCGCGGCCGCGCAGGCGCTCCATCGCGATGTAGACGCCTTGCTCGGACAGGCCGGCGTCGTAGACGGTGACGATGTGGGGGTGGTTCAGGCCAGCCGCTGCGCGCGCTTCGTTGAGGAACAGCGCATCCAGCGCTGCACGGTCGCCTTCGACGGTGCTCAGGTGCAGCGTCTTGACGGCAATGGTGCGCGACAGGATCGGGTCATAGGCCGCGTAGACCGTGCCCAGGCCGCCCTCGCCGAGCCGCTGCTTGAGCGCGTAGCGGCCGATGTGGCCGATCGTCGCCGGTTGTGCCGACGCTTCGTCGGGAGCGGAATCGGTCGCACCGCCTTCGCTCGAGGGTGACGCCTCGGGCAGGTCGGCGGGGTTCAGGTCGACGGGTTGGGAGGTGCCGGGCTGCGCGTCGCGTGGCGGCGGCTCGTGCCGGTCTGTCGAGGCATTCACGACGACGGAGCTTAGGTGCTGTCACCGCTCGGCTCGCGACAAAAAGCGTGGGGTTGTGCGTGCGGTTAACGCCTTGTCACGCACCGGCATACCGCCGATGGGCAAATGTCACATGGCCCTCACAACGCCTGCTGGAGCCGGGCCATCGCTTCCTCCAACTGCGGCATCGAACTGGCGAACGACAGGCGCAGGTAGCGCTGCGTATCGTGGCGGCCGAAGTCGCGTCCCGGGGTCAGCGCGACGTGCGCCTTGTGCATCATGTCGAGGCAGAAAGCCCAGCTGCTGGCCGCATACCGCGAGCAATCGGCATACACATAGAACGCGCCGTCGGGTGGTACAGGTGCCGGCAGACCGAGCTCGGTCAGCGCCGACACACAGTAGTCGCGGCGCGTCCGCAGCTCGGCGCGGCGTCGCTCGAATTCCTGGATCGACCCATCATCGAAGCAGGCCAGCGCGGCGAGCTGGGCGATCGTCGACGGGCAGATGTACAGGTTCTGCGCCAGCCGCTCCACCGGCGACACCAGCGACTGCGGCAAGACCAGCCAGCCGAGCCGCCAGCCGGTCATGCCGAAATACTTGGAGAAGCTGTTGACCGAGACCACGCAGTCGTCGTCACCTTCGGCCCAGCGCAGCACGCTGTGCGCGTATGTCTCGTCGTAGCTGAGTCCGAGGTAGATCTCGTCGACGATGCACACGCCTCGACGCACGCGCGCGATGTCGACGATGCGGCCGAGCTCGGCCGGTGCTATCGAGGTGCCGGTCGGATTCGACGGTGACGCCAGCAGCACGCCGCGCGTGTCGGCGTTCCAGGCTCGCTGCACCGCCTGCGCGTCGAGCTGGAAGCGCGCGTCGGCGCTCGTGCGCAGCAGGCGCGGCTGGGCATCGGTGGCGGCTACAAAATGCCGGTTGCATGGATAACACGGGTCGGGCATCAGCACCTCGTCGCCCGCCTCGAACAGCGCGGTGCACACGAGTTGCAGCGCCGCCGACGCACCGGCCGTGACGACGATGCGTTCGGCCGGTACGCGCAGACCGAATCGCTGCCGGTACCACTGGCTGATGCGCCCGCGCAATTCGGGCAGGCCGGTGGCCTGCGTGTACTGCGTGCGGCCTTCCGCGATGGCCCTACATGCCGCCTCGCGCACGCGCGGCGCGGCGCCGAAGTCGGGCTCGCCGATATTCAGGTAGATCATCGGCGTGCCGCCACGCGCGGGATCGCATGCCACGCTGGCGCCGATCTCGAAGGCCACCTTGGCACACTCCATCACGTAGAACGGCTCGATGTGGTCGAGCCGGCGCGCGGTCTTCATCGTGGCGACGTTCAGGCGGGTGCGGAGCGGGCCGCGCGGGCCGACTGGACTTCGGCGGCCCGCACCTCCGGTGCCAGGTGGTCGAGCACACCGTTCACGTACTTGTGGCCGTCGGTGCCGCCGTACGTCTTGGCCAGTTCCACCGCCTCGTTGATCGCGACCTTGTAGGGCACGTCGGCGCAATGCTGCAGTTCGTAGCCGCCGATCAGCAGCACCGCATGCTCCACCGGCGACAGCTCGCTGGTCTTGCGGTCGATGTGCCGCAGCAGCAGCGTGTCCAATTCGGCCAGCCCGCCGGCGCAGCCATGCAGCAGTGCGTCGAAGTGCAGGCGGTCGCACTTGTCGAAGCCCTCTTGCTCGCGCATGTGGGCATCGATCGCCGCGATGTCGCCGCGGCCGACCAGCCACTCGTACAGGCCCTGCAGCGCCAATTCGCGCGCGCGCCGCCGGGCCGATTTGGCGCCGGCGCGACGCGGCCGCGCCGGGCTCTTGGCCGGCGTGTCGCTCACAGCTCGCCCATCACGTTGGCCATTTCGACGGCCACGCGGGCGGCGTCGCGGCCCTTCTCCTCGACACGCTCCCAGGCCTGTGCCTCGGTGTCGACGGTGAGGATCGCGTTGGCGATCGGGATCTGATGGTCGAGCGCCACGCGGGTCACGCCGGCAGCGCTCTCGTTGGCGACCAGCTCGAAGTGATAGGTCTCACCGCGGATCACGCAGCCGATCGCGATCAACGCATCGAAGTCGTCGCTATCCGCCATGGCCTTCAAGGCGACCGGGATCTCCAGCGCGCCGGGTACCTTGACGTGGACGATGTGCTTCTCGGTGACGCCGAGGGCGGCGAGTTCATACAGGCACGCCTGCGCCAGCTTGTCCGTGAGTGCGGCATTGAAGCGGGCCTGCACGACGCCGATGACCACGCCATCGCCGTCGAGTCGTTCGCTGTTGCCCTTGTCGGCGATCTGCATGTGCGGCTTTCAGTCGGTGTGCGCCAGGAACCCGGTCACTTCGAGTCCGTAGCCGGTCATGCTGGGCATGCGCCGCGGACTGCCGAGCAGGCGCATGCGCGTCACGCCCAGGTCGCGCAGGATCTGCGCCCCGATGCCGTAGGTGCGCAGGTCAAGGGCCGAGCGTGCGGCCGGTGCCTCGACGGGCCGCGCCTGCACCAACTGCGGCAGCAGCACACCGGTGTCGTGATTGCAGTTCAGCAGTACCGCCACGCCACCGGGCCCACGCTGCAGTGCCTCCAGGGCGTGCAGCAGCGGCCACGAATGTTGGCCCGACCCGGTCTCGAGCAGGTCGATGGCGGTGAACGGCTCGTGCACTCGCACGACCACTTCGTCGCCCGGCTGCCAATGGCCCTTCACGAGCGCCAGGTGCAGGCCTTGCCCACGATCGCGATAGACGACGCAGTGAAAGGTGCCTGCCGGCGTGACCATTTCGCGTTCGCCGGCCCGCGTGACCAGGCTCTCGTTGTGGCTGCGAAACGCGATCAGGTCGGCGATGGTGCCGATCTTCAGGCCATGCGCCTTGGCGAATCGCTCCAGGTCGGGCAGGCGGGCCATGCTGCCGTCGTCGTTCATGATCTCGCAGATCACTGTCGCGGGCGCCAGGCCGGCCATGGCGGCAAGGTCGCAGCCGGCCTCGGTATGCCCGGCGCGCATCAGCACGCCGCCGTCCTGGGCCTGCAGCGGGAAGACGTGACCGGGCTGAACCAGGTCACTCGGCTTGGCCTCACGGGCGACCGCAGCCTTCACTGTGCGGGCCCGATCGGCCGCCGAGATGCCGGTGGTCACGCCGCGCGCGGCCTCGATCGACACCGTGAATGCGGTGCCATGGACGGTACCGTTGCGCGCGGCCATCGGCGGCAACTGCAGATGTTCGCAGCGCTCGCGCGTGAGCGTCAGGCAGATCAGGCCGCGGCCATGCTTGGCCATGAAATTGATGCCCTCGGCGCTGACGTGATCGGCCGCGAGCATCAGATCGCCTTCGTTCTCGCGATCCTCCTCGTCAACCAGGATGATCATGCGGCCGGCGGCAAGATCGGCGACAAGTTCAGGAATCGGCGCAATCGGCATCCGCCGATTGTAGGCGGGGGTCCACGGCTCAGATGTCGCCGACGCGAAGCACGTAGACTCAGCCGGCGCGCCGCCCCAGGGATCGCAATATCAGCGGCTGCGGCGCATCCACGACAGCCACTCGGGACCTGTCGTGGTCGACGGCTCCTTGCGGGCCGCCGGATGCATGCGCAACACCATCAGGCCGGCCAGCAGGTACAACGCGTTGAGCAGCCGGATGGCACGATCGACGTTCATTCCGGGCCACTTGGCAATCACTTTCAGCGACGCGGTTTCGCGGCGCAGTCGCGTGAACGCAGGACCCAAGGCACCCCCCAACGGCAATGTGCCGACGTGGAAATCGGAGGCGACACGATAGGCCGCGCTGCCGCTTATCTCACCCAGCAGCGTGCCACGCGGACCATGCAGCGCGAGCGCCCAGAGCAATTCGTCCAGGCGTCGATAGTGCTTCTCTTCGGCGACGCGTTCGGTCATGAAATGGCCAGGTGCGCGCACGCCGGGCGGCTCGACGCTGTGGATCCTGAGGTCGCGCACCCCTTTTTGCAGCTCGGGGGTGATGTCGCGCGGCGAGTGGTAGAGCCGCTCGCGCGGGAACACGGTGATCGGCCAGATCAGACCGGAGTACTGCAGGTAGATCAGTGCCGGCTCGCGATGCCGCATGCAGGCGGCGATGACTTCGAGGGGTTCCGAGCCGGTCGGCGAGTACTCCATCCGGGCCAGCTCGCTGACCAAAGTGGTCGGCAGGACCGTCGGCCCGCCGAGCTTGGCATAGCCGCTGTTGCCGGTCTCGATCCGGATGCGTTCGAATTCGCTGATTCGCCACAACGTGGAATCGTCGAAGTCATGCATGTCCGAGGAGGCTCCCGAGTCTTGCGTACCGATTGCACGGCACTGGGTCACAGCCCGAGTATCCGACAAGGGCGCAGCCAGAGTGTTTCAACTTGCGTGCGTCACCCCCGCAAACACCCGTCGAATCCCTAGTTCGATGGTGCTTCGGCGTTCGACCATCCATTGCCGCGCGCAGAAAGGATGCGCTCGACGTAACGTGCGATCAGGTCGACCTCGATGTTGACCGCGTCACCGGCGTGCAGGGCGCCCAATGTGGTGCGTTGCAGCGTGTGGGGGACGAGGTTGATTTCGACTTGGCAGTCGTCCGGTCGGTCCAATACGGCATTCACCGTCAAGCTGACGCCCTGGATGACGATCGATCCCTTGGCGGCCATGAAAGGCGCCATCTCGCGCGGCAGCGCGACGGCCAGCCGCCACGATTCGCCGACTGGCTCGAAACGTTCGACTCGTCCGATTCCGTCGACGTGGCCCGACACCCAATGGCCGCCCACCCGGTCGCTGGCACGCAGCGCCAATTCCAGGTTGACGGTGCCTGCGTCCTGCAGGCCGGCCGTGCGCGACAGACTTTCGACCGAGATGTCGATCTCGAACCAGCAGGCATCGGCGTCGAACGCCACGACCGTCATGCAGGCCCCATTGAGCGCGATGCTGTCGCCCAGCGCCACGTCGTGCAGGAAGCCGGCAGGCGCGGTGATGTGCAGCCGCTTGCCGTACGCCTGCCCGGCGCCGAGCGGCGTAGCCGCCACGACCTGGCCGACCCCCGTGATGATGCCGGTGAACATGGGCGCGATTGTCTCAGGCCAGGAAGGCGTCGCGGCCCGCGAAGCGGGCGCGGATGCGCAGGTCGCCACCGACCGTCGTGGCTTCGGCAAACACCAGCCGCGGGGCGTCGGCCAGCCGGACGAGCGTCGGCCCGGCGAACATGTCGAGCCCCGCGCCCAGGACGGTCGGGGCGAGATAGACCAGCAGTTCATCGACCAGGCGTTCGCGCAGGAACGAGGCATTCAGCTTCTCACCCGCCTCGACGTGCAACTCGTTGATGCCGCGGCTTGCCAGATCGTCGAGCATGCCGCGCAGATGGACCTTGCCGTCGGCATCCGGCAGGCTCATGCGCTCGACGTCGGCCGTGGCCGTGTCGGTGGCCCCGATGTCCAGCGCGCAGTAGACGAGCACCGGCCCCGGCGGCGCGAAGATGCGCGACTGTGGTGGACACTGCAGCCGCGCGTCGACCACGACGCGCAGCGGCTGCCGCTCGGTCGCGACCAGGCGGACGTCCAGCCGTGGGTCGTCGGCCAGCACCGTGCCGGCACCCGTGAGCAGGGCGCCGGCACGCCGCCGCCAGCCGTGGCCATCGATGCGAGAGGCTTCGCTGGTGATCCACTGGCTCTGGCCATTGGGAAGTGCCGTCTTGCCGTCCAGCGAGGCGGCCAGCTTCATGCGCACCCAGGGCCGGCCACGCACCATGCGCGAGATGAAGCCGATGTTGAGTTCGCGTGCCTGCCGCGCGATCGGGCCGTCAGCCACGTCGACGGCAATGCCGGCCTCGCGCATCCGACGAATCCCGGCGCCGGCGATCTGCGGATTCGGGTCGATCGTGGCGACCACCACACGTGAAAGACTCGCGGCGATCAGCGCGTCGCAGCATGGCGGCGTGCGGCCGTGATGCGAGCACGGTTCGAGGGTGACCCAGGCGGTACCGCCGCGCAGGTCGGCGCCGGCCGCGGCGGCCTCACGCACGGCCACCACTTCGGCATGCGCGTCGCCGGCCCGCAGGGTGGCACCCTCGCCGACCAACGTGTCTCTCCCGTCGTGCAGCACGCAGCCGACACGCGGGTTGGGGTCGCTGCGTCCGATGGCCGTCTCGGCCAGGTCGAGCGCGCGCCGCAGTTGGCGCAGGTCGCGCTCGTCGATCGCCATCGGAAGGGTCGCCTCAGGTTGTGGGCTGGTGCTGCAGAGTATTGCTGTTGACCAGGTCGCCGCTGGCCGGATCGGCCGGCACGTCGGTCGGGCACTGCTTGCTGGACGGGATCGCGACGAAATTCTGATTCGTCAGGTTGCCGCTCACGTCGGCGTAGTTGCGCGGATGGTCGCGGTTGGCGACCGGGTCGCTGTCGCTCGCAGCCGGCGTGTAGCGGCAGATGCGAAACGGTGGCTCATCGGCAGGCCCGCCAGCGCTGGCGCTGATGTGCCACTCGATCTCGCCGCCAGCCGTGTCGGTGTCCTGGGCCTCGATCTCGGTCGTACCGGACCACAACGTCGGGGTGTTCGAACGGATCACGCAGAAGTAGGTGGCGTGAGGCAGGGTCTGGTTGAACAGGGCCGTCGACGTACCGCTGGCGTCGTCGATGCAGAACGTTCCGGTCGGGTGCCCCGTGCTCGTGAGCGTCAGCCGCATGCGCAGGCGAAGCGACGGGCCTGGCGGGTCTTCGACGTCTGCAGCCGTCAGATCGCCGCCGCCTGCGTCGCGCCAGAATCGCACGAAACCACTGAGCAACTGGGCCTGCGTGTTGTTGTCGCAGGACGCGACATCCGACGGCGTGATGGTGTCGTTGGTCAAGCCCGAACCGGTGAACCCGAAGTCGCACACGCCGGTGATGACGCCAGTGACGTTGTTGAACACGAATACATAACGCGACTGCCATGGGGGAACGAAGCCGCTGCCGCCGTTGCCGAAATCGCGCGCGATGACCGGGATCGACGGATGGCGGCGGAACGGACGCCGCACCGGTGCGACCGATGCCGTGCCGGGGCGGATGGCCAAGGTGCCCGACAGCGCCGGCGCGGCGGCGGCGATGACGCTGCGCATCATCACCTGCTGTGGTTGGTCGGCCCTGTCGGTCCACGACACGGTGACCGTCAGCGCCTTGGCCGGCGGGTTGTTGTTGTTGTAGACCTGCACGGCGCGGGTGATGCGATAGGTCGCATTGAGGCCGACTGCATCGGTAGCGGCGCCGTCCACGATGCTGCCGGCCCAGGTGCGCTCGCCCGGTGTGTCGTCCACGGCGATGAACGCGCGCAGCTTCTCCATTTCTTCCTGGCCGAACCGGGTTGCCTCGGAGCGTTGCTTCGCGATGTCGGCATTCAGGCGCATCGTGGCCTGCACGCCGACCACCGCCAGCATGCCGAAGCCCATGATCGCGAGCGCGACCATCGCTTCGACCAGGGAGACACCCCGCGATTGTTGTCTGCGATGTTGCATGTCAGCTCCCTGCGGCGAAGTCGCGCCAGCTTCCCGGTATGCGAACGAGCGAGCCCTGCGTCAGATTGATGATGCGCAGCACGGCAGGGTCGAACGAGATGGTCGGCGCGCCGACGAAGGTGAGTCCGTCTTCCGCGACGACGGCGCCATTGATCGTCGTGCTGCCGGCTGTCGTGCTCCACGAAGTGCCGCCGTTCGCGTGCAGATAGAGCACGCCATGAATCTGCAGGTTGGCCGCCACGGTGAGATGGCCACGCACGAGCAGCAGCACCGGATCGGCCGGTGAGCCGATCACCTGGTTCGACTCGATCGTCGCGTCGCCGTCGACCCAGATCACCCGTCCCGGGTTGGCCGACACGGTGTCGGCGATCAGCTGCCCGCACGCGCCGGTGCAGGCGACGCGCACGGCCGCCGGCTGCGAACGGTAGGTGGCCTTGTCCATGCCGAACACCGTGACGAACATGCGGTTGCCGTCGAGTTCGTTCAGCGACGGATCGTTCGCCACCATGGAGTCAGGCCCCGGCGTACCGGCCACCCCGAGCAAGCGAGCGTTTCCGGCGTTGGTCACGTCGCCGCCGGCGTTGATCGTGATGCCGGCGGTGGGCACGTCGGCGTTCGACACGCCCACTGCGCCACCGCCGAGATCGACGGCGCCACGGACCGTCAGCGCGGCACTCGGCGGCGTGGCCAGCGCCGAATTGAGGCCCAGCAGTACCGACACCTCGGCCTGTGCGTCGGCCGGCGTCGCCCCATAACATGGCGCACCGACGTTGCTGCAGCCCCGCGAGTACACGCGCACCACGCCGGGTTGTGCGATGCCCGCGGTGTCGAACCGCATCTGAAAGGTCGGCACCGGGCCTACCTGGTCGGCCAGTACTGGCGCGTTGCCTGCCGTCGGGCAACTGCATTCGGTGCCGGTGGACAACACCATGCAGGTGGGTCGCAGCGCAGCCTGCGGTCCCGACATGCCGAAGGTGCCGTCGACGTTCTGCAGGTACCGTTGCCTGAAGGTGTCGTTGGCAGTATTGGTGGTGTCGGTGCAGTTGCCGGCGACGCGCCCCCCGCCGAGCGCGGCGATCGAGAACTCGATGCCGGCCTCTGCCGCCTCGAAGGCCTGCGTGGCGCGCAGGTTGTTCGCCGAGATGCGCTGCTCGAAGATCAGGTTGCGGCTGGCGTAGGCGGTGACCAGCGCGAGGATGAAGAACAGCACCACCACCACCAGCAGCGAGGCGGCGCCGCGCTGCTGGCGAGCGCACGTCCGCTGCATTCTCTGGAAGCCAAGCATGGTCGTCCTCCCTGTCAAGCCGGGCACGCGCCGGTGATGATGTCGTTGCGCAGCCGCACGTTGCTGCGCACCGAGCGTCGCACGTTGGCGTCGTTGGCAGCCTGGCCTTCGATCAGCACGGCCAGCTCGCGCAGCGACTGCGTCGGCGGGCAGTTCGCCGCGACGCCGCAATCGCGGAAGCACGACAAGGCGACCGGCTGGCTGGTCAAGGTCACGCTGAAGTTCGTGACGCGCAGCGTGCGGTTGTCGGTGAGTGGCTGCCAATTGCCGCCGACGCGCATCTGAATGGCGCCATTCGTGAGCCGGAATCCCGCTTCATCGGTGGCGTCGGCAACGTCGTTCTCGACGCCGCGCGAGTAGTCGAAGGTGACCTCGCTTACCGGCACGCCGCTGGCTGCCGGCGAGAGCGTGAGGTAAGGGTTGGTCGACACCGCAACCGCCCCGGCATGCCAGACGCCGGTCTGCGCCGCGCCCCAGTAGCCCGAGCGGCGCAGATCGCGCACGATGATGTCGGCGGCGGCGCGCAGGTCCTGCTGGATCTGCGTCTCCAGCAGCAGGCGGCGGTTGTCGCCGAGCTGGTTCGACACCAGCATCGTGGCGCCGGCCACGACGAAGAGGCCGATCGCCACACCGACCATCAATTCCACCAGCGACAACCCATGCTGGCCTGCGCGCCCGCGCACGCCCCGTGATCGATCGACGACTAGCTGCATGGCGGCACTCCTCGAATGGAACCGTCCGGAGAACATACATCGGGCCTGCCAAGGTCGCCCACCGTGGTGCGTACCTGCCCGCTGATGTCGCCGGTGATGTTGATGGTCAGGCCGGCCGGCGTGGCGAGACCTTGCGGCGGCGAAAAGGCGACCGACGAGCCGCTGGGGCTGGAGGCGGCCATCGATATGCCGCCGGCCCGCGGCAACTGAACCGTCCTGACCTCCTGCAGCACGTCGGGCGGCTGGCAAACCTGACCGACCGCGCGCGTGCAGTCGCAGGTGGCACCGGTACCCGCGGTGTGGATCGTGTAGCAGGTCACCATGCCATCGCCGCCGAACGTGACGGCCACCGGCGACGAGGCGCTGGCGCTGGCCCGCACGGCGAGTTCGGAGCGGGCCAGTTGCAGATCGGTGAGCAACTGATCCTGGATACCCTGGACGCGTTGCCGCTGCATCATGCCGCGGAACGTTGGCGCAACGAGCGTGACCAGGACACCGAGCACGACCAGCACGGTCATCAGCTCGATGATCGTCAGACCAAGGGAACGGGGTTGGCAGTGGCGACGATGGCGCATCATCGGGCCCAGCACCGGTTGGCGTTGGCCGCGTCGACGGCGCTGGCCGCGTTGACCGACTCGTAGATCATCACGCCGCTGGCGGCGCGCACGATCAGCCCGCGGCAGGCGGTATCGCCGAACTGCGGCGAGTCTGCCCGGGCTGACGCAGTGATCTGGTAGCCGCCTGGCCCGGCGCCATCGATGCTCAGGTTGTAGTGGGGTGTGGTCGCCGGCGCCGATGCCGAGAGGGCAGCGAAGGTGGCGGCGTAGGCGGTGTTGCTCGCCCGGTGCCGCTCCTGCGCCTGCTGCAGCTGGGTCAATGCGGTCACGGCCTCGGAGCGTCGGCCCTTGCGCGTGGAGTCCTGGTACGAGGGCAGGGCGATCGCGAGCAATACGCCGAGCACTCCGAGCACGATCATCAGCTCGATGAGCGTGAATCCCTCGGATCGGCGGGTCATCCTTGCGCCGTGATGCATGTCACGATTATCCGGAGACGCGACCGTTTGTAACCATGGCCGGGGCGCCGCCCGTCGTGTCGCCGCGACCGCTTGTCGAGATGCCGGTCAGCAGGGCCTCAGCAAGCCGCCACGCCGGCCATGCGCGCCTGCGGGCTGCAGGTGCGCACCCGGCCGACGAGGCTGACCACCTGGTGCAGCGCCAGACCGTCGGCCGATTCGGCACGCAGCGTGGCCGTCGGAGTGACGGTTCCCCTGAGCGGGTCGAAATGCAGCGCCCGCACGTTGGCGCTCAGGCGGATCCGCCCGGCGCTGGGCAGCACCATGGCGCGAACCACGTCGGCCGCGCCGGCACAGGCTGCGCGTTCCAACTGTGCGCAACTGCAGCTCGGGGCCGGTCCTTCGTGCACCACATAGCAGTTGCCACCATCGGCCGCTTCCATCAGCGTGAGGTGCAGGGTGCGGTTGCGTGCGACCGCTTCGCTGCGCGCGAAGTGCACGTCGGTCTCGATCTGCCCGGCCACACCGGACAACTCGGCGCGCTGGCGGATCGACTCGAAGCTGGGCGCGCTGAACCCGGCGACCAGCGCGATCACGCACAGCACGATCATCGCCTCGATGATGCTGACACCTTGTTGTTGCTCACGGCGGTGGGTCATGACGGGCTCCGACAGAAGGGGTTGCGATGCCACTCACTGTAGGAATCCGCGCTGCCGGCCGCGTCGCCCGCAGGAGGGCTTCAGCCACCGCCCTGATTGGCTCGCCCGGCCGGGGGCCCCCGGAAGGGGGAAGGCGCCTTCAGCCCGCCGCGCCCGCGTCAGATGTCGCGGATCAGCTGGCGGAACTCGTCGACGTCTTCGAAGCTGCGGTACACGGAGGCGAAGCGCACGTAGGCCACCTTGTCGATGCGCTTGAGCTCGCGCATGACCAACTCGCCGACACGCGCGCTCGGCACTTCGCGCGCGCCCGCGGCCAGCAGCTTGTCCTGGATGCGATCGAGCGCCGCGTCGACCTGCTCGGTGCTGACCGGCCGCTTGCGCAAGGCAAGCTGCATCGAGGCACGCAGCTTCGCCGGGTCGAACTCGGCCCGTGCGCCGTCCTTCTTGACCACCGCGGGCAACGCGATCTCGGCGCGCTCGTAGGTCGTGACGCGCTTGTCGCACTTCAGGCAGCGCCGGCGGCGGCGGATCACGTCGCCTTCATCGGACTCGCGTGTCTCGACGACCTGGGTTTCAGCGTGACTGCAGTAGGGGCAGCGCATGTCGGCGAGATGACGTTGGTTCGGCGCGCCCCGATCAGTTCAGCGGTAGACCGGGAACTCGCGGGTCAGCACGCCGACCTTGTCGCGCACCGCGGCAATCACCGCCGGGTCGCGCGGGGCGTCCAGCACGTCGGCGATCAGGTGCGCCGTCTGCGCTGCCTGGGCCTCGCCGAAGCCGCGGGTCGTCATGGCCGGCGAGCCGAGCCGGATGCCGCTGGTGACCATGGGCTTCTGCGGATCGTTGGGAATTGCATTCTTGTTGCAGGTGATGTGTGCGTCGCCCAGCACCGTCTCGGCATCCTTGCCGGTGATGCCCTTGGCGCGCAGATCGACCAGCATCAGGTGGCTCTCGGTGCGACCCGACACGATGCGCAGGCCGCGGGCCGCCAGCGTTTGGGCCATCACCACGGCGTTCTTGACCACCTGCTGCTGGTAGCGCTTGAAGTCGGGTTGCAGCGCCTCCCTGAAGGCCACTGCCTTCGCGGCGATCACGTGCATCAACGGACCGCCTTGGATGCCAGGGAAGATGGCACTGTTGATCGCCTTGGCGACCGGCTCCTTCATCAGGATCAGGCCACCGCGCGGGCCGCGCAGCGTCTTGTGCGTGGTCGATGTCACCACGTCGGCATGCGGCACCGGGTTCGGATACTCTCCGGCCGCGATCAGGCCGGCGTAGTGGGCCATGTCCACCATGAGCAGCGCGCCCACGTCGCGCGCGACCTGTGCGAACCGCGCGAAGTCGATGTGCAGGGCGTAGGCCGACGCACCGGCAATGATGAGCTTGGGTCGATGGGTCTGCGCCAGCCGTGCCATCGCGTCGTAGTCGATCTCCTCGCGACTGTTCAGGCCGTAGCTGACCACCTTGAACCACTTGCCGCTCATGTTCAGCGACATACCGTGGGTCAGATGGCCGCCTTCGGCTAGGCTCATGCCCATGATGGTGTCGCCCGGCTGCAGCAGCCCGAAGAACACGCCTTGGTTGGCCTGCGAGCCGGAGTTCGGCTGCACGTTCGCGTGCTCGGCGCCGAACAGTTGCCTGGCTCTGTCGATCGCCAGTTGCTCCACCTGGTCGACGAACTCGCAGCCGCCGTAGTAGCGCTTGCCGGGGTAGCCCTCGGCGTACTTGTTGGT
>CALMQI010000331.1 GCA_937871935.1 uncultured Burkholderiales bacterium
TTCGCAACGGCACGGAAAAGAACTTCCTGTCGCCCATCACCACCAAGCCCTGGGGCGAGGCGATTCCCAAGCTCGCCGACGTGCCCGGGCCCAGCCAGCAGATGCGCGACGGCGAGCTGCTCTACAACGAGCCGAAGTACATCCGCATGGATGACGGCGGTCTGCGCACGCTCGAGTCCGCAGGTCTCAAACTGAAGATGGGGGTCTACTACTGATGGCCTACGACACGATCATCGAAGACGGCATCGACGTTCTGGTCGTCGGTGCGGGCCTTGGCGGCACCGGTGCTGCCTGGGAGGCGAGATTCTGGGGGCAGAACAAGAAGATCGTCATCGCCGAGAAGGCCAATATCGATCGCTCGGGTGCGGTCGCCCAGGGCCTGTACGCGATCAACTGCTACATGGGCACACGCTGGGGCGAGAACAACCCGGAGGACCATGTCCGCTACGCCCGCATCGACCTGATGGGCATGGTGCGCGAAGACCTGCTGTTCGACATGGCCCGCCACGTCGACTCCACGGTGCATCAGTTCGAGGACTGGGGCCTGCCCATCATGAAGGACCCGAAGACCGGGCGCTACCTTCGTGAAGGCCGCTGGCAGATCATGATCCACGGCGAGTCCTACAAGCCGATCGTGGCCGAGGCCGCCAAGAAGTCGGCGGACAAGGTGTTCAACCGCATCTGCGTCACCCACCTGCTGATGGACGAGAGCAAGGAGAACCGCATCGCCGGTGCGGTCGGGTTCAACGTCCGCACGGGCAACTACCACGTCTTCAAGTCCAAGACCGTGATCTGCGGCGCGGGCGGTGCCTCCAACATCTTCAAGCCGCGTTCGGTGGGCGAGGGTTCCGGGCGGACCTGGTACGCGCCCTGGTCGTCCGCGTCGGCCTACGGCCTGATGATCGATGCCGGCGCCAAGATGACGCAGATGGAAAACCGCATCGTGCTGGCGCGCTTCAAGGACGGTTATGGCCCGGTCGGTGCCTACTTCCTGCATCTGAAGACCTATACGCAGAACGGTCTGGGCGAAGAGTACGAGTCCAAGTGGTTCCCCGAGCTGCAGAAGCTGGTCGGCAAGGAATACCTCGATCCGGAAGCTTCGCACCTGACGCATCGACCGATCCCGACCTGCTTGCGCAACCACGCGCTGATCAGCGAGGTCAATGCCGGCCGCGGCCCCATCCACATGGTGACCATGCGCGCCTTCCAGGATCCGCATCTGGAAGAGGTCGGCTGGGAGAACTTCCTCGGCATGACGGTCGGTCAGGCGGTGCTGTGGGCGGCGACCGACGTGGACCCTAAGAACGAGAACCCCGAGCTGACCACCTCCGAGCCCTACGTCATGGGCTCCCACGCCACCGGTTCGGGAGCCTGGTGCTCAGGCCCAGAGGACATTTCCCCGCCCGAGTACTTCTGGGGCTACAACCGCATGACGTCGATCGAGGGTCTGTTCGGCGCCGGTGACGCGGTCGGCGGCACGCCGCATGCCTTCTCGTCGGGGTCGTTCACCGAAGGCCGGCTCGCCGCCAAGGCGGCCTGCAAGTACATCGACGACGGCAAAGGCGAAGGCATTGTCGTGTCCGACGAGCAGATCAAGCGCCGCCAGGCGGAGATCTACAAGCCCCTGGAGCACTACCGGATCTACCGCAACGAGATCGTGGCGGGCGATGTCAACCCGCACTACATCAACCCCAAGCAGGGCCTGGACCGCCTGCAGAAGCTGATGGACGAGTATTGCGCCGGTGTGACCGTCAACTACATGACCAACGAGAAGCTGCTGAACATCGGCCTGAAGAAGCTCGCGATCATGGAGGAAGACCTTGAGAACCTGGCCGCCAAGGACATTCACGAGTTGCTGCGTGCGTGGGAACTGAAGCACCGCCATCGCGCCGCCGAGTGCGTCACGCAGCACACGCTGTTCCGCAAGGAGACCCGGTGGCCGGGCTACTACTACCGAGGCGACGCGATGAAGGTGGACGACGCGAACTGGCACGTGCTGACGGTGTCACGTCGGGATCCGTTGACAGGCGAATACACCATGGAGAAGGCGCCTTGTTATCACCTGGTCGGGGATGAGAAAGCAGCATGATCCCCGGGCTCGCGCGTGAACATCATTGAGAAGACCGACGAGGAGATCCTGGCCCTGGCCAGGCCGCTGTGGCTCGACCTCGTCAAGTATTCGAACGAAGGCAAGTACGGGGATTTCGCCCGGAACTTCTCCAGTACCCTGGCGCGTGCCATCGATCAGGTGGTGGCGGGCCATCAGTTTGCGAACAGCGAGCTGGCGAGGAATCTCTCCAATGAGATTGACTCGCTCGGCATCATCCGCCGGGGCGAGCACGTGACGGTTCTGTACCGGCAGCGCAGCACCAAGAAGCCCGGCGAATGGCTGGGCAGACTCGTCCTCGGCTACGAGGACGGCAAGGTCAGGATCTTCGGTGCATCCATCTTCTGAGCCTGTCGTCCGGGAAGGCAAGCTTGTCGAGCTGACCTACAAGGTGACCGACAGGAAGACCGGTCATGTGCTCACGCGGGTCGAGTTCCCGCTGGGCTATGTGCACGGACACAATGAGATCCTCGCCCCTTCGGTCCACAAGGAGCTCGAGGGCAGGTGCGCCGGCGACATCATCGAAGTGGCCATCGACGGCAACCAGATCTTCGGCCCCAGAGACGAGTCGCTGGTCTTCTCCGATGACATCGACAACGTCCCCGAGGAGTATCGGCAGGTCGGCACCTCCATCCTGATGGAGAACGACAAGGGCCAGACGCGCAGCTTTCTCGTCACGCACATGGACGACGAGCGACTGACGGTCGATGGCAACAATCCGCTGTCCGGCAGGGAGGTCGTCTTCGTGCTGGAGATACTGACCGTGCGTGACGCCACCGACGCAGAGATCAAAGCGGGCGGGGCGATCCATGCCGGTGCCGATATCGACCCGTCGCGCTTGAGGCCTGTTTGAGCGGCCGCCCTCACTTCAAATCAAGAAAGGCGAAACATGAGCGACCACAAACCTCCCCCCGCCAAGGTTCCTGATGGCGTGACGCCCTATCTGACCACGCGTCAGATGGCGCCGAACGAAAAGGGCTTCGTCGGTTTCGAAACCATCTGGAAACCGTTCCAGAAGGAAGCCCAATACAAGACGCCGAAGAAACCGTAGGCGTCGGCGCCGGTCTCCCACATCGTCGACTGAAGGCCTGCCGATATGGCCTGCAGTGATGTCGTCATTCGAATCGAATCCGAGGCGACCCGCGCATCGCCGGCACAATGGCGGCAGCGGAGGCACGCGCCATGGATCATCTACACCCTGCCCAGGCCCACGAGGTCATCGGCAAGAACCCGAACACGCTGTTGATCGACTGCCGCACCGAGGTCGAGTTCTTCTACGTCGGGCATCCGGTCGATGCGATCAACATCGAGTGGAACACCGCGCCCGACTTCGATGTCAACCCGCACTTCGCCGACCAGGTGCTGCGCATGGCCGGCCGCAAGGACCGGCCGATCATCCTGATCTGCCGCAGCGGCAAGCGTTCGGTCGACGCCGGTCTCGAACTCGAGAAGCACGGTTTCACGAACGTGGCCAACGTGCTCGAGGGCTTCGAGGGCGAGCTCGACACCGAGCACCACCGCGGCAACCTGGGCGGCTGGCGCAAGCACGGGCTGCCCTGGCGGCAGGTCTAGCGACCCGGCGCGCGCCGGGCCGGGTTCGCGCCGGCCCGGGCGAGCAGGCGTGCCAGGGCCGGCGGCCTACCCGTGTGGGTAGGCATCGCCCTGCTCGCAGTGGCTATGGACGGCGCAGGCACTGCCGCGCCTAATCGGCCTCCACGCTGCAGCCATGCCCATGACGCCGTTGCACGACCCGACTGCCGACCCGCAGCCCGACGCGGCGCGCGAGGTCCGCAAGACCACCTGCTACATGTGCGCCTGCCGCTGCGGCATCCGCGTGCATCTGCGCGACGGCAAGGTGCGCTATATCGACGGCAACCCCGATCACCCGCTGAATCAGGGCGTGATCTGCGCCAAAGGGTCCTCGGGCATCATGAAGCAGTACTCGCCGGCGCGCCTGACGAAGCCGCTGAAGCGCCGCGAGGGCGCCGAACGCGGCGCCGGCGACTTCGTCGAGATCGAGTGGGAAGAGGCCTTCGCGACGCTCGCCGAGCGCCTGGCAAAGATCCGCGCCACCGACCCGAAGAAGTTTGCCCTCTTCACCGGGCGCGACCAGATGCAGGCGCTGACGGGCCTGTTCGCCCGCCAGTTCGGCACGCCGAACTACGCGGCGCACGGCGGCTTCTGCTCGGTGAACATGGCCGCCGGCATGATCTACACGATCGGCGGTTCGTTCTGGGAGTTCGGCGGCCCCGACCTCGACCGCGCCAAGCTGTTCGTGATGATCGGCACGGCCGAGGACCATCACTCCAACCCGATGAAGATCGCGCTGGCCAAGTTCAAGCGCGACGGCGGACGCTTCGTCTCGATCAACCCGGTGCGCACCGGCTATTCGGCGATCGCGGATGAATGGGTGCCGATTCGTCCGGGCACCGACGGCGCGTTCCTGCTGGCCGTGATCCACGAGATCCTCGCCAAGGGCCTGTACGACCGCGACTTCGTCGTCCAGTACAGCAACGCCGGCGAACTGGTCAATCTGGCTGCCGCCAGCGACGAGTTCGGCATGTTCGTGCGCACGGAAGTGCCGCAGGAAGAGGCCTGCTACGACCCGCAGAACAAGCTGTGGTGGGACCGGCACACCGACAAGGCGGTGGTCAGCCACACCCCGGGGGCCGACCCCTTCCTGCTCGGCGAGTTCCAGCTGTCCGACGGCACGCCGGTCAAGCCGGCGTTCCAGCTGCTGCAGGACCGCGTCAAGGACTACACGCCCGACTGGGCCGCGCAGATCACCGGCATCCCGGCCGACACGATCCGGCGCCTGGCCCACGAGATGGGCGTGACCGCGCGCGACCAGCGCATCGAGCTGCCGATCGCGTGGACCGACGCCTGGGGCAAGGAGCACGACACCGTCACCGGCAATCCGGTGGCCTTTCATGCGATGCGGGGTCTCGCCGCGCACTCCAACGGTTTCCAGACCGTGCGCGCACTCGGCATCCTGATGTCGCTGCTCGGCACGATCGACCGGCCCGGGGGCTTTCGCCACAAGGCACCGTTCCCGCGCCCGATCCCGCCGTGCGCACGTACGCCCAACGATGCGCGCGCGGTCAAGCCGAACAGTCCGCTCGACGGCATGCCGCTGGGCTGGCCGGCCGACCCTGATGACCTCTTCGTCAACGACGACGGCTCGCCGGTGCGCATCGACAAGGCCTTCTCGTGGGAGTACCCGCTGTCGGTGCACGGGCTGATGCACAACGTGATCACCAACGCCTGGCGCGGGGACCCGTACTCGATCGACACGCTGCTGATCTTCATGGCCAACATGTCGTGGAACTCCACGATGAACACGGTCGAAGTGCGCAAGATGCTCAACGACCGCGGCGACAACGGCGAGTACAAGATCCCGTTCCTGGTCGTGGCCGATGCGTTCCACTCGGAGATGACGGCGTTCGCCGACCTCGTGCTGCCCGACACCACCTACCTCGAGCGGCACGACGTGATGTCGATGCTCGATCGGCCGATCTCGGAATTCACCGGCCCGGTCGATGCGGTGCGCATCCCGGTCGTGCCGCCCAGCGGCGACTGCAAGCCGTTCCAGGAGGTGCTGATCGAACTCGGCTCGCGGCTGAAGCTGCCCACCTTCGTCACCAAGGACGGGCAGCGCAAGTACCGCAACTACCCCGACTTCGTCGTCAACTGGGAGACAGAGCCGGGCAGCGGCATCGGCTTCCTGGCCGGCTGGCGCGGCAAGGGCGGCGAGAAGTCGCTCGTGGGCGAACCCAACCCGCGCCAGTGGGAGATGTACGAGCAGCACAACTGCGTCTTCCACTACGAGCTGCCACGCAGCTACCAGTACATGCGCAACTGGAACCAGGGCTACCTGGAGTGGTCGCGCGCGAACCGCATCACCCGCTACGCCGAACCGATCCTCATCCACCTGTACTCCGAGGTGCTGCAGCACTTCCGCGCCGCGGCCCAGGGCCGCGGCCTCACGCGCAAGCCGCCCGAGCACCTGAAGAAGCGCCTCGAGACCTACTTCGACCCGCTGCCGTTCTTCTACGAGCCGCTGGAGTCGCACGTCACCGACAAGCACAAGTACCCGCTGGCAGCGGTGACGCAGCGGCCGATGGCGATGTATCACTCGTGGGACTCGCAGAACGCGTGGCTGCGCCAGATCCACACCTACAACACGCTGCACATCAACACGCAGACCGCGCGCGCCGCGGGCATCGACGACGGCGACTGGGTCTGGGTCGAGTCGCAGTGGGGCCGCGTGCGCTGCAAGGCCAGCCACTCGCAGGCGGTCGAGCCCGGCACGGTATGGACCTGGAACGCCATCGGCAAGGCCGCCGGCGCGTGGAACCTGGCGCCCGACGCCAACGAGTCGCGCGAGGGCTTCCTGCTCAACCACGTGATCAGCGAGGAACTGCCGGTGCGCGGCAGCGAGGCACGCATCTCCAACTCCGACCCCATCACCGGCCAGGCGGCCTGGTACGACGTGCGCGTGCGCGTCGTCAAGGCCGAGCCGGACGAGCCCGCGCGCACCGAGCCGCAGTTCGAGCCGATGCACCGTTATCCCGGCATGCCCGAGCGTCCGCGTCGGCTGGCGGCGCTCACAGGCGGCCCGGCCGACGCCAAGGAGCCGACATGACGCGCAAGCAGCTTGCGCTGGTGATCGACCTGAACGTCTGCGTCGGCTGCCACGCCTGCGTCACCAGCTGCAAGGAGTGGAACAACTACGGCGCCGCCGGGCCGCTGGCCGACCTGCACCCCTACGACGCCAACCCCTCCGGCACGTTCTTCAACCGGGTGCAGACCTACGAGGTCGGCGAGTATCCGTTCACCGAGACCGTGCACTTCCCGAAGTCGTGCCTGCATTGCGAGGACCCGCCGTGCGTGCCGGTGTGCCCGACCGGTGCGTCCTACAAGCGCGAGGAAGACGGCATCGTGCTGGTCGACTACGACAAGTGCATCGGGTGCAAGTACTGCGCCTGGGCCTGCCCGTACGGTGCGCGCGAGTTCGACGAGCACGACAAGGTGATGAAGAAGTGCACCCTGTGTGTCGACCGCATCTACGACACCCGCATGGCCGAAAGCGACCGCAAGCCGGCCTGCGTGAAGGCCTGTCCGACCTCGGCGCGCATCTTCGGCGACATCCACGATCCGCATTCCGACGCCTCGCGCGCGATCCGCGAGAACGGCGGTTATGCACTGATGCCGGAGTGGGGCACCCAGCCGGCCAATCACTACCTGCCGCGGCGCACGACGCGCATGCGCATCCACCAGGACGAGCTGGTGCGTGCGGACAATCCGCTGCGCGTCGAGGGGCACCTGCCCAAGCCCGCCGATGACGCGGCGACGTTCGACGACGCCAGCTGGTAGAGGCCCGCGATGCGTCCCGCGTT
Organism: uncultured Burkholderiales bacterium; assembly: GCA_937871935.1. Classification (GTDB taxonomy): domain Bacteria; phylum Pseudomonadota; class Gammaproteobacteria; order Burkholderiales; family Burkholderiaceae_C; genus JAEUPI01. Next base: position 7,507 of record CALMQI010000331.1, read on the forward strand.
GTCCGTCATCCTGCTGACCACCTTGATCGGAGCCGGTCAGGGCCTGTTCCTGGCCCTGTTCACCGTGCAGAGCTACGCCCTGGTGGGCCTGCTGCCGCCGGTCATCGGTCGCGGCTTCTACGTCCAGGGCGGTCTGCTCGCGCTGGTGCTGCTGGCCGCCGGGCTCGTGGCGTCGTTCTTCCACCTCGGTCGGCCCGAGCGCGCCTGGCGCTCCGCCGCGCAGTGGCGCACATCGTGGCTGTCGCGCGAGGTGATCGTGCTGCCGGCCTTCATGGCCTCGGTGGCGCTGTACACGTTGGTACACGGTCTGGGCTTCACGCAGCCGGTCATGACCTTGCCGCAGGGGCTGCCGATCGACCTCAGCGTGATGATCGGTGCGGCGGGTACGGTGCTGGCCTTCGCGCTGTTCGTCTGCACCGGCATGATCTACGCCTGTCTGCGCTTCCTGGCCGAGTGGCACACGCCGCTGACGCCGCTGAACTACACGCTGCTCGGCGGCGCCTCGGGCTTCATGCTGGCCGCCGCATTGGCAGCGCTGCTCGCACCGGCGCTGGTGGGCTTCCTGTCGGGCTGGGCGATCATCCTCACGCTGCTGGCAGCGGCCGGGCGCGTCGCGGCGCTGTGGCGCAATGCGCGGCTCAAGCCACACTCGACGATGCAGTCGGCCATCGGCGTCAAGCATCCGGCGGTGGTGCAGAAGTCGCAGGGCTTCGTGGGCAGCTCGTTCAATACACGCGAGTTCTTCCATGGCGCGACGGCCGGGCGCTTGCACCTGGCCAAACCGGCGTTCCTGCTGCTGGCCTTCGCCGCCCCGGTGCTGCTGGCCCTGGCCGGGCGCGGGGCACCTTCGACGGCACTGCTGCTGGCGGCCTGCGCCGTGCAGTTCGGCGGCCTGCTGATCGAGCGCTGGTTCTTCTTCGCCCAGGCCCGCCATCCGCAGAATCTGTACTACCAGGCGGTGTCGTGACGACGGCGCGACGTGTGGCCCTCGTCGTCGTCGGCCTGCTGCTGGCGGCCTCGGTGCAGGCGGCCGATGCGGCGTCGACCGCCGCAACGCCCTGGTGGCTGTGGCCGCTGGGCCTGTTCATCGCCTGCTTCCTGATGGGCATCGTCGCCGTGCCGGCCGGCATCGGCGGCGGCACGCTGTTCGTGCCGATCGTCGGCAGCTTCTTTCCGTTCCACCTCGACTTCGTGCGCGGCGCCGGCCTGCTGGTGGCGCTGGCCAGCGCGTTGTCGGCGGGGCCGATGCTGCTGCGCAGCGGGTTGGGCAGCCTGCGCCTGGCCTTGCCGCTGGCGGTGCTGGCGTCGGCCTCTTCGATCGCCGGCGCCCTGCTCGGCCTGGCGATGCCGGCGCACGTGGTGCAGATACTGCTGGGCGTCGTGGTGCTCGGCATCGTGGTGCTGATGTTCACCTCCAAGAAGTCGGAGTTCCCGCTGGTCGAGCGGCCCGACGCGCTGTCGCGGGCGCTCGCCCTGCACGGCGTCTTTCTCGACGGGGCCTCGCAGCGCACGGTGCAGTGGCAGGTGCACCGTAGCGTGCCCGGCCTGTTCGTCTTTCTGGCCATCGGTGTGCTGGCCGGCATGTTCGGCATCGGCGCGGGTTGGGCCAACGTGCCGGCACTGAACCTGCTGATGGGTGCGCCGGTGAAGGTGGCGGCCGGCACCTCGAGCGTGGTGCTGTCGCTGGTGGACTCGTCGGCGGCGTGGGTCTACATCAACAAGGGCGCCGTGCTGCCGATGATCGCGGTGCCGTCGGTGGTGGGCATGATGCTGGGCGCGCGTATCGGGGCGCGCCTGCTCAACGTGCTCAAGGGCTCGGTGATCCGGCGCCTGGTCATCGCCGTGCTGCTGTTCGCCGGCACCCGGGCGCTGCTCAAGGGCACGGGCGTGTGGCCATGACGAACCCGGGCGATCGAGTCGTTCAGCCGGCCGAGCAGTTGCGCTACGCGACGTGGCTGGACTGGGGCACGCGGGTGGGCTTGGTCGTGCTGCTGCTCAGCTTCGCGGCCTATGTGCTGGGGTTGGCGGAGTCGCATGTCCCGGTGTCCCGCTTGCCGGAGCTGTGGGTCCATCCGGTCGGCCGTTTCCTCGAGTTGACCGCATCACCCACCGGCTGGGGCTGGCTTGCGCTGGTGCATCGCGGCGACATCGCGGGCCTGCTCGGCATCGCGATCCTGGCCGGCAGTTCGGTGTTGTGCCTGCTGGCGCTGGTGCCGCTGTACTGGTCGCGCGGCGACAGGGCCTTCGCGGCCATCTGCCTGGCCGAAGTGGCAGTGGTGCTCGTCGCCGCATCGGGCTGGATAGCGGGGAGCCACTGACGATGGCCACCCCGTTTGCACGCCTGCTGCTGGCCACCGAGCACACCGAGTTCGACGCCGGCGCCGAGAACCTGGCGATGGCCTTGGCGCGCCACTGCGCGCTGCCGCTGGCCGCCGTGCTGCCGATCGTGAGCAACCCGGAGTTCGAAGTGGCGGCGCCCGAGCTGGCGGCGCGGTCGGATGCGCAGGCCTCGCGGCGGCGCGAGGCGCTGCTGGAGATGGCTCGTGTGCAACAGGTCCGGCTCGAGGTCGCGGTGCGCCATGGCAGCGAGCCCGACGCCGAGATCGTGCAGGAAGCGCTGCAACGCCAGTCCGACCTGATCGTGATCCGGCGTCGCGGCAAGCGCGGCTTCCTAGCCCAGCTGCTGATCGGTGAGATGGTCAGCCGGGTGGTGGCGCACGCCCCGTGCAGTGTGCTGATCGCGCCGCGCATGGCGCAGCTGTGGACGCGGCGTGTGCTGGTCGGCATCGATCCGCAGGCCCCGAGCGAGGCAGCCCTCGGGCTGGCCGCCGGCATTGCCGCCGATTGCGCCCTGCCGCTGCGCGTGGTGTGCGTGGTGGGCACCGACGCCTTCAGGCCCCGGGCCGAGCCCGTGCTGGCGGCGCTGCTGCAGAAGGCCCGCGCGATCTGCCCGGCGGCCGATGGCGAGCTGCGCAGCGGACGGGCGCACGACGAGCTGGTACAGGCGGCCACCACCGGCGGGGCCGACCTGCTGGTGGTGGCTCGGCATCGCGACGACGGGGTGCGGCGCCTGCGCATCGGCAGTGTCGCGCACAAGGTGATCGGCATGGCCGACTGCCCGGTGCTGGTCCACGTGAAGCCCGCGGGCACGGCTGGAGGATTCACATGAGTGATGCACTGAACTTTCTCGTCAAGGCGCGCCCGGCAGCGATGTCGCACTACTTCGCCTTCCTCAAGGACTGCGGCAAGCATCTCGATCCGAAGACGCGCGACCTGATCTCGGTGATCACCAAGGTCCATGCGCAGACCGAGCGCGGCTTTCGCCAGTACCTCGGCCGCGCGCTGCGCGACGGCTGCACGCCGGCGGAGATCCTCGACGCGCTGCTGATGGCGTTTCCGGCTCTCGGGCTGGCCAAGATCGTCTGGGCGGTCGACATCATCCTCGCGATGGACCTGCCGGAGTTCCAGCCGGCCGCACTCGGCGCCGAGGGTCAGTGGCACGACGTGATGGCGACGGCCGACCTGGCCGAGGGTGAGGTCACCCGCGTCGAGTGCGACGGGCGCGGCCTGTTCGTGCATCACGCCGCCGACGGCTGGAAGGTGTTCGACAGCCGCTGCCCGCATCAGACGACCAACATCCCGCATCTCGCCCTGCAGGGCACCACGCTGACCTGCCCGAAGCACGAATGGGCCTTCGACGTGCGCACGGGCCACTGCACGGCCAAGGGTGATCGCCCGCTCAAGCAATGGGAGACCCAGGTCACCGAAGGCCGCCTGCTCGCCCGCTGGTGAGCTCGACCGCCGCCGGCGCCAGCCCGATTGACCCCCACGCAATCCCCCCAACGCAACACCCATCAACGCAAGACCACTTCATCAGGAGACAAACGATGACCCGCTCGCACAAGAACCTCCTTCGTTGCCTTCCCGTGGCCGCCGCCTGCCTGGCCGGCCCGGCGCTCGCGACCAACGGCTACTTCCCGCACGGCTACGGCATCAAGGCCAAGGGCATGGGCGGTGTCTCGACCGCGCTGGCGCAAGACAGCCTGGGCGGTGCGACCAACCCGGCCGGCATGGTGTTCGTCGGCACGCGCCTGGACGTCGGCGTGGACGTCTTCATGCCCCAGCGTGAGGCCGAGCGCAGCGGGGCCGGATTCGCCACGCTGAACGGCAAGGTCGAGAGCGGCAACAGCCGTTTCTACATTCCCGAGTTCGGCTACAACCGCATGCTCAACGCCAACCTGTCGCTCGGCGTGTCGGTCTACGGCAACGGCGGCATGAACACCACCTACCCGCAGGGTGATTTCAACTGCGGGGGCGGCGCGGCCAACATGCTGTGCGGCAGCGGCTCGCTCGGCCAGGACCTGTCGCAGCTGATCGTCGCACCCACCGTGGCCTACAAGGTCAACGAGCAGCATGCGGTGGGCCTGGCGTTGCTGCTGGGCTACCAGCAGTTCAAGGCCTTCGGCCTGCAGGCCTTCGACAACGCGCCGGGCTTCCCGCCCTTCACCGGCGCACCGGGCAGCGTGACGAACAACGGCTACGACAGTGCCACCGGCGTCGGCCTGCGCCTGGGCTACCAGGGCCGCATCACGAACCAGATCACCGTCGGCGCCGCCTATGCGCCGAAGATGAACATGAGCCGCTTCGACAAGTACAAGGGCCTGTTCGCCGGCAACGGCGACTTCGACATCCCGTCGCACTACAGCGTCGGCGTCGCGTTCTCGCCCACACCCGCCTGGACGGTGGCGCTGGACGTCGGCCGCATCAACTACAGCGATGTCGCGTCGGTCAGCAACCCGAGCTCGGCGCAGGCCCCGCTGGGGGCCGGCAACGGGCCGGGCTTCGGCTGGCAGGACATCGACGTCGTCAAGCTCGGTGTCGCCTGGCGAGCGTCGGACGCCTGGACGCTGCGTGCCGGCTACAACAAGGGTGACAACCCGATCTCCGGCGCCGACGTCACCTTCAACATCATCGCGCCCGGTGTCATGAAGGACCACTACACGGCGGGCTTCACTTATGCGCTCGACAAGGACAGCGAGGTCAGCGCGGCATTGATGGTTGCGCCACGTCAAAGCGTGACGGGCCCATCGCTCTTCAATGCAGTCCTGGGCGCCGGTGCAGGCGGCAACGAGACGATCAGCATGAAGCAGACGAGCTTCGGCCTGGCCTGGGGCCGCAAGTTCTAACCCGCGCCGGCACGGCGCGAAGCGGAGACACACCATGGCACATATCGTCGTGATGGGCGCCGGCATCGGCGGCATGCCCGCAGCCTACGAGCTGCGCACCTTGCTGCCGAAGGAGCACCGGGTCACGGTGGTCAACCCGGTCGACTTCTTCCAGTTCACACCGTCCAACCCCTGGCTGGCCGTGGGCTGGCGCGACCGCGAGGCGATCACGCTGCCCATCGCGCCGTATCTGCAGAAGAAGGGCATCGATTTCATCGGCAAGGCGGTCACATCGATCGACGCCACGGGCAACCGGCTGACGCTCGAGGGCGGCCAGACGCTGTCCTACGACTATCTGGTGATCACCACCGGCCCCAAGCTGAGCTTCGACGAGGTGCCGGGTGCGGGTCCGCACGGCGGGCATACCCACTCGGTGTGCACCGTCGGTCATGCCGAGATGTTCTGGCAGGACTACCAGAAGTTCCTGCTCGACCCGGGCCCGATCGTGATCGGTGCGATGCCTGGGGCCAGCTGCTTCGGGCCCGCCTACGAGTTCTCGCTGATCCTCGACACCGACCTGCGCCGGCGCAAGCTGCGCCACAAGGTGCCGATGACCTTCGTCACCGCCGAGCCCTACATCGGGCACCTGGGTCTCGGCGGCGTGGGCGACTCGAAGTCGATGCTCGAGTCCGAACTGCGCAGCCACGACATCAAGTGGATCACCAACGCCAAGACCACCAGGGTCGAGCCGGGCAAGCTGTTCACGACCCAGCTCGACGATCAGGGCCAGGTGGTCAAGGAGCACGAAGTCGGCTTCAAGCTCGCGATGATGCTGCCGGCGTTCAAGGGTGTGGACCCGGTGGCCGCCGTCGCCGACATGTGCAACCCACGCGGCTTCGTGATCGTCGACGAGCACCAGCGCAGCAAGAAGTACCGCAACATCTTCTCCGCCGGCGTGTGCGTGGCGATCCCGCCGGTCGAGGTGACGCCGGTGGCCAGCGGCGCGCCGAAGACCGGCTACATGATCGAGACGATGGTCACCGCACTGGCGCACAACATCACCGACGAGCTGGCCGGCCGACCCGCCACCGCCAAGGCGACCTGGAACGCGATCTGCCTGGCCGACATGGGCGACACCGGCGCGGCCTTCGTGGCGCTGCCGCAGATCCCGCCGCGCAACGTCAACTGGTTCAAGAAGGGCAAGTGGGTGCACCTGGCCAAGATCGCCTTCGAGAAGTACTTCATGCGCAAGATGAAGACCGGCAACTCCGACCCGATCTACGAGAAGTACGTGCTAAAGGCGCTGGGCGTGGTGCGGCTGATGAAGTGACGGCAGCGCGACGCCGCTGCTCGCCTCAGCCGGAGAACTGGGAGACCGACTCCATCTGCGCGTGCCAGTCGCGCAGGTGGTCCACTGTGACCGGCGCGTCGGCGGCGGCGAACGCGCAGCGCGGCTGCCAGCCGCGACAGCTGTGCAGGCCGGGCCCGATGGCAATGGCGCCGTCGATGGTGGCCGACATGAAGTAGGCGCTCCGCGTCACGACCACCGGCACGTGGGCCGCACGCGCGGCGGCGACGCCGCCGGGTGAATCCTCGATCGCGACGGTCTCCAGCGGACCGACGGCCAGCTGCCGAAGGCACGCCTCGTAGGCTTCGGGATGCGGCTTCTTGTCGCGCACGTCTTCGCCGCAGACGACGGCGGCGAAGCGCCGGTGCCAGGCGACGCCGAACTGCAGCCGCAGCAGCGCATCGACGTTGACGCGGCTGGTGGTGGTGACGATGGCCTGGCGCAGGCCCGCGCGCTGCGCGTCGTCGATCAGGTCGGCGACGCCCGGCCGCAGTGCGATGCGCCGGCTGGTCAGCAGGCTGTCGGATCCGGGCGATCAACGGCGCGGCAGTCTCAAGGACGATCCATACGCCGGTCATGGCAGCTTGAAGGACGAG
>CALMQI010000332.1 GCA_937871935.1 uncultured Burkholderiales bacterium
GGACGTCGGCGCCATAAAAGTCGCACGCGAGTGATGATTGGCGATCGCGCCGTCAACCATTTGTCTTCCAGGCACACAGTCGTGTGTCCTCGCAATCTCACGAAAAGGACAGCATCGATGACCAGCATCAACCCCTCCAGAGGCACCATCGTTTTCGCAACGCTCGCCGCGTTGCTGGCAACAGTCGCCCACGCCCAAACGCCAGTCCAGCCGAAGATGGACCATTCCAAGATGGACCACTCGAAGATGGCGCCCGCTGCCGCTGGTGCAAACGCCTCGACCAAAGGCTATCAGACCGCCAACGATCGCATGCACAAGGACATGGGCATCGCCTTCACCGGCGACAGCTACGGCGAGTCGTTCGTGCTGGCCGACGTGCACCTGAGCGGCTCGGTGCCCGCCGACGAGGTGCGGCTGTACTTCTCGCCGGGCGGCATGATGGTCGTGGCGCCGTTGCCCGATGGCGTGCACCGCATCGTGGCCCCGGTGGACGATGCGCCCGAGCAGCCGAGCGCGGCCTACGTGCAGGGCCTGCTCGACACGCGCGGGCCGCAGGCCGAACGGGCGGTGGTGGGCGACGTGCTGTGGGGATCGCGCTTCCGCGTCCACCACCGCGTCGCCGACAGCTATCGCGCCGGCCGCGTGCTGCTGGCCGGCGACGCGGCGCACGTGCACAGCCCGGCGGGCGGCCAGGGCATGAACGCCGGCATCCTGGATGCGATGGCGCTGGCCGGTGCGCTGCGCCAGGCGCTGGCCGGCAACCCTGCAGCGCTCGACGACTACGGCGCGCAGCGCCGGCCGGTCGCGCAGCAGGTGGTGGCCTTCGCCGACCGGCTGACCCGGCTGGCGACCGTGCGTCCGGCCCTGCGCGCGCTGCGCAACGCCGTGCTCGGCACGCTGGCCCGCCTGCCGCCGTTCCGCAAGCAGCTCGCGTGGCGCCTGTCGGGGCTGGTCTACCGGTAGACGCGTGCCATGGCCGCGCGGCGGCGGGCCGAGGCTCGTCGCCGCACGGTGGCGGCGCTCAATCGGTCGGCTCGTCGCTCAGCCAGCGCGCGTGTGCGTGCACGTCGTCGGCGAAGCCGGCATTGACCAGCAGGTCGCGCCAGTCGATGCGCGCCAGTTCCACCGCGGCCTGCAGCTTGTCGAGTCGCCCCTCGCTGAGCTTGAGGGCGGCGAAGCGATAGCGCTCGAGGCCCGCCGCATCGAGCTTGTCCAGGAACGGCAGGTTGTTGCCGCACTGCTCGACCAGCAACCTGGCGACCGCGTCCACTTCGTCCGGCGCGAACAGGCGGGCCACCCGTTTCATCGTCTCCGGGCTGAGCGCCGCGCGCGACGCTTCGCCGGGCGAGGGCTCGACGCCGAATGGCTCGCCGCGGCACAGCGCCGAGCCGTCGACATGCAGCTCACGCCAGGCCTTGAAGTCGAGCAACCGCAGCCGCTTGCCGGCGGCGTGCTGGCGCACGTAATGCAGCAGGTCCTCCTGGTTGAACCAGGTCCGGGCCACCAGCTTCGGCGGCTCGCCGTCGAGCTCGATCGCGGCATAACAGCTGGCCGGATGCCGATGGAAGCCCGAGGGGATCTGGATGCCCCGCGCGGCGCAGTAGTCCTTGATGCGGGTGCTGTAGCTGGTGGCCATGGCGCCCATCAGTCGACGAACCTGAATTGCACGCGGGCCCCGTCGGGCAGGCCCTCGATCTGCTGCGCGATGTGCCCCGACGCGGCGATCAGCTCGCGCAGGCTGATCTTGCCGAGGTTGTCACCGCCGTATTCGCCACCCAGCGTGCCGGGGACCTTCAGGCAGTACTTCTGCCCGGCGGCCAGCGGGCCCAGGGCCTCGCAGGCCATCTCCACAAGAGCCTGCATGCGCCAGTCTTCGTCGAACTGCGGATCCTGGCGCAGCGCCGCAAGCGCCGCGGCGTCGGCGGCGACCAACTCGCACAGCAGGTCTTCGGGACACACCCGCCAATAGCGCGCCAGCGCATCCTCGATCAGCAGGTTGCCGAAGTCGTTTTCATCGACGACGCGCACCGGCACCAGACCGCACCAACCCCACGCCGAGTGAATGACCGACACGATATCCATGGCTCGCCATCGTGCCAGCGAAGCGCGCGGCCCGCTAATGCCCACGGCGGCCGGCAGTGCAAACCGGCACACAATGCGCGGCCGCGCCCTCGCCGATGCCCGGCACGCGCTCGCCGGCAACCCCAGGAGCGATTCCATGACCGACACAGTGCTCGTCTCGGGCGGCAGCGGCTACATCGCCGGCTTCCTGATCCGCCAGTTGGTGGCCGAAGGCTGGATGGTGCACACCACGATCCGCGACCTGGCCAGGGAAGCCGCGGTGCGCCAGCTGCTCGCGGTCGACAACGCCCGCCTGCGCTTCTTCGCCGCCGACCTGATGTCCGACGCCGGCTGGGCCGAGGCGATGGCCGGCTGCAGCCACGTGGCGCACGTCGCCTCGCCGCTGCCCACGCGCAACGTGAGGGACGCTAACGAACTGATCGTGCCGGCGCGCGACGGCGCGCTGCGGGCGTTGCGCGCGGCCAAGGCCGCCGGTGTGCGCCGCTTCGTGATGACGTCGTCGGTCGCCGCCGTGGCGTACGGCCGCGGCCGCGGGGTGCACCACTTCACCGAGGCCGACTGGACCGACCCCACGCGCCCGGGCCTGGCACCTTACGTGCAGTCGAAGACCATCGCCGAACGCGCTGCGCGCGACTGGGTTGCCAAGGAAGGCGGCGCCATCGAGTACTGCAGCATCAACCCGTCGGTGGTGCTGGGGCCGGTGTGGAGCCGCGACTACTCGGCGTCGGTGGTGGTGGTGAAGAAGCTGCTCGACGGCTCGATGGGCGCGACGCCTGACTTCGGCTTCGGCCTTGTCGACGTGCGCGACGTCGCCGACCTGCACGTGCGCTGCCTGAAGGCACCCGGCATGGCCGGCGAGCGCTTCATCGCGTCGGGGCCGTTCCTCAAGCTGCGCGAGGTGGCCGACATCCTGCGCGCGCAACTGGGCCCGCAGGCGCACAAGGTGACCACGCGCAACCTGCCCGACTGGTTCGTCCGCGTGCTGGCGCTGTTCAACCCGATGGCCCGTCTGGCGGCCAGCGAATTGGGCTCGATTCGCCACCAGGACGCGTCGCACGCCAAGGCCGTGCTCGGCTGGCAGACGCGGCCGGTCGAGCAGAGCATCGTCGACACCGCACGCTGCCTGATCGAGCTGGGCATCGTGAAGGTGTGAACCCGCGTTCGAGCCGCTACCCGCGCCGCTCGAACGCCAGCTTGGCGCCCAGCGCCACCAGCACGGCGCCACTGCAACGATACAACCACGCCAGCACCGACGGCCGCGCACGCAGCCAGCCCGACAGCGCCGCGGCGCCGAGGCCGACCGGGCCTTTGACCGCGAACGTCAGCCCGGCAAACACCAGCCCGAGCACGAACACCGCGAGCGTGGCGTGCGCACTGACCGGTGGCACGAACTGCGGCAGGAAGGCGAAATAGAAGACGGCGATCTTCGGATTGCTGATGTTCGACAACGCGCCGTCGGTGAACAGCCGGCCGAGCGACCGCGGCGCACCGCCCGAGACCGCGAGTTCGTGGCGCGGCGTGCGCAGCAGCTGCACGCCCATGTAGACGAGATAGGCCGCGCCGACCAGCTTGAGCGCGACGAACAACCACTCCGACGTGCGCAGCACCGCGCCCAGCCCCAGCGTCGCCAGCACCGTGTGGCCGACCAGCCCCACGCTGACGCCGGCCGCGGTGGCCACGCCGGCCGCCGCACCCTGCGCGATCGAGCGTGACATCACGAGGATCATGTCCTGCCCGGGCGTGACGATGAGCACCAGCGATGCCGCGATGAAGAGCCACCAGGCGATGTCGTGCACGGGTCGGCGCCTTTCGCGAAACAGGGGCGGCGCCTGTCGAAATCGAGCCGCCGGACACGACATTGTGCAACCCGATCTGTCGGGCCCTCCGCAACCCCGAAAGGCACACCATGTCCGCCACCGTTCCCTGGATCACCGCTCTCTACGCCGCGCTGCTCGGTCTGCTCGCGGCCGCACTCACCGTGCGCGTCATCCTCGGCCGCGTGCGCAGCGGCGTGCAGGCTGGCGACGGCGGCGACGCGCAGCTCGCCCAGGCCATCCGGGCGCACGCCAACCTGAGCGAGCAGGTGCCGGTGGCGCTGCTGCTGATCGCGCTGGCCGAAATCACCGGGGCGTCAGGCGCCGTGGTGCACGCTCTGGGCGCAGCGCTGCTGGTCGCCCGGCTGGCCAATGCCTGGGGTTTGAGCCATTCGCTCGGGCCGACCAAGCCGCGCCAGGCCGGCGCAGGGCTCACCGTGCTGGTGGTGACGGTGACCGCGCTGATGATCCTGTTTCGCTGGGTGACCCTGCGCTGATCGGTGCGGCGGCGGCGGAGCCCTCGTTCGTGTGGCACAGTGCCACCGGCCCGGCGTCCGCCGGTGCTGCGACCGAACGACTTCCCACACCATGCCCCGACTGGACGACTACCGCCTGCGACTGGGCCGACACGAACTGGTGCCCATCGTCACCGGCGGCATGGGCGTGGACATCTCGTCGGCCGACCTGGCCATCGAGGCGGCCCGCCTGGGCGGCGTGGGCCACATCTCCGACGCAATGGTCAAGACGGTGACCGACCGCCGTTTCAAGACCAAGTACGTCAAGGCCAAGCAGGCGATGTACAAGCACAACGTCGATTCCGACGACAAGTCGTCGGTCAAGTTCAACCTCGAGCATCTCGTCGAAGCCACGCGGATGCACGTGGAGACCACGCTCTCGCGCAAGACCGGCAGTGGCCTCGTGTTCATCAACTGCATGGAAAAGCTGACGATGAACGCGCCGAAAGAGACGCTCAAGGTGCGCATGAGCGCCGCGCTCGACGCCGGCATCGACGGCATCACGCTGGCCGCCGGCCTGCACCTGGGCTCGTTCGCGCTGATCGAGGACCATCCGCGTTTTCGCGACGCCAAGCTCGGCATCATCGTGTCGTCGCTGCGCGCGCTGCAGCTCTTTCTCAAGAAGAACAGCCGGCTGAACCGCCTGCCCGACTACGTGGTGGTCGAGGGGCCGCTGGCCGGCGGGCACCTGGGCTTCGGCATGGACTGGGCGCAGTACGACCTGGCCACCATCGTGGCCGAGATCCTGCAGTACCTGAAGGCCGAGCGGCTCGACATCCCGGTCATCCCGGCCGGCGGCATCTTCACCGGCAGCGACGCGGTGCGCTTCATGCAGATGGGCGCGGCCGGCGTGCAGGTGGCGACGCGCTTCACCATCACCCGCGAGTGCGGCCTGCCCGACGAGGTGAAGCAGGAGTACTTCAAGGCCAACGAGGACGACATCGAGGTCAACCAAATCTCGCCCACGGGCTACCCGATGCGCATGATCAAGGGCAGCCCCGGCATCGGCGACGGCATCCGCCCGAACTGCGAGGCCTACGGTTATCTGCTCGACGCCAACGGCAAGTGCGCCTACATCACCGCCTACAACCGCGAGGTGGCCGCGCACCCGGGCGAACGGCGGATCTCGGTGATGGACAAGACGTGCCTGTGCACGCACATGCGCAACTTCGAGATCTGGACCTGCGGCCAGCTCGCCTGGCGGCTGAAGGACACGTCGATCCGGCATGCCGACGGCAGCTACCAGCTGCTGAGCGCCGAGCATGTATTCCAGGACTACCAGTTCAGCACCGACGAGCAGATCCGCCTGCCCGAGCCCGAAGGAGCGAACGCATGACCCAGCCGGCCTACAAGGGCGTGTTCCCGGTGGTGCCCACCACCTTCACCGACAGCGGCGAGCTCGACCTGGCGAGCCAGCGGCGCTGCGTCGACTTCATGATCGACGCCGGCAGCGACGGGTTGTGCATCCTGGCCAACTTCTCCGAGCAGTTCGTGCTCGGCGACGACGACCGCGAGGTGCTCACCAAGGCGATCCTCGAGCATGTGGCTGGCCGCGTGCCGGTGATCGTGACGACCACGCATTTCGGCAGCCGCGTCTGTGCCGAGCGCAGCCGGCGTGCACAGGATCTCGGCGCCGCGATGGTGATGGTGATGCCGCCTTACCATGGCGCCACCATTCGCGTGGGCGAGCCGCTGATCCACGAGTTCTATGCGCGTGTGTCCGACGCGATCCGCATTCCCATCATGATCCAGGACGCGCCGGTGGCCGGCACGCCGCTGAGCGCGGCGTTGCTGGCCCGCATGGCACGCGAGATTCAGCAGGTGTCGTACTTCAAGATCGAGACGCCGGGCGCCGCGAGCAAGCTGCGCGAGCTGATCCGCCTGGGCGGCGACGCCATCGTCGGCCCGTGGGACGGCGAGGAGGGCATCACGCTGCTGGCCGACCTGGACGCCGGCGCCACCGGCTGCATGTCGGGCGGCGGCTACCCCGACGGCTTGCGCCGCATCGTCGAGGCGTTTGCGGCCGGTCGGCGCGACGCGGCCATCGCCGAGTACACGCGCTGGTTGCCGCTGATCAACTACGAGAACCGCCAGGGCGGCATCCTGACCGCCAAGGCACTGATGAAGGAAGGCGGCGTGATCGCCTGCGACGCGCCGCGACATCCGTTCCCGGCGATGAACCCAGCCGTGCGCGCGGGCCTGATCGAGACCGCGAAGCGGCTCGATCCGCTGGTGCTGCGCTGGGGCTAACCCCGCGCGTCGCCACCGGCCGGCATGGCGGCCATGGCGTCCTGTCGAAGCAGGGTCTCGGTCAGCAGCCGGTGCAGTTCCTTCTTGACCACGCCGTAGCACTCGCAGGCGCAGCTCGCCAGCCCGATCGGATCGAGCACCGTGATGTGGCCGCGGCGGTAGCGGATGTAGCCTCCGTCCTGCAATCCGCTGGCCGCCTGCGTGATGCTCTCGCGACGCACGCCCAGCATGTGGCCTACCTGCTCCTGCGTCATCACCAGCTCTCCGGCCGGCGTGCGGTCGACTGTCGCCAGCAGCCAGCGGCTGAGCTGCTGCTCGATCGAGTGATGGCGGTAGCACGCGGCGGTCTGGGAGATCTGCGTGATGAGCGCCTGGGTGTAGCGCAACAGAAGGCGCCTCAACTGCCCGTCGCGCTCGAACGCCTGCACCAGCGTCCGGCGGTCGATCCGGTAAGCCAGACCGGCCGCCTGCACGACGGCGGAGCCGGTCATGGTGTCCCCGCCCATGAACAACGCGACGCCGACCACGCCTTCCCGGCCGACTGCGGTCGTCTCGGCGGAGGCGCCGGAGCGCGTGAGATAGTGCAGCGACACCACCGATGTGGTCGGGAAGTAGGCATGGCGAAGTTGCCTGCCGGGTTCATACAGCACCTGTCCCAGCATCATCGGCACCGCCTCGAGCGAATCGGACCATCGACCGAACTCGACGGCGGGCACGGCGGCGATCAGGCGGTTCTGGCTGGGCGCGTGGAGGGCGAGCATCGCGGGGCACTGTCGAAAGGGCGTGTGCTACCTGCCGGCCGTCACTTCGACGCCAATGCCGCGGTACCCCACATAGCGGCAGCGCTGATCGAACATCGGCTGTCCGCTGACACGGAACTGCTGCCGCGATCCGTCGCGGTTGATGCGGTGGAACAGGAAGTCGATGAAGGGCTTGCGCGCCGCGATGCTGTCGCGCAGCGATTGGCGCTCCGCCATGTCCCAGCCATCGTCGGCATCGGAAACCGCATCGGAGGTCGCATCGGCCACCAGCGGGCCGACCCGCACGCCGAGCATCTCCAGCACCGGACCCGACACCTTGGTGAATTCGCCCTGTTCGTCCTGCTCCCAGTACCAGTCGGATGCCAGCTCGGTCAGGCTGCGGTAGCGGGCTTCGCTTTCGCGCAATTCTGCGGTGCGTTCGCTCACTGCCTGCTCGAGGGCCTGGTTGTGCGCCTCGAGCTTGCGGTACAACAAGCGCACCTCGAGCATGTTGTGGATGCGGGTCTTCGCCTCGACCAGGTCGAACGGCTTGCTGATGAAGTCCTTGGCGCCGGCCAGCAGCGCGCGCAGCTTGTGCCCGGGCTGGGCCGTCAGCACGATGACCGGCAGGTAACCGTCCTGGTCGTTGCTCTTCAGCGCCTCCATGACGGCGAACCCATCCATCGCCGGCATCTGCAGGTCGAGCAGGATCAGGTCGAAGTGCTCGCGGCGATGCAGCGCGCACACCTCGGTGGGCTTCATCGTCGACGTAACGCGCATGTAACCCGCATCACCGAGCAGCCGGGTCAGCAGCCGCACGTTGGCATCCTGGTCGTCGACGATCAGGATGCTGGCGGCGAGGATTGCCTGTTCCATGGTCATGGGCTGATCAACTCGTGATCCTCTTGCGGGGGCGCGGCCCGTGCCGCCGCGAGCGCCAGGTCCAGGGTGTTCATGAATGCATCGACCTTGATCGGCTTGGTGAGATAGCGAAAGAACCCGGCCTCCAGCCCCTTCTCGACATCTCTCGGCATGGCGTTCGCACTGAGGGCAATCACGGGGATGTGCGCGGTGGCCGGATCGCCGGCCAGGATCTTGAGCGCGGTGATGCCGCTGATCCCCGGCAGGTTGATGTCCATCAGGATGACGTCGGGCATCGCCGACTGCGCCAGCTCGATGCCGCGCCGGCCATCCTTGGCGCTCAGCAGGTGGATGTCGGGGCGGCGCGCCAGCAGCCGGGCCACGAGCATCAGGTTCGCGGGGTTGTCCTCGACGCACAGTACGGTGCGCACTGGTGGGCCCCCTGGCAAATCGCCTACGGCCGTGACCAGCGAGCCCACGGGCTCATGCGGGAATTCGACATCCTGCGTCGCGCGCAGCTCGATCCAGAACAAGCTGCCGACGCCGACCGTGCTGTCCACGCCGATCTCGCCGCCCATCAGCTCGACCAGCTTCCTGCAAACCACTAGGCCGACCCCGGTGCCCTCTTCGGCACCGGTCTCCCGGCCCAGACGATTGAAGGGCTGGAACAGCTGCCCCAGCTTGTCGGCCGACAGGCCGTCGCCGGTGTCCTGGAAGCTCACGCGGACGCGTTCTCCGGGCCGGGCGCTGCACCTGACGTCGACCGTGCCACCCACGCGGTTGTACTTGATGGCGTTGGACAGCAGGTTCACGAAGATCTGTTTGACCCGAGTGCGATCGGCCTTGACGAACAGCGGCCGCTCCGGCGGGAAGACGTTGACGCTGATGCCGCCCTTGCGCGCCTGCGGCTCGATCATCGTCTGGCATTCGATGAGCAGGTCGGCCAGCAACAACGGTTCCGGCGACAGCGACAGCTTGCCCGACTCGATCAGCGCGAGGTCGAGGATCTCGTTGATCAGCTCCAGCAGGTACCAGCCGGCGTGCAGGATCTGGTCGACGCTGTCCTTCTGCGCCGGGGTGGGCGGCGGCGTACCCGAATCCACCAGTTGCGCGAAGCCGAGGATCGCGTTCAGCGGCGAGCGCAGCTCGTGGCTCATGTTCGACAGGAACTCCGACTTCGCCTGATTGGCGGCGTCGGCCGTGATCTTGGCCGCCTGCAGCTGGTGGTTGGACTCGCGCAGCGCCCGATCGAGCTGCTGGCGTTCGGTGATGTCTCTGGCCGCGGCGATCACGCCCCGCAACCTGCGGTCGCGGTCGTAGAACGGCGTCGCGTTGCACGACACCACCGTCTCGCGCCGGTCGGCGGCGCTGGCGGTCAGCTCGTAGTCGGTGACCCTCTTCTCGCTCAGCACCCGCTCGATGCACTCCTGCGCGCGCAACGGATCGGTGAAATAGCGCTTGAAGGGCGTGCCGATCAGCTCGTCGCGAGTACGACCGGTGAGTGCCTCGGCCTGCTGGTTGACGTCGGAGATCGTGCCTGCAGGGTCGGTGGTGATCAGCGCGTCGACGATCGACTCGATCAGCGAGCGGGTATAGAACTGCTGGTCACGCAGGCGCTGGTCCAGGCGCTCCTGTTCGGCTTCCACATGCTTGCGGGCCGTGTTGTCGGTGCCGATCAGCAGGTAGCCGATGATCGTGTTGCGCGTGTCGCGCAGCGCCGTCACTGACACCATCGCGGGCAGTCGACTGCCGTCCTTGCGCAGGTAGGTCAGCTCGTAGATGTCCTCGATGCCGCGCGAGGCCTTGAACACCAGTGCCTCGAAGCCCGGAGCGATCACGATGCCGAACGCCTGGCTCAGCGCCTGAGCACGAACAACCAGCTCCTGCGGATCGGACAGGTCAGCCGGGGTGATCCGGCCCAGCACATCGGCTGCCGGATAACCCAGCATGCGCTCTGCACCGAAGTTGAACAGCTGGATGACGCCGCTGGCGTCGGTGGCGATGCTCGAGAAGCTCGCACTGTTGACGATCGCGCTCTGAAGCGCGTCGGCCTTGAGCACGGCCCTACGCCGCCGCACCGCGCTGGCGGCGACCGGCGTGACGCTGGCAGCGGCAATCCTGGTTGGTCGAGCCTTCTTGCGCTTGGCGGGATGCATGAACTCGTTACGCCCAGTGACTGCGGTGACTGCAATCGCCGGCTTTGCCCGCGCTTGGACGTCAACCGCGTGCATTCACCAGACATGCTGGGGTGGGCAGCGTATGCGGGTCTGTGCGCCATCGAACATAGCGGCTGCCTGCCGCACCGTGCCCCCGGGGATGAGCGTGGCCCGCCAGCAAGCTGTTCGGCAGCACCCGGCCGGTCCTCGCATGCTCGTGCCGCGCAGCGCCCGCGCGGCTGCGCGTCACGTCACGATAGACCCTGGCCGTCGTGCAGGCGGGCGTCGATCCAGTCGGTGAGGTCGCGCATCACCTGCTGCTTGCCGAGGTCGTTGAGCAGATCGTGGACGTGACCGTCGTAGAGCTTCAGCGTCTTGTCCACGGCGCCGGCGTGGTCGAAGAAGTACTGGCTGCCGCTCGCCCTGGTCACCTTGTCGGCCGTGCCGTGCAGGATCAGCAGCGGCAGCTTCAGCGCCGCGAACTCCTTCTTCAGCCGCTCGTCGGCGCGCACCATCTCGGCCACCGTGTGCGTGGGCTGCACTTCATGGGCGATCAGCGGGTCGTCGTTCAGTGCCTGCACCACCCGCGGGTCGCGCGAGAAGCCCTCGTTGGGCAGCTTCAGCACATGGGCATGCGGGGCCAGGTGGCTGAGACCCTTGATGACGGCGAGCGCGAAGTCGGGCGCCGGCACCTGGTAGGCGAAGCTCTCGCAGATCAGCCCGGCCAACTCGGCCTGGTGCTCGAGCGCATACACGCACGCGATGACACCGCCCGCGCTGTGGCCGAGCAGGAACAGCGGCAACCCCGGTTCGCGCGTGCGGGCCAGCGTGACCAGCTTGTGCACGTCGTTCAGATAGTCGGCGAACTTGTCGACGTAGTAGCGCTCGCCGTCGGACTGTCCGCGTCCACGCAGATCGACCGCACAGACGGCCAGGCCGTCGGCCACCGCCTGTTCGGCCACCCAGGCGTAGTGACCGCTGTGCGAGTTGAAGCCGTGCACGATGGCGAGCACCGCCCGCGGCGTGCCCTGCACAGGCCGCCACGAACGCACGAAGAGGCTGAGCCCGCCGGTGCTTTCGACGCGCTCGTCGCGGGCGTCGCTCGACCCTGCTGCTGTCATGGCAACCTCCTATCACGGCAGTGGCTGCATTCGCATTGAAGCGCAGCCACGCGTTGCCGGGTGCGAGCCCCTGAGGTCGAAGCGGTCTTGGGCGTCGCCGCCAATGACCCGCCTGGCCGCAGGGGCCGTTGACCTGCACGCCGACGGCGACTAGCCTGTCCGGTCGGCGGCTGCCAGCGGGGTGGTCAGCTGAGTCAAGGAGCGCACAACCATGCCAGTCATTCGTCCCGCTCGCCTCGTCGCGAGCCTGTCGGTGTTTGCCGTCGCGGCCGCCCTGACCCCTGCGGCTTCGGCGCAGACCGACGCAAGCAAGCCGACCTCGCGCGCCGAGGTGAAGGAAGAAACCAAGGCCGCCGCCAAGGCCGGTCAGCTGCTGCCGCCCGGCGAGGCCGGCGTGAAGGGCGCCGCGGCACCGAAGTCGACCAAGACGCGCGCCGAGCGCAAGGCCGAGACGATGCAGGCGCGCAAGGAAGGCAAGCTGCTGCCCAGCGGCGAGGCCACCTACAAGGCGAGCGTTTCGCAGCCCGACGCGACCAAGGGATCGACCAAGACACGTGCCGAACGCAAGGCCGAGACGCAGAAAGCCGCCAAGGAAGGGCAGTTGCTGCGTCCCGGCGAAGTCGCCGACCCGAGCAAGAAGTAATCGTCCGGCTCAACTCACGCCGGACAGGTCGCGCGCACGCGGCGCAGCAACTGCTCGACGTATTCGTCCTCGATGTCGAGCGCGTCGAGCTGGCAGGCCATCTGCTCGAGATAGTCGCGGTTCGTACCGATGGCGCCGGCGGCCACCGCGATGACGGCGGCCGTCTCGTCGAGCGACATCTCGCCCGCGTAGTCGTCGTGTGCGTGGTTGCAGGCGAACACCAGCGCGCTGATGGGCCCCTGCGGCGTGCTCATCGGCAGCAGCGCGGGGCAGTACCCGTTGCGCAGCATCTCGCGCCGCCACAGCATCGCCGATTCGACCTCGGCTGCATCGCCTGCGACGCGAAACGCGAGGCCGGTGCAGCAGCACTCCCGGACCTGCTGCTCGAGCGTGAGCATCAGCGCCGGCCGCTCGCGCGTGCCGCGCGCGATCCGCGTCCAGTAGGTGAAGCGGCGTTGATAACCCGGCAGATGGGCGAGCCGCACCTCGACGAAGTGAAAGCCTGGGTCCCACATCAGTGACCCGTAGCCGTAGACCCACAGATCATGGCCGGCAGCCAGCTGCGCACCGAGCAGCGCACGGCGCGTGTCTTCGAGCTGCTGGTCACTGAGGCGCCAGCCAGGCCCATAGCCCGCCTTGCGCGCCCGCTCGTCCCACGCGGCCACGCGCGCCCAGGTGCCGCGCAGTTCGGAGAGCTCGGCGGGCTTGAGCTTGCCGCGCAGCGTGGGCAGGTGCGTGAAGGCATCGAGCATCGTCAACCGCAACTCCTTGGGCGGCCTGCAGACCGCGGTCACAGCGCGATCGATCGTAACCGCCGCCACGGCGCCGGTGCGACCGGCCGAAGCCGGATTGCGTTTGCAATCCACGGGACATCGATGTGAAACAGACACGCCCTAGCCTTCATGCATCGGCGAACGCATTGCCGAAACCCAAGGAGTCCCGCTCATGAACACCCCCATCCCCCACCGTCTGCTCGCCGTCGCCGCATCGGTGGCCGTTTCCACCGTCCTGCTGGTCGGGCCTGCCTATGCGCAGGCCGAAGGCAGCCCGCTGTCGCGCGACGAGGTCCGCGCACAGACGATGCTCGCCCGGGCCACCGGCGGCCTGATGCCGGCCGGCGAAGGCTCGCCGACCGAGCCGGCGGCCGCACCGTCGACCAAGACGCGCGCGGAGCGCAAGGCCGAGACGCTGCAAGCCCGGCGCAGCGGCGCCCTCCTGCCCCCCGGCGAGGGCATGTACAAGTCGTACATGTCGCAGCAGCTCGCGATGGCCCATTCGACGAAGACCCGCGCCGAACGCAAGGCCGAGACGCTCGAAGCGGCGCACAAGCACCAGCTCCTGCGCGCCGGCGAGGCCGGTTATCCCGGTTGAGGCCCCGCGCCGCGGGCCAGCCAGCAGGCCTGCAGCAGCCGCGCGCGGCGCGTCAGCTCGGGCAATGCCACGCCCGGCGCGTACAGCGACGCGCCGACACCCACGCCGGCGGCGCCGGCGGCGCGGTAGGCTGCGATGTTGGCCTCGCCGACGCCGCCCACCGCATAGAACGCGGTGCCCGGCGCGAACACGGCACGCCAGGCCTTCATGACCGGCGGGCCGAGCATCTCGCCGGGAAAGAGCTTCAATCCGTGCGCGCCGGCCGCCAGCGCGGCAAAGCCTTCGCTCGGCGTGGCCACGCCAGGCATGGCAAAGAGACCTCGCTGCACCGCGCGCTGCACCACCGACGGGTCGAAGTTCGGCGCCAGCACCAGCGTGGCGCCGGCGTCGGCGGCGCGGTCGACGTCGGCCGCGGCGAGCACCGTGCCGGCGCCGATGCGCGCCTGCGTGCCGACGGCGCGCGCGAGCCGCGCGATGCTGTCGAACGGCTGCGGTGAATTGAGCGGCACCTCGATGATGCCGATGCCGCCGGCGATCAGCGCCTGCGCCACGTCGAGCACCTCGGCCGGCCGCACGCCGCGCAGGATGGCGATCACGCCCTCGACCGGTGTCATGGCCGGCATTGTCATCGCGTCAGCGTCGTCAGGCCCGCCGCCATGGCCACGCGCCATTGCCCGCGGGTAGTGGCGTCGAGCGGCGCGCGCTGCACGGCCCGGCCGGCGAGCGCCAGCGCGCGTGCATAACGATCGCACAAGGCGCCGTCGCCGAGCAGCGTGACGGCAGCCGCGGCCGGCGCATCGCGACGACCGCTGCTGCCGTTGAGCGCGCTGGCCACCTCGGCGCCGACAAGCAGGCCCGACAGGAAGTGCGGCAACTCGGCCGCCGTGCGCTGCCCCATCAGCCCTGCGGTACGTGCGGCGAACAGCGTGTGCAGCAGGTGCGCATGTTGCTGCAGTCCGAGGCGCACGCCGTCGTCGAAGTGCACGGGTGCGGAAGGGGGCGCCGCGGCCGACAGGTCCATCAGCCGGCCGAGGATCGAGTACTGCGTGAGCAGCGCGTAGAGCTCGCCGGTCATGTGCGTCTGGAAGCCGAGCACCTGCCCGCCGTCGCCGAGCCACGCCCACTTGCTGTGCGTGCCGGGCAGCACGCAGCAGCTGCCGGCGGGCAGGCCGGCGCCCCACAGCTGCGTCTCCTCGCCGCGCATCACGTCGACCTGGCCGTCGCGGCCCATGCAGCGCAGCCCCGGCACGATGTGCAGCGTGTGCCGCTCACCATCGCCGAAGGCCACACGCACCAGTTGCGCGGCCGCCTCGTCCAGGCCCGCGGGGCATGCGACATACGGCGCTTCGACCCAGCCCTGCCGGCTGCCGACCATGCCGCTGGCGATGCAGGCGCAGGTTGGATGGGCTGACAACCAGTCGCCGCACAAGCTCATCAGCGTCTCGGCGAAGCGGCGTTCCTGCACCGCCATCACACCGGCCGCGGCGCTGCGCGTCGCGAGCACGGCGCCGCCGTCGTCGAGCAGGCTCGCCCGCAGGTTGGAGGTGCCCCAGTCGAGGGCGACGAGTGAGGGCGGGGTCACGTGGGCCATGGCCGATCGATGTCGATTCCCACGCATTCTGCCGGCATGGCCGGAGCCCGACACGCGGTGCACCCCTCCGGGTCTCTCTCGGCGGCGCGCGGTCGCACAATGGCCGGATGTTTCCATCCGCCGCCGAATCGGACGACCTGGCTGCGCTGGCCTCGCATCTGACGCAACGTCGCGACGCGATCTTGCTTGCGTGGCGGTCCGAAGTGGCCCTGGATCCCACCCTGACGACGGGCTCGGCCCTGCCTCGCGCCCAGTTGCACGACCACATTCCGGCCCTGCTCGAGGACTTCGAGCAGCGCCTGCGGCACCCGCAGACAGACAACACCCACCCGGGCAATGCCGCCGCCCACGGATTGCACCGCTGGCAGCAAGGATTCGACCTGGCCGAGGTGGCGCGCGAGTTGGGGCGCCTGAACGAGTGCGTGGTCCGTGAGATCGAGCGCTATGCCAATGAGTCGCCTGCCGCCAACCCATCCGCGATGGCCGGCGCGCGATTGTTGTGGGCGCAGATCTACAGTGTGGCCGTCAGCGCCAGCACGTCGCAGTACTTCAAGCTGCAGCAGATGGAGGCCGCCAGCCACGTGCGCGAATTGGAACAGGCTCTGCGCAATCTGCAAGAGCTGGAGCGCCAGCGCGCCAGCCTGTGGCAGCAGGCCGCGCACGACCTGCGCGGCAATCTGGGCGTGGTGGCCAACGCGACCGCCGGCTTGCATGTTCCAACGGCCGACGAAACGGCGCGCAGCACATTTCTGCGCCTGCTCGGCCGCAACGTCAAGGCGCTGCACCGGCTGCTAGATGACGTGACCAGTCTGGCGCGCCTGCAAGGGGGCCACGAACAGCGCACGGTGGCGCCCCTGGACGCCGGCGCGTTGCTGACCGAGCTGGGCGAGAGCCTGCGGCCGCTGGCCGAGGAGCGTGAGCTGTCCCTGACCGTGCGCGGTGCGCGGCCCTTCAACGTGCACGGTGACGGCGTGAAGCTGCAGCGCATCGCGCAGAACCTGTTGCTCAATGCCATTCGCTACACGCATCGCGGCGGCGTCGAGCTGAGCTGGGGCGACAGCGGCGCCCAGGACAGCGAGCGCTGGATGATCCAGGTCCGCGACAGTGGCCCAGGCATCCGGCCCGCCACCCAGTCCGAGTTGGCCAATGCGCTCGAAGTGGCCACCGACAACGCCCGCCAGGTCACCGTCGACGCCAAGTCGGGCACGGTGAGCCACGCCCCGGACGAGCAGGCCGGGCTGGCCGACGCGCCTGCTGCGCCATCGAAGACCGCCGACGCCGTGCAGCCCGGCGAGGGCATCGGCCTGTCCATCGTGAAACGGCTGTGCGACCTGCTCGACGCCACCGTCAACCTCGATTCGGAGGCCAGCGGCACCACCTTTCGCATCCTGTTGCCGCGCCACTACGACAGCTGACCCATCGTTGCCTGACCCAAGTCTCGCGCGATGCAGGGGTCTGCGCCCCGTCGCGCCCGACAGTCGTCATTGGGGTCACGCAACAGCGTGATACAGGCATGCTGCGTCGTACGACGACAATCCAATCTACAGCCGGCAGCAGTGAGGCCCGGCCGTTGGGAAAGGACCCATGATGGACAAGTCGATGATGAAGGGTGTCGTGGTCGGCGGCATCGCGATGGTGGTGCTCGGCGCTGGCGCCGTCGGCTACCAGACGCTGGCGAAGCCGAAATTCGCCGAGGTGGTGACCGCCAAGGAAGTGTTCGAGGTGGTGGTGACACCGCGCGAGCAGTGCGACGACGTGCAGGTGCAGAAGCAGGCGCCGGTGAAGGACCAGAACCGCATCGCCGGCACCGCGATCGGCGCGGTGGCAGGTGGCCTGCTCGGCAGCACCGTGGGCGGCGGCAAGGGCAAGACGGCCGCCACGGTGGTCGGCGCGGCTGCCGGCGGCTACGCCGGCAACCAGGTGCAGAAGAACATGCAGCGCAAGGACGTGACCACCACCACCGAGCGCCGCTGCCGGACCGTGCAGGACAAGTCGCAGAAGCTGGTGGGCTACAACGTGACCTACCGCCTCGACGGCAAGCAAGGCAGCGTGCGCACGTCGTTCAAGCCCGGCCCCACGCTGCCGGTGAAGGACGGCCAGGTGGTGACCACGCCGCCCGAGCCGACGAAGTCGTAGACACCGCTGCCGGTCGTCGCTGCGGCCGCGCCTACGGCTTGGCGCCCGGCTCACCGACCTCGGTGGTCACCAGCTCGCGATAGATGCCACCGCCGGCCACGCTGCCGGTGGTGGTGCCCTGGCCCTGCATGCGCAACACGCAGTCCTGGCGATCGGGCTCGCGCAGCGGCTCGCAGCGCTTGAGCGCATTGCGCATCAACTGAGCCGCGTTTTCGTTGGGATTCGACGGCTGCGTGCCTGCGTACAGCGTGCTGGCCTCGCTGAGGCACTCGTCGCGCTCGCCCTGATCGCGAATGCGCGAGCAGGCTACGCGGTCGTGCTGCAGGCGCGCCTTGGCAGACATCACGGCCGCGTTGCCCGCGGCAAATGCAGCGTTCGTACTCAGCAGCGCGAGGGTGGCCACCAGATGCAGCCCGGTGACGGGCAGTGCGCGCGGTGTACGCAGGCGGGTGTTCATGTCGGTTCCTTCCGGTAGGGCTGAGGCACAGCGTGCTCGCTCGCGCTGCGCACGTCTGTGTGTCAGCGAACGCTGGGCGCTTCACGCAGCTTTACCCGGCGTTTGCATTGCCGGGTGGTCGGCGCAGGGGCCGCCGCCGTTGTGAAGGTGCGGCCAATCCAGGCCGCGAACACGGAGAACGGCATGCCCAACAGGTTCAAGCTCCTTTTCACCGCTGCGCTGGCCACCGCCGGCGCGCTGGGTGGCGGCACGGCGCAGGCACGCGATGTCGACGTGCAGTGGTCGGTGACGCTTGGCACACCGATCTATGCACAGGCGGCACCGGTGTACGTGCAGCCGGCACCGGCCTACCACGGCGGCTATCGGCAGCCCGTGCCCGTGTACGCGCCTGCACCGCGCGGCTATCACCAGCCCACGCGCTGGGACCGCGACGGCGATGGCATCGCGAACCGCTATGACCGCGTCTATAACCCGCGCTGGGACCGCGACGGCGACGGCGTGCCGAACCGGTATGACCGGCACGATGGCCGCGACGGGCGCGGCGGCAACGACGGCCCCGGCGGACGCGGCGGGCGCGGCCGCTGAGGACGGCGGCGGGGGTTCACCGCCCCCGCCGGCATCGAGCGCTACTGCGCCTGCAGCATGCGCTTCATCTGGACCTGCGCGATGCGCTCGACGATGAAGCGTTCCGTGCTCGAGGCATTGGCCAGCTCGACATCGGCGCGTTTCGCGCAGGTCTGGCGCACGCTGGCCTTGCGCGCGGCGTCCCACGCCGCCTGACGCTCGCGCGCGGCCTTCAGCCGCGCCTTGGCCTCGGCCGAGTCGTGCATGCCGTCCAGATAGGTGCGCCCAACCAGCGCCGTGGCACGCAGGACCTCCGCACGCAGCGCCGGCTCCTGCGCCTTGTTGCCGCCCTTGACTTGGCGGGCCAGGTCATTGGCATTGGTCTGCATGACGGCAATGCAGTTGGCGGTGTCGTCGTAGCTCGCTGCGTCGGGGGCGGCGCTGGCCGGCGACCATGGGGCCGCGGCAACGAGAAGCGCGGCGACCCACAGCGTCGGCGTGGGCTGCCATCGTGCGAGCGTGATCATGGGTTTCGGCCCGGACATGCAGAGTGGAACGCGCCGGCCGGCCGGCAGGACGACACCCTCCAGGGGGAATCGATCGTCCTCGCCAGTGCGCCTGATCGGGTCGGCCGGTCGCGCCGCGGTTTGCTGGCACGCCTACCCGACGCGGGCTTCGCTGATACACGCGCGATGCGCGAAGGTTTCGAAACCGCTATGCTGCACTGCAGCAAACAGCGAGGAATCCATGACCATCCACAACCTCTCGAACACGATCGAGCGTGCGCTCGCCCGCGCGGGTCTCGACATCGGCTCCGGCTCGGCCAAGGCCATGGTCGAGACGATCCGCAGGGCCCTGGAGGCGGCGCACATCGCGCAGCATCCGGCGGGCGAACATGCGCAGGCCGCGAACGACGACAACCAGACGATCGATGTCGATGCACGCGTCGTCGCCGACGAGCTGCAGCCCGGGCCCGCGCCCAGCGTGCGCGCGGCGCCGGCCTCGGTCAGCGCGCAGTTTCTGCGCTTCGAGTACTCGAGTGCGAGCGGCAGCCGAGCCTACAAGCTCTTCGTGCCGTCGTCGTATCGCGCCGAGCCGATGCCGCTGGTGGTGATGCTGCACGGCTGCAAGCAGGACCCCGACGACTTTGCCGCGGGCACGCGCCTCAATCAACTCGCCGAAGAGCAGGGCCTTCTGGTCGCCTACCCCGCCCAGTCGGCCCGCGCCAACGGCTCGAGGTGCTGGCGTTGGTTCGAGCCGGGCGACCAGGCCCGGCACGGCACGGCGCCGAACCGTCCATCATTGCCGGCATCGTGGCCCGGATCGGCGAGGCCTATCGCATCGATGAGCGGCGCGTGTTCGTGGCCGGTCTGTCAGCGGGCGCCGCGATGGCCGTGATCCTGGGCCAGACCCACCCGGATGTGTTTGCCGCAGTGGGTGCGCATTCGGGCCTGCCGCATGGTGCCGCGCACGACGTGGCCTCGGCGTTCGCCGCGATGCACGGCGGCGGCATCCACCCGGCCTCGGCCGGCGCGCATGCGCCGGCCGAGGCTGCCTCAAGCCAGGGCAAGGCACACTCGCGCGGGGTTCCGACGATCGTCTTTCATGGCAATCGCGACGCCACCGTGGCGCCGAAGAACGGCTTGGCGATTGCAGAGCGCGCCGTGTCGACCCTCGCGCCGCACACCGGTCCGCTGGCACGCGAGGTGCAAGACCATACGGCGCAAGGGCGGCGCAGCACGCGCACCAGCTACGTGGATCGCGATGGCCTGCCGTGGGTGGAACAATGGATCGTGCACGGCGGCGGGCACGCCTGGTCGGGCGGCAGCGCGAGCGGATCGTTCGCCGATCCTCTGGGACCCGACGCGTCGCGCGAGATGCTGCGGTTCTTTCTGCTGCACGAGCGGCGCGAGGCGGTCGCGCTGGAGGCTGCTGCCGATTGACACCTCGCAGCCCAACGCCCACCCGGTCGCCACGCGGGCGCTGCGGACATCACGCGTGGGTTCGATCGACTGCTCACGCGTGCTTTGCCACCAAGGTCAGGATGTCGTAACTCGCCACCACCTCCCCCAGCTGGTTGGTGACCTCCACGTCCCACGCCACCACGCCCTGCCCCACGCCCTTGGCGTCCTTGCGGTTGCGGTCGATCTTGCGCTTGCAGGTCAGGCGGGCCTGGATCGTGTCGCCGATGCCCACGGGTTTGACGAAGCGCAGCGTGTCCAGCCCGTAGTTGGCGAGCACCGGTCCGGGTGCCGGGCTGACGAACAGCCCCGCTGCGGCGCTGAGCACGAAGTAGCCGTGCGCGATGCGCTTGCCGAAGGGGCTCTCCTTGGCGGCGATCTCGTCGAAGTGCATGTAGAAGTAGTCGCCCGAGATGCCGCCGAAGGCCACGATGTCGGCCTCGCCCACGGTGCGGCGGTGTGTCAGCAGCGAGTCGCCGATATTCAGGTCCTCGAAGTGCTTGCGGAACGGATGGGTCTCGCCCTCCTGCCGAGCCGCGCCGCGCACGTATTCGCCGCTTACCGCGGCCAGCATGGTGGGTGAACCCTGCACCGCGGCGCGCTGCAGATAGTGGTGCACCGCGCGCACGCCGCCGAGTTCCTCGCCGCCGCCGGCGCGGCCCGGGCCGCCGTGCTTCAGGCCCGGCAGCGGGCTGCCGTGCCCGGTGGATTCCACCGCCGCCTCGCGGTCCAGCACCAGCAGGCGGCCGTGCCAGGCGGCCGCTTGCGGCACCACATAGGCGGCGGTGGCGGGGCTCTTGGTGACCAGCGTGCCCACCAGGCTGCCGCGGCCGCGCGCGGCCAGCGCGATGGCTTCGTCGACGTCGTCGTACGCCATCAGCGTGCTCACCGGGCCGAAGGCCTCGACGTCGTGTGCAGCGTGGGTCGCGGCGTCCTCAGCCAGCAGCAGCGTGGGCGCAAAGAAGGCGCCCTCACCCACGCCCAGGCCGATGGGGTTGAAACCGTCTTGCGCCGAATACACCACCTCGGCGCCGCGCGTCAGCTCGGCCACGCGATCGGCCACGTCCTTGGCCTGTGCGTGCGAGGCCAGTGCGCCCATGCGCACCGTCTCGTTCGCCGGGTCGCCGACCACGGTCCTGGCCAGGCGGTTGCGCAGGCGCTCGGCCACGGCGGCCACGTGCTTGCGCGGCACGATGGCGCGGCGGATCGCGGTGCACTTCTGGCCGGCCTTGACCGTCATCTCGCGCGCCACCTCCTTGACGAAGAGGTCGAACTCCTCGTCGTCGGGTGTCACGTCCTCGCTCAGGATCGCGCAGTTCAGCGAGTCGGCCTCGGCGTTGAACGGGATCGACTGCTTCACGATGTTGGGGTGCACGCGCAGCCTGGCCGCGGTGTCGGCGCTGCCGGTGAAGGTGACCACGTCCTGGCCGTCGAGCCGATCCAGCAGATCGCCGGTGCCGCCGATCACGAGCTGCAGCGCGCCGGGCGGCAGCAGGCCTGATTGGTCGATCAGCCGCACCAGCGCTTCGGTGAGGTAGCTGGTGGCGGTGGCCGGCTTGCCGATGCACGGCATACCGGCCAGAAAGGTGGGCGCGAACTTCTCAAGCAGGCCCCACACCGGAAAGTTGAACGCGTTAATGTGCACCGCCACGCCGCGCCGCGGCACCAGGATGTGCGTGCCTGCGAAGCCGCCCTTCTTGCCCAGCGGCATCGCCGGCCCTTCGTGCACCACGTTGCCCGACGGCAGCTCGTTGTTGCCGACACCGGCATACGCAAACAGCGTGCCGCTGCCACCTTCGATGTCGATCCAGCCGTCGTTGCGTGTGGCGCCGGTGTGCGCCGACACGGCGTACAGCGCCTCCTTATTCTCGGTGATGTACTTGGCCAGCGCTCTCAGGATCGTCGCGCGCTGCTGAAAGTCGAGCTTCAGCAGGTTCGGCAAGCCGGTGCTTCTCGCGTATTCGACCGCCTCGCCGAAATCGATGGCCTCGGCATGCGTGCTGGCCACCGGCTGGCCATTGACGGCGCTGCGCAGTTGGGTGGCGGGCTTGGCGCCGAGCCAGTGGCCGGCGATGTGGCTCTGAAGAATGGCTGACACCTCACGACTCCGGTTTGTCTCCAGCCCGGATCGTAAGGGCCTTCAGCTCGGCGCGATCAGCCTGCAGGGTCTTTGGTGCGCCACTGCTCGGTGGCCCGGTCGAAGTCCGACGGCCGTGCTTCTCTGATCTCGAGCTTGTGGCCTTGCATCAGGTCAGATCGCGGCATCAGCATCTCCAGCTCGCGCTGACGTTTCGAGTGCGCGTCGCTCGCGTCAGCGATGCGCTCTCGCAGTGCCGCGAGCCCGCCGGTGGGTTGCGGCGGGGCCAGCCCGTCGAGCTGGCGCAGCGCGACCTGCAGCCGGGCCGGCGCCAGCTCGAACAGAAACAATCCCGTGGGGTCCTTGTGCTTCAGGCCGTGCTCCACCGCCGCCAGCACGCGCAGCGCCGCGCGGCTCTTGGGCGTGGCATCGAGCAGCGCGCTGAGCTCGCGGCACGTGAGTTCCTGCGGCGCGCCGTCGGCCGCGGGCGTGGCATCTGCCTGCGCACCGTGAGGCGTGTCCTCCAGCCGCACGGCCAGCCGGCCGTCGACCCGCCGTACGCGCAACTGGTGCACGAAGAGCGTTCGCACCACCCGGCCCAGCCAGCGCACGCAGCGCCGCCAAGCAGGCGTGACGATGCGCGGTGTCCTTGCTGCTTTGGTGGGTCGGGGGCTGGGCATGGGCGGTACGACGCTGCTTGGCTGATATCGGCCGCCTGGCCCGGAAATGAACCGCCCGTAGCTGCGGGCGCGGGCCGGCCAGCAGCCGGCAACAGATCAGGCGTCGGGCTGCTGGCCCCGCCACTGCTGCGACAGCCGGTCGAAGTCGGAGGCGCCGATCTCGGCGACCTCGACCTTGCCGACCTGCATCAGGTCGGATCTCGGCGCCAGCATCTCGCGCGTCTTCTCGCGCTTGTCGTGTGCCGCGATCGCAGCCACGATGCGCGCCCGCAGCGCCGACAGGCCCCGCGTCGGCGTGGCCGGTGACAGCCCGTCGAGCTGCCGCAGCGCGATCCGCAGCAGCTGCGGGTCGGCCTGGAACAGGAACATGCCCGTCGGGTCCTTGCGCTTCAGGCCGTTCTCCACGGCCGTCAGGTGGCGCAGCGTCTTGCGGCTGCCCGCCGCGGCATCGAGCAGCGCTGACAGTTCTACCTGGGGCAGGCGCGGGCCATCGGCCCGGCGCGGGAGCGCGGCGCCGGAGTCGTCCCTCGACGCCGTGCGTTCGCCCGTCGTTCCTTGCGGGCGGACGACGACGCCCAACGCCCGCACCCAGCGCTGCAGGGCAGACGCCGGTGTCGGTGCTTCGTCGCTGGACGGCTTGGTTTCGCGCATACGAGCGCACAGTGTGCCGACGTCGACGGCGCGCCGGCCGGGCGCGGCCATAACCTGCGCGCACAGTGGCCGGTGTTGACCAATCCGACACGGCAATTCTTCGCGCGCGGCGGTCTTGCTTGGCCGCGCACAGCCCGGCTGACCTCAAACCCGCTCCAGGGCCAGCGCGATACCCTGACCGACGCCGATGCACATGGTGGCCAGCGCCCGCTGGCCACCGCTGCTTTCAAGCTGGCGCAACGCCGTCAAGGCCAGGCGCGCACCGCTGGCGCCGAGCGGATGGCCGATGGCGATGGCGCCGCCGTTCGGGTTGACACGCGGGTCGTCGTCGGCCAGCCCGAGCTGACGCGTCACCGCAAGGCCTTGCGCGGCGAAGGCTTCATTGAGCTCGATCGCGTCGAGCTGGCCCATCGTCCAGCCCAGGCGCTTGAGCAGCTTCTGCGTCGCCGGCGCCGGCCCGATGCCCATGACGCGCGGCGCCACGCCGGCCACCGCGGCACCCACCACGCGGGCGCGCGGCTTCAGGTTGTAGCGCTTGAGCGCCGCGTCGCTGGCGATCAGCAGTGCACACGAACCGTCGTTCACCCCGCTGGCGTTGCCGGCGGTGACGGTGCCGTCAGGCCTGACCACGCCCTTCAGCTTGGCCAGTGCCTCCAGCGTGGTGGCGCGCGGGTGCTCGTCGGTGCTGAAGATCACGGGCTCGCCCTTGCGGGCGGGCAGCGTGACGGGCACCGTCTCGCCCGCGAAGAAGCCGGCCTGGTGCGCGGCCTGCCAGCGCGACTGCGAACGCAGCGCGAAGGCGTCCTGGTCGGCACGCGACACCTTGAAATCGGCGGCCACGTTCTCGGCCGTCTCGGGCATCGAGTCGACGCCGTACTGCGATTTCATCAGCGGGTTGACGAAGCGCCAGCCGATGGTGGTGTCCTCGACCGTCACGCTGCGCGAGAACGCACTGTCGGCCTTGGCCATCACGAAGGGCGCACGCGTCATGCTCTCCACGCCGCCGGCGATCATCAGCTCGGCCTCGCCGGCGGCGATGGTGCGCGCGGCCATCGCCAGCGCGTCGAGCCCCGAGCCGCACAAACGGTTCACCGTGGCGCCGGGCACGTCTACCGGCAGCCCGGCCAGCAGCGACGCCATGCGCGCGACGTTGCGGTTGTCCTCGCCGGCGCCGTTGGCACAGCCGTAGATCACGTCGTCGAGCGCCGACCAGTCGAGGTCGGCGTGGCGCTGCATCAGCGCGCGGATGGGTATGGCGCCCAGGTCGTCGGTGCGCACGCCGGCCAGCGCGCCACCGTAGCGGCCGATGGGCGTGCGGATGCCGTCGACGATCCAGGCGGTGCGGGACAGTGACATGGCGGGTCTCCGGTGAACCTGTGTGGAAGCTGCTGCTCAATGGGAACACCCATTGTTCCACCGGCAGCGTCGATCAGTCAGCTGTGCTGGACCGCCCGAACGCACACCGGCCAGCCGCCCTGCGCCTGGCGGTTCGGGCCCGCTTTGGCGGCCTTCATCGCGCCTGGACCGCCTTGGTCGCAATGCGCCGCCGAACGGCGTCGCTCGGCTATCGTGCAGCGCCATCACCACCATGCTCGAATCGCCTTGGCTGCCACTCGACACCGTGCCGCTGCGAGGGCTACCATGGCCAAGGCGAGCGCAGCTGGTCCGGTGTGGTCGTACCCGATCGTTCGGGCTGGAGGCGCCTCGATGCTTTCGCTGCCGTTGAAGGCACGACGCCGGTCAGCCAAGCGGGCCAACGCGCCGGCGCCGAGCGCAGGCGCGCACCAGGCTTGGCGCCTACCGCCCGCCACCGTGCTGCCGTGGTCGGTGCTGATCGCGGTGGCGATGTCCACCCAGTTCCTGTTCCAGCCGTTCGTCTGGCGCAATTGGCCGCTCGACGAGGTGCTGCTTGGCTGGTCGGAAGTCGTGCGCGACCGCGTCGTGGTCGCGCTCGCGATTGCGCTGGCGCTGATCGGCGCCGGGCGCGCGCCGGCCCGCACGCCCGCCGGGCACGCACTTCTGCTCGGCGCCGCGATCGTCTTCGGCGCCGCGGTCGGCGAGGTCGCGCTCGTCGCCTTCGGCGCACTCGGCGCCCCGGGTGATGCCCGCTCGGTATTCGGGCGCGTGTTGCGCTGGTGCGTCATCGCCGGCAGCGTGGCGGCGATGTTCTTTCTCTGGCGGCGCACTGCCGACGCCAACGCCGCGGTGCAGGCCACCGAGCTGCGGCGCGCGCAGACCGAGCGCCAGATCGCGCAGGCGCGCTTGCAGGCGCTGCGCAGCCAGATCGAGCCGCACTTCCTGTTCAACACGCTGGCCACGGTGCGCCGCCTGCACCACACCGAGCCCGGCCAGGGCGCGCAGCTGCTCGCGAGTTTTCTCGACTACCTGCGCCTCACGCTGCCGACGCTGCGCGACGAGCGTTCCACGCTCGGGCAGGAGATCGATCTGGTGCAGGCCTATCTGGGCGTGGTCGCGGTGCGCATGTCGGGCCGGTTGCAGGTGAGCTTCGATGTACCCGCAGAGCTTCGTGGCGTCGAGTTCCCGCCGCTGTCGATCGCCACGCTGGTCGAGAACGCGATCAAGCACGGTATCGCTCCGCTGCCCGCCGGAGGCACGGTCCACGTACAGGCACGACGGCTCGGTGCCGTCGTCGAAGTGAGCGTCGCCGATACGGGCGTCGGTTTTTCAGGGCTCGGTGGCTCGGGAATCGGCCTGGCCAACATTCGTGCCCGTCTGCAGACGCTGTACGGTGAGCAGGGCGTGCTCGTGCTCGAGACCAACCAGCCGAGCGGTGTTCGCGCCAGCATCCGGCTGCCCGAGCGGCAGGGCGGAGGTGCGCCGTGACGGCGCCCGAACGTGCAGCGAGCCGAAGGTCGCCGATCTCATGGCGCCGGGCGCTCGGCTACGCGTTGCTCTGGGGCCTGGCTTTCGAAGCGCTCGAATCGTTCGTATTGCCGCTGGGGGATCTGAGCTGGCGCCAGTTGCTGGAGTTCGCTCTTCAGACCTCGGACATCTGGCTCGTCTGCACTTTCGGCGTGGCTTGCCTGGCGATGTTTGCAGAGCCACGCATGAGCACCGCCAAACTCGCTTTGTCCACGGTGGCCGTCGCGCTGGCCCTCGCTGCCGCCGGCGTTCTTCTCGGCGACGTCGGCACCGAGGTGGCTCTGTTCCAGAAGCCTCGCTCATTTGCGACGAGATTCGCCTATGGCGCGTGGGGGTGTCTGTTCTACGGCGGCCTGTTCATGCTGGTCCTCGTGCTCGTCATGCGTGCCGAACGAACGCGCAGCCTGCTCGGCCACGCCGAGATCGCACGCAGCCAGACCGAAACCGTGCTGAGCCAGGCGCAATTGCAGGCGCTGCGCGGCCAGGTCGATCCGGACCTGCTGTTGCGCGTGATGGCCGAGGTGCAGCGCCGCTATGCGCAAGACCCCGCCGCCGCCGAGGGCCTGCTCGATCAGCTCGTCGGTTTCCTGCGCGGCGCGATGCCGGGCGTGCGCAGCGGCCGCTCGACGCTGGCCGCGGAACTCGCGCTCGTGCAGAGCTACGTTCAACTGCGGGCCGAGCTCGACCCTCAGCGCGCGCGCTGGCAAATTTGCATCAACGCGCCGCTGCCCGAGCTGCCGTTTCCGCCGCTGTTGCTGCTGCCGGTGCTCGACCGGTTGTCCGGCCGCGGCCTGAGCGTGCGGCGCGAGACGCAGCGAATCAGGCTGTCGATCGACGGCCCGGTCGAGGCAGGTTGGCTGCCAGCCGAGCTCGCCTATCGCTTGCGCGTCGGTCTGCGTGCGCAATACGGCGAGGCATGGACGCTCGACCTGAGCGAAGCAGGGGCCAGCGGTGCACCGGCGTTGATGCTGGAGCTGCCGATCGAAGCGTTGGCTCCTGCCCCGCCCGCCGCCGGCACACATGATTCCACGATCGGGCTCCCGGGCCTTGTGAGGTCGCCATGAAAACACCCTCCGCACTGATTGCTGAAGACGAAGCCGTGCTGCGCGACGAGTTGCGTGCACATCTGGAAGCACTTTGGCCCGAACTGAAGATCGTGGCGCAGGCGAGCAATGGAATCGAGGCGCTGTTCTTGCTCAAACGTCTCAAGCCCGACGTTGTATTCCTCGATATCCAGATGCCCGGGCTCACCGGCATCGAGGTGGCACGCCAGGCCGAGGGGCGCTGTCACGTCGTGTTCGTGACCGCCTATGACGCGCATGCCGTGGCGGCGTTCGAACAAGGTGCGGTCGATTACGTGCTCAAGCCCTACGACGCGGCGCGCCTAGCGCTGGCGGTGCAGCGCGTGAAGCAGCGCCTGGGTACCGAGCCACCGGCGCTCGACGGTGTGTTGCGCGAACTCGCCAACGCGGCGCCGGCGAATCAGCATCTGCGCTGGATCAACGCCTCGCTCGGCAACGAGGTGCGGGTGATCACCGTCGAGGAGGTGTGCTACTTCCAATCCGACACCAAGTACACCCGTGTCGTGTTGCCCGACGGCGAGGCGTTGATCCGGCGCCCGCTGAAAGAGCTGCAGGAGCAGCTCGACCCGGGCTGCTTCTGGCAGATCCACCGCTCGACCATCGTCAACGCGAACGCCATTGCCGGCGTCTCGCGCGACTTTCGCGGCCGCGTCAGCCTGAGGCTGAAGACGCGCAGCGAGAAGCTCCCCGTCAGCGAAGCGCACGAGCAGCTGTTCAGGCAGATGTGACCGCGGCGCATTCGCCCGTCGATTTGGCGTGTTCGTCCGCGACACGGCGCTGCCGTCGCATCGTGCCCGCGATGCACGTGGGGCCGGGTAGCGTCGCGCGTCACGACTGACGGAGCACATCATGGCTGCATGGACGGCGATCGGAACTGAAACGCGCGCGCGGTCGGCTTTGCTTGCAGCAGCCGCGCTTTGCGGCGGTGCCACCGCCCAGACGCCGCCACCTGCAACCGGGCAAACAGGGTGCACATCGGCGCAGCCGACATATCGGTTCCTGCGCTATCTCGAGGACTTTCAATCGCTGCGCGACCCCGCCTGCCTGTCCGACCCGTGGGACGGGGTCAAGCACATCGCGCTGGGCAGGACCGGCGAGTCGTTCCTCACGTTCGGCGGCGATGCACGCCTGCAGCTGATCAATGCACGCAATTTGAGCTTCGGCAACGAGGGCGGTGACAACCACAACGTGCTGCTCGAGCGCTATCACGTCCACGCAGGCCTGCGCGTGTCGAGCCAGTTCCGGCTGTTCGCGGAGTTGAAGAGCAACACTCAGCATGGGCGCGAGCCGGGGCCGCTGGGCACTGACGTGGATCACGCCGATGTGCATCAGGCCTTCGTCGACATCGGGTCGACATCGGCCACCGTGCTGCGCGTCGGACGCCAGGAGTTTCTTTACGGCTCCGGGCGCAGGATCTTCCCGCGCAACGGCCCCAATGTGCGCGGCAATTTCGATGCCGTGCGCCTGTCATCCCCGGTCGGAGATTGGCGCGCCGATGCGTTCGTGTTCCGCCCGGTCGCGATCGACCGCGGCGCGTTCGACGACGGCACGATCGACACGCAGACATATTGGGGCGTCTACGCGACCGGCCCACATCCGGCGATCGCACCCGCGCTGCTCGACGTCTACTACATCGGCGCAAATCGCGAAAGCGCCCGCTTCCAGCAGGGGGCATCGGCCGAGCATCGCCAGACCCTCGGCGCACGCCTGTTCGGACGCAGCGCTGCCTGGGATCACGACCATGAAGTGAGTGTGCAATGGGGGCGGTTCGGCGCGGCATCGATCAAGGCGTGGGCGATTGCCAGCGAGACGGGCTACACATGGAACGCGGCGTCGCTTCAGCCCCGTGTCTCGTTGCGCGCGAGCGCGGCGAGCGGCGACCGCGACGCGGGTGATCCCGCGCTACAGACGTTCAATTCCCTGCTCCCGCGCGGCGGTGCGGTGGACGACGGCTTCAACGTGTCGGCAGCGAACATGACCCACCTGCGCGTGGCAGCGGCGTTCAGCGTCTCGCCCGCAGTGAAGGCCCGCATTGCGCTCAACTCCCAATGGCGCACCAGCGAACGCGACGGTGTCTATGGGGCGGGCGGGGGATTGATCCGCAACGCCGGCACGAGCCAGGCGCGCCATGTCGGGGACGGCATCGACCTGCTCGTGATCTGGACGATCAGCCGTCACGCGACCCTGGACCTCGGCGCCGGCTACTTCGCGAGCGGCCGCTTCGTCAGCATCTGGTTGAACAGCGCCAGCAGCCCCAACACGACGCCACCGGCGAGCGTGATCAGGCCGAGATCGGGATGAATGAAATAGACGACGGCGATATAGAGCGGCGCCACTGGCAGATCGAACATCGTCGGCACCACCGGCCCGCCGAGGAACGCCCGAACCTGGCCGAGGTCGCGCAGACCCTGCTCGTCGCTGGAACCACCACCGTCCCGGCGCTCGATCGCGGCGGCGAACGTCGCGGTAGCTACGGAGGCGGTCCGGCTCATCGACGTGCTGGATGAAGCCGAGGCGGCGACTGAGATCCTCGATCTCGTCTGCGTCCTCGCCGTCCGCGAGGTCAACGAGGTCAGCCCCAAGTTGAAGCGTCGTCC